>CANHPN010000016.1 GCA_947462535.1 Akkermansiaceae bacterium | reverse complement strand
TCGGTGAGCTTTTCAAATGCTTCCATGCCGGGAGGAAACCCTCCGGCATACTCTTCATTACGGGTCTTCTTGCAAGCCATCCGGCCCGCTTAAATCAAACGGTCGTTTCGTACAAGTGCGGATTGTACCAAAATGAGGTAGCCCTGGGACGAGCTCGAAGACCTATGGCAGTCCGGCGACTGGTATGGCATCAAAGGCTTCTTCGACTGGATGGAAACCAAGGCCTACAAGATGCACGTCCGCGTCTTCCTGTCCCGCTACCGCTCCTACACCACCTGCTCCGCCTGCCGCGGCAAACGCCTCCAACCCGAGTCCCTCTGCTTCAAAGTCAGCGGTAAAACCCTCCCGGATCTTTGGGCCCTCCCGATCTCCGATTTCCTCCCGGTTATTTCATATCTCAAATATGAAATATCCAGCCGCCCTGCCGATCCCACGCTGGACCTTGTCGTCACGGAAATCGAGTCGAGGCTCAGCTACCTCGACCAAGTCGGCCTCGGTTACCTCACCCTTGATCGCACGACCCGCACCCTATCCGGCGGTGAGGTCGAGCGAGTCAACCTCACCACCTGTCTCGGCGCGGCGCTCACCGGCACGCTCTTCGTCCTCGACGAGCCCACCGTCGGCCTCCACCCGCGCGACATCGACCGCCTCGTCGGGGTCATGCACGGACTCCGCGACAAAGGCAACACCCTTGTCGTCGTCGAGCACGAGCAAACCGTCATGCTCGCCGCCGACCACCTTGTGGACCTCGGCCCCGGCGCAGGCTCCTGTGGCGGCACCCTCATCTATCAAGGAAACCCTGGAGGTGAATCGCCCTCCAAAAAATCAAAAATCAAAACCCATCAATCATCAATCGGCACTCTCCCATG
Source organism: Akkermansiaceae bacterium (assembly GCA_947462535.1). Taxonomy (GTDB): domain Bacteria; phylum Verrucomicrobiota; class Verrucomicrobiia; order Verrucomicrobiales; family Akkermansiaceae; genus Luteolibacter. The sequence goes on along the minus strand of CANHPN010000016.1, from coordinate 41,275 downwards.
GCTTGATGGCAGCAAATCCATCGCTGTCCCCACCAAGCGCCGCAAGCCCACCAAGCAACTCCTCTCCATCCGCGGAGCCACCCGCCACAACCTCAAGAAACTCGACGTCGATCTCCCGCTCGGCCTCTTCACCGTGCTCACCGGCGTTTCTGGCTCCGGCAAATCGACCTTCGCCCACGACGTCCTCTACCTCAACCTAGCCCGCAAGTTAGGCCAGGAGGCCGAAGGTGACGCCGCGCCGCTCAAGGAGCTCAAAGGCTCCCGATATCTCAGCGGCGTCGAGCTTGTCGATCAAACAGCCGTCGCTCGCACACCGCGCTCCACGCCCGCCGTTTTCCTCGGCGCGTTCGATCCCATCCGCCAGCTTTTCTGCGAGACCGACGCCGGGAAATCAGCCGCGCTCAAGCCCGGCTTCTTCTCCTTCAATTCCGGCGAGGGCCGCTGCGACCGCTGCGCCGGCAACGGCTTCGAAAAGGTCGAGATGCAGTTCCTCTCCGACCTCTACGTCACCTGCCCCGACTGCAACGGCAAGCGCTACAAATCCTCCACCCTCGACTACACCTACAACGGCCTCTCCATCGCCGACGTGCTCGACCTAACCGTCGCCGACGTTGCGGCGGTTTTCAACCGCCAGGCCGATTACTCCAAAAAGGAACTCCGCCTCATCGAGCAAATCCTCACCGCCCTCGCTCCGCTCCTCGCGGTCGGCCTCGGCTATCTCAAACTCGGCCAGCCCCTCAACACCCTCTCCGGCGGCGAGGCCCAGCGCCTCAAACTCTGCCAATTGCTGAGCGTGGCTGGGACTTCCAGTCCCAGCCAGAAAAACAAGCTCCTCATCCTCGACGAACCCACCACCGGCCTCCACTTCTCCGACATCGAGAACCTGCTCACCGTCTTCCAGAAGTTAGTCGATTCCGGCCACTCCCTGCTCGTCATCGAGCACAACCTCGACGTCATCAAATCCGCCGACTGGATCCTCGACCTCGGCCCCGAAGCCGGCAAACACGGCGGCCAGTTAGTCGCCCAAGGCCCGCCCGAGACCGTCGCCAAGCTCGACACCCCCACCGCCCGCTTCTTAGGGCCACTCGTGGCTGGGGCGTCTCGCCCCAGACCGTGCAAGGAGCGTCCCGCTCCATCTTTCTCTTCACCCTCAACCAATTCCATCACCCTCCGCGGCGCCCGCCATCACAACCTCAAAAACATCTCCCTCGACATCCCGCGCGACCAGCTCGTCGTCATCTCCGGTCTATCAGGCTCCGGCAAATCCACCCTAGCCTTCGACATCCTCTTTGCCGAGGGCCAGCGCCGGTTCCTCGACTCCATGTCCGCCTACGCCCGGCAGTTCGCGGAGCAGTTGGAAAAACCCGAGATCGACCAACTCCAAGGCCTCCCGCCCACGGTCGCCATCGAGCAGCGTGTCTCCCAGGGCGGCGGAAAATCCACCGTCGCCACCGTCACCGAGCTGTGGAACTTCATCCGCCTGCTCTACTCCAAACTCGGCACCCTCTACTGCCCGGACTGCCAGGTCCCGGTGGAGAAACAATCTCTATCCGCCATCGAGAACACCATCCGCGGCCACCTCAAAAAAGGTCCCGTCACCTTGCTTGCCCCGATTATCCGCGGCAAAAAAGGCTATCACAACGAGATCGCCGAGTGGGCGCTCAAACAGGGTTTCACCCGTTTGCTTGTGGACAAACAGTTCAAGGACGCCGAGGGCTTCACCCGCCTCGAACGCTTCAAGGAGCACGACATCGACGTCGTCGTGGCGGAAATTTCCAAAACGACAGTCACCAGCCTCCCGCCGTCGCTGGAGCGCGCCCTCACCATCGGCAAGGGTCTCCTCAAACTCTTCACCGCCGACAAAAAATTCATCCTGCTCTCCACCCACTCCAGCTGCCCCAGCTGCAACCAATCCTTCGAAGCGCTCGACCCCCGCCTCTTCTCTTTCAACTCCCCGCACGGCTGGTGCCCTGAATGCCGCGGCCACGGTCGCGTGCCGAAACGCCGCCAACACCTAGACATCGCCCGCTTCGACTCCGTGTTAGAGGCCGAAATGGACGCCGACCGCGCCATCGATCGCATGGACTGCATCGAACTCGTCGAGTGCCCCGCCTGCCACGGCTCCCGCCTCAACCCCACCGCCTCCGCCGTCCGCCTCAGTAGCTGCGGCGTCTCGCCGCAGGCCGTGTCAGCGGCGTCTCGCCGCGATTCTTCCACCGCCATCTCCGACCTCGGCCAACTCTCTATCAACGCCGCATCGATCCACTTCCAAAAAATCAAATTTACCGCCTCCCGCGACGCCCTCATCGCCCGCGACATTCTACCCGAAATCCGCCAGCGCCTCGCCTTCCTCCAGGAAGTCGGCCTCGGCTACCTCCAGCTCGACCGCTCCGGCAACACCCTGTCCGGCGGCGAGTCCCAGCGCATCCGCCTCGCCGCACAGCTCGGCTCCAACCTCCGCGGCGTGCTTTATGTGCTCGACGAGCCCACCATCGGCCTCCATCCCCGCGACAACGCCGCCCTCCTCAAAACCCTCATCGCCCTCCGCGACCAGGGGAATTCCCTCATCATCGTCGAGCACGACGAGGATACCATCGCCGCGGCGGATCACCTCATCGATCTTGGCCCCGGTGCCGGCCGCCTCGGCGGCGAAATCGCCTATCAAGGCAAACCGCCAGTCCTTTCCGCCTCAAAATCGAAAGGCAAAAACCACCTCTCCCCCACCTATCGCGCTCTTTCCGCCGTGATTAACCACCCCACCCGTGGTTCGCGCCGTGAGGTGAAAAAGAATCACCCTTTCCTAACTATTGCTGGCTGCCACGCCAACAACCTCAAGAACATCACTGCCGCCATCCCTCTCAGCCGCCTCACCGTGCTCACCGGCATTTCAGGTTCCGGGAAATCCTCGCTGATGCATTCCTGCGTGGCCGTAGCGGCGATCACCGGTCGCCGCGAAGCCAAAAAATCCATGCCTTTCACCAAAGCCGAGGGCTTCAAATCCATCAAAGCCTGTTACGAAGTCGATCAATCCCCCATCGGCAAGACCTCCCGCTCCTGCCCGGCCACCTACGTCAAAGTCTTCGACCACATCCGCGCACTCTTCGCCCAGATCCCCGAGGCCCGCATGCGCGGCTTCGACGCCTCGCGTTTCTCCTTCAACACCGAGGGCGGACGCTGCCCCGAGTGCAAAGGCAACGGCCGCGTGAAACTGGAAATGGATTTCCTCCCCAGCACCTGGGTCCATTGCGAATCCTGCAACGGCGAGCGCTATAACCCGGCGACGTTAGAAGTCACCTTCCGCCAGAAAAACATCGGCCAGGTGCTCGCCATGACCATCGACGAAGCCTGCGCCTTCTTCAAATCCCAACCGCGCATCTCCCACCCCCTCAAACTCATGGCCGACACCGGCCTCGGCTACCTCCAGCTCGGCCAGCCATCGCCAACTCTATCAGGTGGCGAGGCGCAGCGCGTCAAACTCGTTTCCGAGCTCACCAAAGGCCGCGGCACCAAGGCCACCCTCAACAACGCCGCGCTCACCCAGCGCAACCTCTATCTGATCGAAGAGCCGACCGTCGGCCTCCACCTCGAAGACGTCCAACGCCTTATTGACGTGCTCCACCGCCTCGTCGATGAAGGCCACACTGTCGTCGTCATCGAGCACCACATGGCCGTCGCGGCCGAGGCCGACTGGATCCTCGACCTCGGCCCCGAAGCTGGCGACGGCGGCGGGAGGATCATCGCCGAAGGCCCGCCGGAAAAAGTCGCCAAGTCCAAAACCTCCCGCACCGCGCCGTTTTTGAAGACGGCGCTTCGAATTTGAAAGGTAGTGGTGACGATCACCGGTCGATGGGGCAACTCGTCGTTTCGCAGGCTTTCACAATTCCAGCGACTTCCTGCGCTCCGCGTCGTCCTGTCCGGTCTCCAGCGAGATTGGCACCGCCGCATTTTCGGCCAATTCCAACGGCGCGTTTCCCCATTTGGGGAAATCACCGTCGCCACGTCTTGCTTGCATCATCAAATCACCGTGTTATATTGAAATTCTTATTTGATCACTTACCACCGCACCCTTCCACTTGTCGCCCTGCTTTGCTGCCAGCATCAAGTCCTTGCGGCTACCGACACCACGTCCATCGAGGTTTTCGTGGGCAGGGAGAAGACAGCCCGTCGCGGGGCAGATCTCACGGTTCCCGCAGGAACCGACGCCTTGCGCCTCCTCGTCAAACCCAAGTCCTTGTTCGTCCGCTACAAACTCGAAGGTCTTGACGAGGACTGGAACCAACGGACCGACACCATGTTCGTCCGGGTGGTGTTTTTCAATCAGCAACTGGACCAGATCCGGACAGATTCATTCCCTGTAAGCGGTCGCAGCGCCGGCTGGAGGGGGTCGGTCAAGGACTCCGTCTATACCTCCCGGATGCAAATGGTCACGGTGCCGCCTGGCGCGGTCTCCATGTCGCTCAACATGACCACTGCGGGCCCCGCATCCCTGGTCGGGATCTTCGCGATCAAGGGTATGAACGCCACCACGGTGGCGAAACCCGGGGTGCCTTCCAAAGTTCTCATGTCGGATAGCCGTATCCCGGGAGAAAAAAAAACGGCATGGAACAAGTCCGGCACCCACCCGTCGATGGCAACCGGAGAACAGTTTGGAGTTCAGAACGACTCCAATCCGTTTCTCATGATCGTTGACAACGACATCGGCGCGCATGCCGACTGGACGGCGCGAATCCGGATTCCACCAGACTTAGCCGCTGGCGAGGCCCTGGAGATTCGCTGGAAGGAGGTCTACAGCACGGGGTTGGGCGGCGACTTCGCGGCGACCTATGAACGGCTGCCCGCCGGCAAATACCGCTTCGTGGTGGAAGACCTCTCATTGACTGGAGAATCCCTGAAATCCGTTACCGCCATCTCGCTTGTGGTGCCGACAGTCTTCTGGAGGAGCTTCTGGTTTTGGGGCGTCGCCACACTGGTCGCATCCTTCATTTCGGTCTTGATCGGACGTTATTTGATTCACCGGAGAATCCACCTTCACCTCGTGCAGGAGCGGATGATTTCCGAGGAGCGGCGGCGCATCGCGCTGGATCTGCATGACGACATTGGCACTCGCGTCTCCCACATCTCGCTGGTCGCCTCCCATGCGGACAACACCATCCACCATGAGGATGCCGGCAAGGCATTCAGGCAGATCTCCTCGATGTCGCGCGACCTAATCGGCGCGCTGTCGGAAACCGTCTGGATGCTCAACTCAAACAACGACGACCTCGAATCGCTGGTCGATTTCCTCTATCGATTAATCAACGAGCTCTGCCGACTCAAGAAGATCCGTTGCCGGGTGGACGCGATGTTCATCACGGAAAACCAGCCCATCAGTTATGAATTCCGGCACAATGTGAGCCTCGCAGTCAAGGAGACCTTGAACAACGTGCTGAAGCATTCCCGAGCCACCGAACTCGACATGAAGATCGAACTGGAAAGGAACGTCCTCCTGATTACCATCACTGACAACGGCATCGGCATCACCGAAGAATCACGCCGCACAGGCCTCGGGCTCGAAAACCTCAAGCGCCGCATGAAATCCATTGGCGGCACCTGCAGTTTAGAACACCTCGTCGAGGGCGGCCTGCGGATCCTGTTCACCGCGCCATTGGCCATGACCCCCAAACCCAGAACCCAATGATCCCCAAGAAAAAGTCCGTCGTGATCGTGGAGGACGACCTCCTGCTCCAGCAGCACCTCATCGAGATCCTCAAGGTCGCGGAGGACATCACCTTTCTTGGTGCCGTGTCTTCCGCCGAAGAGGCGGAGAAAAAGATTCCCTCGCTCTATCCGGATGTCATCCTGATGGACATCAATCTGCCGGGAAAATCCGGCATCGACTGCATCCGCGAGTTGAAGAAGCGACTGCCGGAAGTCGAAGTGGTGATGCTCACCGCCTACGAGGAAGAGGACAACATTTTCCGGGCACTCAAGGAAGGGGCGAGCGGCTATCTCCTGAAATCCAGCAATTCAAATGACATCCTTGACGCGATTCGCGATGTTTTCGCCGGCGAGTCTCCGTTTTCCGGGCCCATCGCCCGTAAGATGGCGATGTATTTCCGGGAGGAACGCGAGATCGAGGACGAACGGGAAACACTCTCGCCGCGGGAAACAGAGGTCCTCAAGCTCCTGGCCGCCGGATACATCCACAAGGAGGTGGCCGATGAACTCGGCATCACGCTGCCCACCGTCCGCACCTACGTGAAACGCATCTGCTTCAAACTGCATGTGCGCAGCAAGGTGGAGGCGATCATCAAATACCTGTCGTGAGCGTCAGGTCGCCTCACGAGAGTTTCGGTTCCCAACCGGCACGATACGCGCGCCTGAGCCCGGCTTTCACCTCCGGCATGCCGCGGGCTTCCATCGCTTGCATGTTCCAGTCAATCTTCTTGCCGAGGCGGACGGCCAGGTTGCCGACGAGGACCATCTCAGTGAGCGGGCCGGCATGATCGACGAAATTGGAGACGGGCTTGGGTCCCTCGCCGCGGACGGCGCGGCAGAGCTCCTGGGTCGGTCCGCCGACGACGCGCGCGTAGACTTTTTCGACTCTGGCAGGGCTCTCGCGGGTGCCGTTCCGAAAGAGCATCGGAGCGCCCCCGCCGTAGGCGTCATTGATAAAAATGACGCCGGTGGTGCCGACAAACACCTGGCCGAAGCCTTCGTTGAGCTCGAGATCGGCGGGCAACCCGGGCGGACGCACGAATTCCTTGTCGGTGTTCGGATTTCCCACGCCGTCCTGCCAGATCACTTTGACCGGCACGCGTTTGCCCTTGGCCGGGAATTGATAGACGATGGTGGAGCGCTTGGGAGCGGTGGTTTCATCGAAATCCGAAACCTTGCTGGCCTCGACCACGAAGTCGCCCTGGAGGTCGAGCGCCCAGAACGCGGAGTTCATGCTGTGGCAGCCAATGTCGCCGAGGGCACCGCAGCCGTAGTCCCAGAATCCGCGCCATTTGAAGGGATGGATACCGGGGCTGTAGGGGCGGTCGGTGGCGACGGTTCCTTGCCAGACGTCCCAGTTGAGGTCGGCGGGCACCGGGGTTTGCGGTGGGAACCGGAGGCCTTTACCCTGCGGCCAGATCGGGCGGTTGGTCCAGTAATAGACTTCTTGGACCTCGCCGATCATGCCGGCCTCGATCCACTCGCGCAGGATGCGGGTGCCCTGCATGGTGGCCCCTTGGTTGCCCATCACGGTGAGTATGTTTTTCTCTTTGGCGTAGTTGGCCAGCGCGCGAGCTTCCCAGAGATTGTTGCAAAGCGGCTTCTGTACCATGACGGGCTTGCCGTACTTGATCGCCTCGACGGCGATGGGGAAGTGCATGTGGTCCGGAGTGGAGATGGTGACCACGTCGATCTGATCGGCGACGGCGGCGAACATTTCTCGGTAGTCGGAGAAATATTTCGCATCCGGGAACCTCTGGATCATCTTTCCGGCCCGCCCCTTGTCGATGTCGCAAAGGAAGGCGATGCGGTTGCCGCTGGAAATCTCGGAGATGTCGCTTGCGCCCTTTCCGCCGCAGCCGACGGCGGCGACGTTGAGTTGCTTGAGGGCTTTGTCCTGGCTGAGGAGGAGGTTGGGCGCAAGTGCGGTGCCGGCCAGGGCGGCGGTGGATTTGATGAAGCTACGGCGGGATGAGAGATACATTGGATCGTGGTTGGATTTTGGGGGGACCGGGCTGTGATCGCTCTCCGCGACCGGTTTGAAAATGAGGGTCCGTTTCTGATGATGTCTGTCAGTCGTTTTTAGCAGATTGCAGGCGCTCGGGGACCGATTTCTGCATGACGCGCTCGCCTCGGAGCAAGCGGCCGCCCTCCCCCGTCAGCCAGAGGTAGTGGTCGCTGGGAAGTCCCTCGTAGGTAAGGAACCGGTTGGTGCCGACCGGGGGACTGTTGGTGCATTTGAAGATGGCGGTTCCTTCGTCAACCTCATCAAACATGGCCACATAGATCATGGAGGCGCCTGCTTTCTTGGCACCGGCGAACTGGGACCACAGGAATTCGCCCTTCAGCCTTGGCGTCCAATCGAGTGGAGCCTCCGGCCTCATGTTGTGCCAACTGAATCCCGGAAAGACCACTGGCAGAACATCGATGGCCCGCTCGCGGCACCACGCGATGTCCGCCGTGTAATACTTGTCGGCGTGGGCGCTGGCATCGGCGGGGGTGGTGTAGCGACCGGGAGTCCAGGGGCTGATGACATCGGCAAGTTTCAGCAAGTCATGAAACGCCGGGTCGGTGATGGCATCCCGGTATTGATCGCGCCACCCCGTGGGCACGCCGAGCATGACCGAGCAGCCATCGGCTTTGAAAAACTCAACCAAAGCGCGACATTCCCGGAGCGTGTATTCGCGACCGTCGTTGAAACCGATCCCCCAGATCGCGACGAGGGGCTTGCCCTCGTGGTGTAGGTAGGCGGGGTCCCGGCCCATCTCCATCCGGTTCCGGAGCATCTTCCAGTCGTCCGAGACGACGCTCGTCCGACCTGCGCGAAGTCCGCTCAGGTCATACATGACTGCGTAGGCCCGACCCGCGAGATTGGCACCTTCCCGGCAATTAGAGAGCACCATGTCCTTGTGATGTCGGGCGGATTCACCTTTCAGACCGTTGGCGAAACGTTGCACGAAGACACCATCGATCCCATAGTCGCGCATCCACTTGAAATGTCGCGATACCGTAGTGCGGTTGTAAGAACTGAAAACGACCGCAGCCTCTCCGTTCGCGTGTTTGAAGCCGGTCGGGAAGCGCTCTTCGGTGGTGGCCTCGGACATGTCCGGCCACAGATCGACGGTAACATTTCCCGGAGCGAAGGGCTTCGACCCATTGCGCGCCCAGTGGGTCCAGCCGAGGCCGGCACCATCGTCCGGGCAATTGAACCATCCCTGATAACCCGCAATAACCTTGCCCTTGAGGGTCGTGGTATCTATACCTTTCACGCTGGACCCGGCATACGGAGTCAAGGGATCAACCTTTGCCTCCGCACTCAGCGATGCCGCCAAGAGAAGACTCACAAGAAGGGTGAAAGGGGTGGTTTTCATCGAGTACGTTGTGCTTTTACCGCCGAAACAGGTAACCAAATACAGGGCTTCGGAGGCCCCCAATCGGTTGTATTCAACCGCTATTGCTAAGTTGAATTGTTCGCCGCTTTTCAGAAATCGGATAGTCCTCAAAATGATGACATTTCCAACGACCTGGGAAGCATTCGTTCGACCTGACGGGCCGGAAATCCTTCTGGATTGAGCGATACTGAACGGCTTGAAACCCCGGCCAGAGATACGATCGATGTCCTCGCTTTGAGGACTATGAGAAATCTCCGTGAAATTTACCCTATACGAAAGAAGTGATTGCCCCATCAAACCCATTTCATTTTCCCCCAATCCACTTCATGAACATCAAATCCCTTCTTTTCATCTGCGCATTGCCCGCTCTGACGGCTAAGGCGGATGTCAGCACGAGCTTTGCCAACACCGGCCCTGTGACCACCGGGACTTTTCTCACGGCAGCGATCAACGATACCATCACCCTCGCCTATACCATCGACGGAGCGGGGGCGGTTTCACTAAATGCCTCCACCACCAACGCCAACGCCACCTTCATCAATCTGGTCAACCAGTTCGACCGGCTAAGCGGCACGGCGGGCTCCACGACCAACAGCGGTTTCTTCAACACCTCGTTCAGCCTCAAAATCGTGCCGGTGAGGTCGTCGAGCCCGAACCTGAGCATCACCACTCTCAATGGCGGCGGCCTCGGCGTGCAGGGACAGGATTCGAACCGCGTGGACGGTCGGACGGCCACTACGAGTGCCCCAGAGACGCTGAAATTCGAACTGACCGCGCCGGCAGGGATGATTCTGCAGTTCAAATCCTGGTCATGGGTGAGCGGATCCGGAGCGGACATGCGTTTTTCCAATGGCACGAACCTTCAGGATTTTGCCAACTTGGCGGCGTCGGGCAGCACCGCATTCGGCCTCGTGACCAATGTGCTCAGCCTGGGCAACGGCGACTCTCTGTCCTTTGGCGAAACCCCGGATTCCAGCAACGGAGCGGGCCTCGGTGGGTTCACCTTCGACATCCTCAGCGCCCCGGTGACCGCCAACGATGCGGTCGTGAGCTTCGCCAACAGCGGGACCGGCTTCACGTCGTGGATCACAGCCAGTGCCAGCACCGCGACCATCACGCTGGGCTTCTCGATCAATGGCACCGGAGTGATTTCTCTCGACGCGTCCACCACCAGCACCAACGGCGGGTTCGCCACCATGGTCGCGGAGTGGGACAAGTCCAACGTCGGCTCGGTCGCGAATCCCACGCTTTTCGGGCAATCCTTCACCCTGGTCGGTAGTCAATCCGGCGGAACAAGTCTCACCATCACCGAACTGGGGGGAGGAGGCATCGGCATCCAGGGTGAGAACTCGAACCGGGTCGATGGCTTGAACTACGGCACAGGAGACGCCACCTCCACCCCGGAGACCCTCACCTGGACCCTCGATGCGCCGCCCGGCTTGGATTTGGTTTTCAAGAGTTGGTCCTACGTCGAGGGTGTTGGCGGGGACATCCGTGTTTCGAGCGGAACGACTAACAGCGACTTCGCCAACATGACAGCAGCCAACGGGACACTTGGGCTCTCCGACCTACCACTTGCCAATGGCCAGTCCCTAACATTCAAGGAAATTCCCGGGGTGGGAGCGACGACCGGCGCGGGCATTGCCGGCTTCACTTTCGCGGTCACCGCACCTTCCGCACCCGAAGGATTTGACAACGGCGCGGGTAACAACCTGTGGACCAACGCCACCAACTGGAACCCCGATGACGTGCCTGCATCTCCCGCCGATGCAATCATCGATGGCCACAATGTCATTCTCAACAGCGCGGCATCCGTCAGTCCTGACGAACTTCGCATCACCAACGGCTCGCTCACCGTGACCGGCAGCGGCGCGTTGTCGATGCGCGCCATGACCATCGGCCGCGACAATACCAAAACCGTCCGCCTCGTGATCAGTGGCTCGGGCGTGTCATTCGGCTACAACGGCTCATCCGCCGCCGACGAGTTCGCGGTCGGCTCCGCCGCCACCGTGGAAACCAAGCCTGACTCGGGCGGCAGCGAGCCGCTCGAACTCGGCGCGGCCAAACTGGTCCTCGATCTCGGCTCGCAGTGGATTGTCGATGGCACCAATTTCACCGGTTCCTACAACATCGGCGACCGTTTCGTGCTGGCAAACTTCGGCTCTTTCTCCGGCAGTACGAACGCCATTCGCACCCGCAATTTCGACCTGCCTTCTAATCGCCGGCTCGAATTGGTAGCCACCACCACCTCCATCTACTACGAGGTGAAGGCCCAGACCGCCGCCAGCGGGCCTAACATCATCATCATCAACACGGACGATATGGCAGCAGACCAGCACTTCGGCTTTGATGGCAGGAATTGCATCACGCCGACGCTGGATGCGTTGGTCGCCAATGGTCTGAAATTCAACTTGGGATTCTGCTCCTCTGCTGTCTGCGGCTCTTCGCGCTATTCGCTGCTCACCAGCCGCTGGCCCTCGCGCAACACCAGCGAGAACTTCATCGCGAAGTACCCACTCAACACCCTCGGCCGCTTCGGCGTGTCGGACACCGAGTTGGAGCATGACGGCCAGAACATCGGTGCCTGGCTGCAGCAGGCCGGCTACCGCACCGGCTTTGTCGGAAAATCCCACGTGCTCGATGACGAGTTGGGAGCAACCGCCAATTGGACATCAAAGGGACTCATCACCTACAGCAAGACAGCCGATCCAGCCACCGATGCCGCAGTCAACGCGGCCATGCAGCACAACCACCGCGTCGTCTGCCAGAACATGCGCGCGCTGGGCTTCGATTATGTCGACGGCTTCTACCACGCCAACCTCAAGGAACTCTGGAATGATAAGCTGAACGTCCACAATCAGGAGTGGATCACCAGCCGCGCCCTGAATTTCATCGAGGAAAACCGCAACGAGCGTTTCTTCCTCTACATGGCACCCACCATCAATCACGGGCCGGTCAACAACAACCTCGACTTCACGCTGCGTGCCAACAAGGCCTACACCAGCGCCGGCTACCTGCCCAACGAGGACTACTCGTTCATGCCCACGCGCTCGTCGATCATCACTCAGGTGGAAGCCGCCGGCAAGGACCTGATCTCCGCCCGCGAGACCTGGCTCGACCACTCGGTCAAGGCCATCCTCGACAGGCTCACCGCATACGGCATTCGCAACGACACGCTGATCATCTTCACCTCCGACCACGGCGAGAAGACACTTTCCGGCCCACTTGTCTGGGGCAAAACCTCGCTCTACGACCTGGGCCTGAAGGTGCCGCTCGTGATGAACTGGCCGAATGGCATCACCAATCCCGGCCGTGCCTACAACGAATTGGTCAGCCATGTGGACATCGGATCGACGCTGCTCGCGCTCGCCGGAGCTTCCAACCTGCCGACCCGTCCGGTGGATGGCGTCAGCTTGGTGCCGGTCTTCAACGGCAGCAGCGCGGCGGTGCGTAGCGACGTGTTCGGCGAGATCGGCTACGCCCGTGCCGTCCGCACCAAGACCCGCAAATATATCGCCGTTCGCTACGACCCCGATGTCTACACCAAGATCGCGAATGGTTATCTTTGGACGCGAACCGATCTCAATTCGCAGCCGACCAGCGGAACGATCCCGCGACCTTATTACCTCAACAACAGTGGCCTTGGAGAGGGTGTCGCGTCAACCAACCCGACCTACTTCGACGACGACCAGCTCTACAACCTGAGCACCGATCCGAACGAGAACACCAATATCTTTGGTCAAGAGCCCGCCACGACCTACCACCTCAAGAAACGCCTCGCCAACTACATCGGCGGCATTCCCGGCCGCCCGTTCCGACAGTTCGGCGACAGCTCCAAGGAGTTCTCACCCGCCCCGGCCGCCGCGCCTCAACCGCCGCATTCACTGCAAGTGCAGTTCCAAGGAGTCAACCAGGTCAAACTCAACTGGGCCGGTGCCGCCAACAACGAGCTTGGATACATCATTCAAAAATCCGTCAACGGAGGCCCGTTCCAGATTATCGATGAAAAGTCATTCGGCGTTACCACCAGCACCGTCCCGGTGGACGCGGGTGTGGAGGACATCGTTCTGCAAGTCTCCGCTTACAATTCGCTCGGCGATACGGGCGCGGTGAATCCGGTGGATCTGCTCACGCCGGATTCCTGGCGTTTCAGGACTTTTGGTGCCGCCGATCCAAACCTCATCGCGCCGTCCAGCCAATGGAACACCGATGCCGACGGCGACGGACAGACGAACTTGTGGGAGTATGCCTTCGGGACCAACCCCCTTATATCATCGTCGGTCGCGCGTTCCGAGGGGCGAATTACCGTGCAGGGACAGGACTCTTTTCTGGAATACCGGGTGCCCCGTGACGCCCGTAGGAGCGTCCAGATCGTTGGCGCCGTGTCGGAGAACCTTTCATCATGGTCGCAAGGCGAACCGGCCTGCGTGGTGGCCGAGGATGAGCCAACCCACCTACTCTTCAGAAGCGCCTCGCCGCTGCGGAACCAACCACACCAGTTCATGAGGGCTGAAATCGCAGTGCCTTAACCATACTTCCCATGATTCATTTGAAGAGTAGCAATTGATTTCTCAAACCGTCTTTCATCGGGTTTCAGGGCGGGCACTTCCGGAGCGAGACCCCTCCAAGAAACTTCTCATGAACCAATCATGCTTACGCTGGCACAGCACGGTCGTCTACACCTTCCGAGCAAGTCCGTAGCCATGGAGCGGATCCCTTCGCTTGTCCGTGGGGATCGGGTTCTTCCCGATGCCGAACCAGTAGTTGTAATCGATCAGACCGTCCAGCGCAGAGCGCCGCACGCGCGGGTCGGAGTCTCGCAGGAGTTTCTCGAGGCCATCGAAGGCACCGACCGCTCGCAGCCTCTTGCCCGCCTGGGTGGGGATCATGTACTGCCGTTGATAGACGTTCTTGAGCAGCGTTTCACGGGGTAGGGTTTTGAAGTCCTTCTCCGGTTGATCATCAACGCGGTTTCACCCTCAGATTGGTATCCACAATGGTGGTGACCGTCGGCTGAAGGGCTCCCGGCGTGGCATGGATGATGAAAAGCCGTCGGCAGGCATCGAGAAACTGCAATTGGCGCTCGGCGAATGCCACCCACGACCCGCCCTGCTGGTAATAGAAATTCGTCTGGGCCATGTTGAACTCATCGACCTTCTTGACGGGCGGCACGGCGGCAATTTTCCCAGGATGAACGGGCAGTTTGTGCTCACCGGCTTGGATGGCGGACTCCCCGTTGATCAGGGAGATCACACGCGATTCTCCGTTGGGAAAGGCTTTCTCCGAGTCATCGATGACCAACATCCGGTAGGCGGGTCTCTCGCCGGCTGGAGCCGGCAGCACGATGACAATCACCTGCTTGAGGTCTGGTGCCAGCTTGGCGCTGGCCGCCAAACTCGCCGCTGGGTTCTCGGGATCGATGGTGGCCTTGTCGTAAAGCATCAGCGAGCCATTGACCGGCAGCATGAACAAGGTTTCCGTCAGGTCCTGGGGTCTGAAATTCAATTGGACCACGGCTTCTGTCTCCGCAGTGTAAAATAGATTGGCAGTGGGATTGACCGGATCGTGCAGCACCGCGCGAATCCGCACGGGGATTGGTTTTTCCGTTGCTTGGGCATGGACCGCTTGTGACAAGCCGAAAACGGCCAGAATGGTGAGAGATAACTTACAGCTCATGTGAATCAGATTTCGTTAGCCTAAAGCCAGCGGAACGAGACAACGTTCACGCGGCGTCCGGATGTCTTGTTCGCCGCCTTCGCCGCAGGGTCGGCCGCAGCATTAAGCGACGGTCGGTCCGCCGGGTCAACATATTCCGGGACGCATTGCACCACGGTCTCGGCGTAGGCGCGGGCGGTGATCTTTCCGCCGGCGTCCTGCGCCTCTCCATAGGTACGGATGACAAAGGTGTCGCCACGCACCTAGCGGCAAACCCGGTCGTCGAAGATTTTCTTGAGAGTGGAGTCACCGTTGTGATCATATTGCAGCCTGACATAGGGAATGAGTTCACCGAAAGCAGTTGCTTGGCGCCCGGCACCGCCTTAGAGCTCCTCGATCTGCATCTGGCGACCCACCACACCCGGGTTGTCCAGAAAGCCGGAGAGATCAGCTTCCTGGGCCGCCGCTGGAAGATCACACCCGGCGAAACCAAGCAGGTGACCATTCTCCAACAACCGGGAAGCTTCCGAGTCATTGCCCGCCAGCCTACGCCCCTAGAACCGGAGTGGCCCGACATCCTCGCCGAATACCGACTTTAAGCCGCCCTGAAGATCATGAATACCTGTCCATTTTTGCTCAGACAATTAAATCCACTTTTGCTCAGTCGCCGACACTTGGAGTTGTTTGATTTGAGGAAGCTCCGAGCAAAGTGTTGATTGCCTTTGATAGATTACCGGCAATTTTCCTGGCTCCGGCCGCGCTGGGCAACGCGTCGTCTTTGACCATGTCATGATTTAGTTCAAAACGCTGATTTGCTTCAGCAAACACCACCGGTGACAGGGTGGACGCGGATGAGCGGGCGAGCCGGGAGATTTTCTGATTGAGCAGGACGCACGTTTCCTCGCGGCCTCTGACAGGAAGGTTTTCCGCGATCACGATTTTCACCTTTGCGTTTTTCAAACGCAGCGCTGTGATTACCCGGCCGATGTTCTTGATGATGCCATCGGTCAGAGGTTCGGCTTCCGTCTTGCTCGCAAGGATATCCTCGGCTCCGAGATGTATCACCCCCACATCGGGCACGTTGCTTTCCAACAGGCGGGGCATGTTGTCAGCGAGCCAGGCCGAGTCCTTGCCCCAGTGCCCCTCGTGATCGGGGTCGAATTGGTAACTGTCCGGCTCAGCCGTGCCGTCCTTGTGTTTGCACCGACTGCCGACGAAGTCGCTCAGATGTCCGCTACGTCGTATCATTCCATCCAGATATCTCCTGTAAGAAGTGCTTGAGTCGATACCTTCAGTAGCGGAGCCGCCGATCAGCATGATTTTCACCGGCGCGAGCGGAGGCGCTTTCATGAATTCTCCGATGACGGGGGAAATGCCTTTTTCCCATGCCTGATAGCCCTCTTTGGTGAGATGAATGCCGTCTGTAAACAAGACCTTGTTGATGGTGCCGTCGGGCTGGAGGAAGCTGTCCTGCAAGTTGACGAAGGCCACCTCGTTGCCATCAAGTGCGAGGCTGGCGTTGATCGCGTTGACGCGTTGGCATTTTTGCCACTTTGCGCGATCCTCGACGGGTAGCAATGCCATCATGATCACTCGGGTTTGCGGCAGCTTGCGGCGAAACACTTGGGCAATCGCCCTTTGCCCTTGGGCGATTTCCTCCAGCGGACAGTCGGGACCCAAGTCCCACTTTTCCCTGCCACCGGCGCTATGATTCACGCCAAAGTTGTTGATGCCACACAGTATCACCGCGACTTTGGGATGCCTGCCAGCGGGGAAATCAAGATTGCCACGGGTCACGCGGTGAAGCATGACCGGAGTAATGTCGCCGGAGTTTCCCATATTGATGGGATGATGATCTTTGAATTGATTCTCCCAAATCTCCCGACCGGTGGCGGGTCCGAGCGACCATGACCAAGTGATCGAATCGCCGAAGAAGACGAGCCGGGTGTTTTGTGCGGCAGCTACCTCGCGGTTGATCCTTTGAAACTCGCTGTTCCAGTAATCATCCAGCACCACGGATGGCCGCGTGGTGCTCGGAGACAGCGGTATCTCATCCCAGAAGTTTTCCGCGCCTTGCAGTGTGGAAATCATGAGAGCGCCTGACAAATGGTGGATCCATCGTGAATTCATGGGACGAAGGGGATTAGTCGGGTGATCGCGGATTCATGCAATCCAAAGGGCTGAACCTGAAAGATGCAATGCAAACTGGGAGTTAGACTGGTAAGTGACCTTGCGTCGGGCATAAGACCCTTTCGCAACCTGCCGTCTTTACCGAGAAACGGTTTTGTTTTTATCATAATTCTTATTTTACCTTATCCATTGGTTGCGAACGCATTCGGACGGGACTGAATAGGCCGGAGATCTCTCTGGAGCGCGGGATGAGGAATCTACATTTTCCTGTCGAGCTTTACTTGATGCTGCGCAATTCCGGCTGCGTGGTCGCCGTTTCGATGGCTCGGATCGCATCCTCGACCGCGCCCACCCGGACCAGATTCAACGACGGAGGAAACTCCGCGCGTTCTGTCTCGCGATTGAAGCTTTCGATGATTTTCCTGAGTGCGGGGATCTGCGGTTTGGCGGCGTATCCGTAGCCGGTGATCAGCTTCATGATTTCGCCGGTGCGTGTTTGGCTACCGTGCCCGCCCTGGGTTTTCGCCAGACCGACGGCAGCAGCGATCCCTTCCTGGAAATGATACTTGGTGAGCGCCTTCAAGCCCGCCATGCGAATCACATTGTTGAACATGGTGTCTGCCGGGCTGGGGCTTTCCACGGCGGCGAGAATGTCCGGGGCGAGCGCAATGACATCCTCCTCGCTGAGTTGGTTCTGGAAGCAATGTTCGAGCGTGGCACGGGCCATGCCATCCGGATTGGTGACTACGGAGCGGATGGCGGCATAGCGCAACTTGGCGTCCACCTTGTTGAGTTCATCCTTCAGAGGGCCAGAGAATACGGCGGAGGCCAACTGGCCATGAGCCGATTGTATAGGATCCTCCCAGCGGATCGGTGATAGTGGCTCCGCTGTGGAAACCAGTGCCTTGAGAATGCCTTCCAAGGCGGGCTTGGCGGTGCCGCCCATTTTACTGATGGCATGTGCGGCTTTGAAACGCACGCAGCGATCCGAATGGGAGAGTTGTTTGACTAAGACTGGCAGAGCATCGGGAGTGTTGATGAGCCCCAGCGCCTCGCAGGCACCTTGGACCTGATGCGCATTGCTGCTTTCGGCGAGTTTGATCAACTCTGGAATCATCGTCTTGCTTTCCGGCCGTTTCGCCAGCTCCTCCGCCGCCCAGCTGCGGACGATGGGCGACCAGTCGTCGAATGCCGCGACCAGTTGTGCCGGGGACATTTGCCGCCGGTCCAGATCGAATTGCCCGGAAGCGATGACGCGGGCGGCCT
Source organism: Akkermansiaceae bacterium (assembly GCA_947462535.1). Lineage (GTDB taxonomy): Bacteria > Verrucomicrobiota > Verrucomicrobiia > Verrucomicrobiales > Akkermansiaceae > Luteolibacter. Next base: position 23,135 of record CANHPN010000016.1, on the reverse strand, counting down.
GTTCCTTGTCAAGCCAACCGGATGAATCCGCATCGCGGCCGGTGATGACCAGTTTGCGCAAGGGAAGGGCATAGGTGAGCACATAAGTGGCGGCGGGACTCAATCCGTTGTAACTGCTGTTCCCAAAGTAGGTATTATCATCGGTTTTTCCCGGGCCGAATTGCTCGCCGCCGTCATAAGTGAACGCGCCGTCCGACCGGCGCACGAGGTCGAGGTGCCATGAGGCCTTGTGGAAAAACGCGGCCGCCGTCTCTGGCCCGCCGACAGCGGCTCCGAGGGCGCTCCACAGGTAGCCGAAGCCCTGCCCGGTGTGACCGTGTTCGCGGTTGGCATAACCCGCGGTGGCCATGCGGGCGAAAAACTCCGTCTCCTTCGGCTTGTCGCCCATCGCGCCAAACATCAAGGCGCAGAGCGCGTTTTTGCCGTTGTTTTCATGATACGGCCACGGCGCGTGTTCGCCGTAGGGAATCGCGCCCTTGTCCGCATAATAGCCAAAGAACCCGGCGGCCCGGGTAATTGCTTGATCCACTTCAGGGCTTTTAACCCCGCACTTTTTGCCTAACACGATGGACAGGTTCGCAGGCAGTCCGGCACTATTCACAGGCCCGTAGGGCGGCACCGAACCGTTGAATTTCCCATCCTTGGTGAGTGCGGCGAAGCCATGGCCGAAGGTGCCATACATGCTTTGGCCGCGGGCCAGCATGAGAGTCGTTTTAGTGATCGCGGGAAGCACTTCCTGGTCGCGGGTCACGAGGAAATACTCGCAGAGAAACAAATTGCGGTTACCTGTATACCAGGTGTTGCCCCAAATGGGTCCTGCGGGCTTTTGGTCCGGGTCCACTTCGATGGCGGCGAGACTCCGGGCGAACTGCTGGACTTTCGGCAGGTATTCGGGATTTCCCGTGGCAAGCAGGGCGAGCCCTTGGATCGGGCCGGCCCAATCCGCTTTGAGTTCTTCTTTTTCAAGAACCTTGCAGGCCGCTTCAAGGATGCGCTTGGATTTGGGGCAGTCCCACGGGGCGGTAGCGCTGTAGGTTCCCAGCGCCGCAAGTTTGATGGAAAGCTCCTGGTTTTGGCCATCGCGTGAAACTGTTAGCTTCAGCACTCCACCTTTGGCTTCGGTCTCCGCTGCTTGAATGGCCCATGCGAAGCTCTTACGCGCATCATCGTTGAAAGGCTTACCATCCACTCCGAGAATCACGTCATCCACTTTCACAACGCCATCGGCCGGTGAGCCGATGCCGACGTGGGTGACCAGAATCTGACGACTGGCCAAAGTGGTGCGGCCCTGCGCGGCATCGAGATTGTCCGCTGCCTTGGTATGGATCCAGCCACGCAGGCCGGTCGCGCCCAGATTGTAGGTTAGATCGCGGTTGATCGTGGCGATCACGCCCGGCGCAGTGAGATCCTGCGGGGCCGCTTGGACTGACAGCGCAAACGTTGACAGGGCAGCCATGGAGATGGCGGTGAAAGCGAAACGGGGATAGTGGATGACTTTCATATGGGAGAAGCGCTCATTATAAGGGGTGGCATGTGAGAGATGCCGATCTTGATTGCTTACGCATTAGCAGCAAGGTTCCTTTCATTTTTCTCAAGGAAGTCGAGACAGGCAGCGTCGCCCTCCTCGGTGACCTCGTGCTCCAGTTCGCCGACCCCGAGTCCGGCCACCGCCACGGTGAAGAGGAAGCGCCCGTATTCCCGCCACCCGCCTCGCCCCCCCCTAAAAACCACCCGCAACATGCCAAGCTTCTGCCAAACAACCAGCGGCCCCGTCCCGCCACCGCTTTCATCCAATACTTGGAAGCAATTCTTGTTAGTGATCCACACCATCAGCTGTTCCATCGCGGAGTCCGAGGAATCGGTGACGTCGGAGTAGCCGTCCTTGTTGCCGTAAAAACCGCCGGGTTTCACCCGGTTGATCCGGTTCTTCGGCGTCCAGTCGCCTTCCTGGTCGGTGACGAAGACGCTACCGGAGACAGTTGCTGTTAGATGCGCGCTTTCCCCCAGGCTTCATGAAGGCGGCCTTCTCCGCGATCAACTCGCCATCCAGCCACAACCGCGCGGCACCCGCACGCACGCGGAGCGCCACCGTGTGGATCTTGCCGTCATTAACGTTAGGGCCGCCGCTCATCGCGCCGAGGAAACCGATGTCGTAAACCAGCCTGCCGCCGCGGAGGAACAACGCCTTTGCCTCCGGCGACCATTTGCCGGCCAGCGCGCACATCGAGATCAACGTGCCGTCGCCGGCGGATTCGAACGATGCCAGCGCCGTGAAATCCGCGCCGAAGTCGAGATCCGCATCGGGGAAATCCTTGCCGACCGTTGCGGCCAGCGCGGGCAGGTTCTCCGGCCCGCGCACGAGTTTTCCGCCCGACCAGACCCGCAGCACGGGCGCGTCCTCCGCAGGATGCTCGACCGCGACGTCATGCGGGCCACTCGTGTCGAGCCGACTTCTACGTGGCGGCGGCAGGTCAAGCAGGCCACTCGACTTGACGAAGATTTTACCGGTTTGCTGTTGGCACCATCCGCACGAGGCGGTCGGGTGCGTTGAGAATGGCGTAGATCAATCCATCCGGACCCATGGCGACGTCGCGCACTCGGCCGATGTTTTTCAGAATGATTTCCTGGGAGACGACCTTGTTGTCCACGATGCGGAGGCGGCGGACTTCCTGTTGGGCAAGCGCGCCGACTAGCAGGTCGTTTTTCCATTTCGGGAACTTGTCGCCGGTATAGAAATCCAAGCCGCAGACCGCGATGGAGGGAACCCAGTAGGTGACCGGCTTCTCCATGCCTTCCTTCTCGGTGATGGAGACCATCGGCGTGCCGTCGTAGTTCATGCCGTAGGTGATGACGGGCCAGCCATAGTTGGCACCGGGCTTGATCAGGTTCAACTCGTCGCCGCCGCGCGGACCGTGCTCGGTGCTATAGATCGATCCGTCGCGGGAGTCCATCGCGAGGCCTTGCGGATTGCGGTGGCCGTAGGACCAGATGCTTGGAATCGCGTCCTTGGTTTTCACAAACGGGTTGTCCGCGGGCACGCGGCCGTCGTCATGCAGGCGGTGGATCTTGCCGTTAGGCCGGGTGAGGTCCTGGACTTCCATCATGCCACCGCGCTCGCCGATGACGAAATAGATGTAGCCCTTGTCAAAGACGAAACGGGTGCCGAAGTGGACGCCCGCACCCGAACGGAATTTGGGATCAGGACGGTAAATCCATTCCTGATCGACCCATTGGTGGCCCTTGATCCGGCCACGGACGACGGCAGTGATGCAGCCGACCTCATCTTTGGCTCCCTCGCGTTTCTCGCGGGTGCCGTCGGAAAAGCCGAGATAGACCCAGCCGTTTTCCGCGTAGTCCGGATGCACCGCCACCTCCATCAGCCCGCCCTGGCCGTGCTCGATGACCGGCGGGGTTCCAGCGATGATCTCGGGATCCAGTTTCCCGCCGCCGGTGATGAATCGCAGCTGGCCGGATTTCTCCGTGACGAGCTTGCGGCCGTCGGGAAGGAAGGCGATCGCCCAGGGATTTTTGAGACCGCCTTCCACGAGGGTCTCGATGCGGTAGTCGTGCAGCTCGGTCTGGGTGACTTTGTCAGGTGATGGTTTCGGGAAATCCATGCCTTTCACGAGAGTCTGTTTCTCCTTCTCGCGGAGGAGAATCACCAACGAGCGGATCTGGTCGCCGGTTAGAACCTCCTCCCACGGAGTCATGCCGAGTTGGAGATTGCCCTTGGCGATGGATTTGAAAATTTCGGCATCCGTGCTCCCGTGTTTCCACACGCCATCGACGAGCACGCCGCCCTGGCCGCCCTCGAATTTCGCGCCGTGGCAGCCCGAGCAGTTTTTGGCGTAGAGTTCCTCCACCTTGATTTTCTGGGCGGAGGCGATGCCACAAAGGCAAAAGAGCATGAATAGGAGCGGGCGCATGGCCGAAGGTTTACGAATCTGAGCTGAAACGCAATGCGTGAGCGGTTTCTGTCGGACGGGTGTCAAAATTCCCACTCCGCACCGACCCACAGCGAGCGCGGCGCGGCCAAGGTGCGGATCCCGTCGCTGCTCAGGCCGGTCTCGATGTCCTCGTCGAGCAGGTTCTCGATCCGGATATGATAGATCGCGCCCGCCACCTGCCACCTCGCGCCGATCCGGACGCTGGTGAAGTCCGATATCACGCGGCTGGCCAGCGCGTCGTCGAATTGCGAGGTGCCGTATTCGCCGCCGACGAAAAGGGAAATTCGCTCGGTCGCCCGCCACTCCGCGTTGGCGATCAGCCGCAGGTCGGGCGCTTGCGGAAACGGCTTGCCGTCTAGCAGCGGCTGATCCGGCGACTTGCTGAACCCGGTGTCCGACCACAGCCCGGCAAGGCCCAGCGTCACCGCGTCCGCCGGCAGCCATTCGATTTTGCCTTCGATCCCGGTCACCTGCGCCTGCTCGACATTCTGCCGCTGCGAGCCGCTACCGCCCGCCGGGATGGTTCCGAAAATTTCCGCGATTTGCGCCGGATCGGTCACCGGCACGTTGGCGATGGCGTCCGAAATCCAATGATACAAAACCGTGGCGCTCATTTTAAGGCTCTCTGCCGGCTTCCAATCCAGCCCCGCCTCGATGCTGAAAAACCGCTCGGCCTCCAGATCCGGATTCGCTTCGACGATGTCGCCGCGGACGCGAAACGGGCGGTGCAGCTCGTTCAAGGTCGGCAGCCGGAAAGCCGTGCCTGCGGAAATATTTCCTGACAAATCGTCCCGAAACTGGTGAGTCAGCTCGACCGCCGCCGATGGCTCGATGCCGTCCCGGTCGTCTTGATCATCCGCGCGCAGCGGCATCCCGGTTGCGAGCGACGTCTCGTTCCGGCAACCGTTTGTCAGCTGCCAGCCGTCGAGCCGGACACTCGCATCGATGCGGGTGAGCGCGTCCGCCTGATAGGACGCGGCGCTGAAGATTCCTGCCAGCGCCTGATCTCCGCCCGCCTCGCGCCTGCGGAAGGTGCCCACGTCTTCGTTCGTTTCCCCGGATGCCACCTTGGCATCCGCGCCGGAGCTGACCGTCCATTTTCCGCCGCCGTCCCACAGCGTCGTGAACGCCGCGCCGGTCCCGCGGCCGGGCACGTCGAACTGGTCCAGCGCGAGCGTTTCCGCCGTCCGGTCCGCGTTCACCGAACTGAAAACCGACTCGAACTCCCGCCGCTGGTGCCAGCCGATCGCTTGCCAGGAAAAACCTCCGTCATCCGAAGTGACGCGCAGCGCGAGGTCCAGCGCCTCGGTGGAATTTCCTGTGAGAGGCGTGCCGTTACCGCGGTTTTCCTGATACCACGAGACCATCGGCTCGATGGTGAGGCCAGGCGCGGCGAGCCAGGCGAATTTCAGATCCGCTCCGGCGAGCTCGGTGTCCAGCTTGCGGTCGATCGGGCCGCGCTGCGAGGAGTCCACCGCGAAAAAGCCGTCGGTGTGCAGGCCGAAGGCGAAGAATGAAACCGCCCGCGTCTTGTCCGCGTTGGTCATCTGATGGGAAGTCGAGCCGCTGATAGCGCCCTGGCTGCCGCCGCCGACTTTAAGCGAGTGGCGGTTTTCAAACGGTGCGCGGCCGTTCATCTGGATCACTCCCGCCGGGCTCTGGTTTCCCCAGACCGCCGCCCTCGCCGCAGGCACGATGCGGATCGAGTCGAGCGCCGCCGCATCGTAGCGCGCCCAGTAAACCCAGCCGCCGAACGGGTCGTTCTGCGGGATGCCGTCCAACAGAACCAAGGTCCGCGAGGCGGCGGTCGCTCCGGTGTTGCGGAGGCTCACGCCCGCCGAGGTCGGATTGCCGAAAACCGACGACTGCCGCCGATAGAGTGAGAACGCCGGCTCCTTCGCCAGCATCTCGTCGATGGTCCGCGGGGCGGCTTTTCGCAAATCGTCGCGGGTCCACTCCGCCAGCGTGGTGGACGGTTGCTCGCCCAACTGACGCTCCGCGAGCACGGTGATGGGAGGGAGAAGCTCGACCGATTGCCCGGATGCCTGGCATGCGGCCAACGCTGTCAACCAGAGGCCGGTTTTGATTTCGGAGATGAGGGCCGCTGCCATGGGTTGTTCCGCTCTGCCGGGAAACATCCATTGTTTCAGCGTGAACCCAAGAACTGTTTGAAGGAGAGTCGATCCTCGATCATTTACCAAGGGCACGCAATTCCCCGGCGGTCCATGGGACGAATTTTCGCTTCTCCACATCGGGCCGCAGCGCTTTGACATCCTCGGTCGTGATGGGCTTCTCCTTGATATCTCCGAACGCGAACCGGACGAAGCTGGCGATCGAGGCGATATCCGCATCGTTGACGTGGCTGTGTCCGGGCATGACCGAGTTGAATTTTTGTGTATTCACTTCGATGGGGCCGGAGAGTCCGCCAAGGATGATGCGGAGCAGGGTGTCGCGGTCTCCCTTGATCCACTCGGAACCTGCGAGAGGCGGGAAAGTTTGCGGCACGCCGCGACCATCCGCCTGGTGGCACTCGATGCACGCCTTCATGTAGAGATCGCGCCCGCCGATGAAGCGGTTAGGCACGTCCACCGCTGTCCGGTCGATTTCCGGTGGTGCGGCGAGGATCCGTTCGATGTTGCCGCGCAATCCGGCCGGCGCGGTGGTCGCGAATTTCACCAGCGCCGCGCGATCCCCGCTGGCGGCGATGCGGGAGACGACGGCGAGAATCTCCTTGTCCTGCCAGGTCGTCGGTGGTCCTTCGCCGAACTTGTCGAGATCGACGCCGAGCAGCGTGAGGCCTTGGCGGCGCATGGCGAGCCTGGACGCTTCTTGCAAGGTGCCGTCCATCCGCTGTTCGCTGGAAACAAATTTCCACATCGCCGCGGAAACGGCCGCGTCCTCCGGCGCAAGGGCGGCGGTGGTGAGGACGTAAAGCCGCCCACGCGGGCTATCGGCCTTTTCAAGAAGCTCCGGTAAGGCGGCTACCACTGTTGGATCGTTCGCGCCAAGCGCGAGCATCGCATGACGGCGGACGGGTGGATGCGGCGACTTGAGCGCGGCTGATAGAACGCCGCGCGCGGCACCGAGGCCTTCCAGCGTCCAGATCGCGTGGATGGCCGATCTGGGAGCTCAACAACGTCAGCTCGTCCTTCCTCAGCGGGCGGGAAAGTGAAGGCAGCTCCTTCACCAAAGAAAACGCCGCCTTGCCGGGCTCCAGCGCGAGAATCACCAGCAAGCGGTTTTCCTGCGAAAGCGAACGATCCGACTCCGGCATCTTTGCCGTCTCTGCGGAATGCGTTTCCATCGCCCAGCGGGCCAGGTAGCGCTCGAACTCGCGGTCATACTTTTCCCACCGGCCACCCGCATCCAGCGGTTCACGCCCCAGCCGGGCGACGAGCGACATCATTTCCGGCGACGGTTCCCGGTGGGCGCGCACGGCATTCGCCAGCGCCGCTCGGACCCGGTAGCTCGGGTCGTCCGGGGCTTTCCCTAACGGTGAAGCGAACTCCGCCGGAGAAGCCTGAAGCTTTCCGGCCGCACGAACCGCCTGGTAGCGGACCGCTGACGAGGGATCGGCGATGAGGGATTTCAGAATGGCGGGAGTGACGGCCCTGCCGAGTTCCAGCGCCCAAAATGCATCCAGCCTGCGAGCCATGACGGACTTGGGCTCGACCGCGATCCGGGCAAGTTTCGCGAGGGTGTCCCGGGTCTTCCGCTCCCCCAGCCACGCCCAGGCCATCGCCGCCGTGCGGGCGCTCGGACCGCCTAACATACCAATCACCCCGTCGTCGGAAATATCAGTTAGATTCACCGACGCGGGCGTCTCCGCGCCCACCGGGCGGATCCGCCAGATGCGCCCGCGGGTCACCGCGTCCTTGCCGCTGAGGTTGAAAGTGGCGTGGACGACGCCGGGCGGCATGTGCGCGACCTCGCCGACCTTGAGGATTTGCTTTTCCTTGCCGACCCATTGTTCGACCTCGCCCTCGATGACGTAGATCGCCTCCTCCAACTCCGGATGGTGATGGAAGTCATGGCCCTCGCCGGCGGGCAGGACGGCGCGGCAGATTTGCAGGTCCTTGGCGTTGGTGATCTCCGGACGGCACATCCAGTAGTTCGTGCGGCCTTTGAAGTCTTCCTTCATGGCCTCGGCTTCGGTGATGAATGGGGTTTTGTTCATGATTTTGATCGGGTGATAATTTTGGTAGGCAGCGGACTGGTTTGCTAGAAATAGGCGCTCAGGACGTATTGAAGCAACATCCGCTGGGTGGTGAAATACGCGCCGTTGAGGGCGATGGCATGGCGCATGACATCGAGAAAGCGGTCTCGTTCGTTATAGTAAAGCGGAATCACGACATGCTCGATTTTCTCATACAGCGACGCGGCGTCGTAAGGCGTGATTTGCGCCGGATCGGTCGTTCGCGACGCCTCACCGATGGCCCAGCCGGTGGTGCCCTCGATGCAGCCCTCGATCCACCAGCCGTCGAGGATGCTGAGGCTTGGGACGCCGTTGACCGCGGCTTTCATGCCGCTGGTACCGGATGCTTCCAGCGGTGGCAGCGGCGTGTTGAGCCAGACGTCCACGCCCGCAGTCATCAGGCGGGCTAACTCCCAATCGTAGTTGGTGAGATAGGCGATCCGGACATGTCCTTTGAGCGCTTCGATGGCGCGGAAGATCTTGCGGATGGTTTCCCTGCCGACGGCGTCGCCGGGATGGGCCTTGCCGGCGAAGACGACTTGGAACGCACCCGCCTGGCGGGCGATGGACTTGAGTCGTTCGAGGTCGTACAACAGCAGGTCGGCGCGCTTGTAATCGGCGATGCGGCGGGCGAAGCCGAAGGTGAGGACGTTGGCCTCCATGCCGGCGTTGGTCTCGCGGTTGACGCGGTCGAGAAAGGCAGCTTTGGCTTCGGCATGGGCTTCCCAGACTTCCTCCGCAGGGAGGCTGAGCGCATGGCGCAGGTTGAAATTGTCCTCCCGCCAGCCGGTGCTGTAGCGGTCGTAAAGCCGCTGAAACGAAGGCGCTACCCAGGTGGCGGCGTGGATTCCGTTAGTGATGTCGTGGATTTTGTAGCCCGCGAACATGCGCTGGGAGACCTCGCTGTGTTTCTTGGCGACGCCATTGATGTAGTGGCTGAGATTGAGCGCGAGGTAGGTCATGTTCAGGTCGCCGCCGCAGCAGAAAATTTCCCGCATCTCGCCCACTTCGGTGCGACCGAGGGCGGCGGACACCATGTCGAGAGGGAACCTGTCGTGACCCGCGGGAACAGCGGTGTGGGTGGTGAAGACGCATTTCCTGCGGACGGATTCCACGTCGTCATGGTTGAAGGCTTCGCGGCCCGCCGCAAGCGCCTCTTCGTCTAGCAACTCCATGGCGAGCAGGCTGGCGTGACCCTCGTTGAGGTGGAAGCGCGTGAGGCTGCGGTGGCCGAGCTCGCGCAACATCCGCACGCCGCCGATGCCCATCACGATTTCCTGGCAAAGCCGGTACCACTCGTCCCCCCCGTAAAGGTGGTCGGTGATATGGCGGTCCCATTCCGAGTTCTCCGGCAGGTCGGTATCAAGCAGATAGACCGGCACGCTGCCGCCCTTCGCGCCCTTGACGTCATATTGCCATGCCCGGAGATAGATCGTGCGGCCGCTGATGACGACCGAGGCGCGGGGAGTGAGTTCCTTGAGGAGATTTTCGATTTCCCATTCGCAGGATTGCTCGGTCTGGGTGCCGTCGGTATCGAGCCGCTGGCAGAAATAACCTTTGCGGTGAAGCAGCGAGATGGCTGCGACCGGCAACTGGCTGTCGGCGGCGGCGCGCAAGGTGTCACCTGCTAAAATCCCGAGTCCGCCGCAGTAGGTGGGCATTTCGAGTTCCAGCGCGATTTCCATGGAGAAATACGCGATCAGCCGTTCGAGGTGCATGGGCGAGGGGGGCAATCCGACCCTTGCACTTACACCCGCTTCCTTGAGCTTTCAAGGAATTGCGACGGCCTAAATCCCGCCTTCTGCGGGATCGGCGGGCGGCTTCCGGTGTTCATGCCGGATGTCGCGGGCCTCGCCGAGGAAGACGGCGTCCTCGCCGATGTTGACGGCGAGGTCGCCGATACGCTCGATGGAACGGGCGACGAAGATGAGGTGCAGCAGGTTTTCCGAACGGCCGGCGGAGCTTTCCAGCCGGCCACTGAGGGAGGCGATCATCTGCTTGTGAAGGCGGTCGAGTTCCTTGTCGCGGGTTTTGAGGCTTTCGCCGAGTTCGGCGTTCGCGTCGGTGTAGGCGGTCAGCGCGTCGCGCAGGAGCTTGTCGGCAAGGGTGTAGAGCGGCTCCGTTAGGGAAGTTTCTTCCAGCGGCGAGGTCTTGCAGATTTTCTTGGCGCGCTTGGCGATGTTCACCGCGTGGTCGGAAATCCGTTCCAGGTTGTGGGCCATTTTCATCGAGGTGATGACGAGCCGCAGGTCGGACGCCACCGGATGGAAGCGCACGAGGATGTCCATGCCGCCTTGGTCGATTTTGCGCTCGAGGTCATCGACGTCGGAATCATCGGCGATGACGGTGCGGGCGAGGTCGATGTCGCGTTCCAGCAAGGAACGCATGGCGCGCTCGAGGTTTTGACGGGTCAGGCTGGCCATCAGGAGGACGTCTGCCTTGAGGCATTCCATTCCCTTGTCGAATTCGCGTAATATGTGCTGGCTGCTCATGGAAGTGTGGTTAGTGGTCTGTGAATGGAATCAGCCGAAACGGCCGCTGATGTATTCCTCGGTTTTCTTGATGCTCGGGTTGCTGAACATTTTCGAGGTGTCGGAGGACTCGATGAGCTCGCCCATATAGAAGAAGGCGGTCTTGTCGGAAACACGCGCGGCTTGCTGCATGTTATGGGTGACGATGACGAAAGTGTAGTCGTTTTTCAGGTCCCAGATGAGGTCCTCGACCTTGGCGGTGGCGATGGGGTCGAGGGCGCTGCACGGCTCGTCCATCAGGATGACCTCGGGCTTCACTGCGATAGTGCGGGCGATGCACAGGCGCTGCTGCTGTCCGCCGGACAAGCCGAGGGCGGATTCATGGAGGCGGTCTTTGACCTCGTCCCACAAGGCGGATGCCCGGAGGGCACCCTCGACGGCCTGGTCGATCAACGTCTTGTGGCGCTCGCCCCGCAGCCGCAGGCCGAAGGCGACGTTTTCGTAGATGCTGCGCGGGAAGGGGTTGGATTTCTGGAACACCATGCCGACGTCGCGGCGGAGTTTGACCACGTCCACGGAGGGGTCGTAAATATCGATGCCGCTGATCCGGATGCCGCCGCGGGTGATGCGGGCGGCCGGGATCTCGTCGTTCATCCGGTTGATGCAGCGAAGCAGGGTGGACTTGCCGCAGCCGGAGGGCCCGATGAAGGCGGTGACGCTGTTAGCCGGGATTTCCAGATTGATGCCTGTCAGCGCCTGCGACGCGCCGTAACAGAAGTCAAGGTCGTGCACGGCGACGGAGGTGCATGCCTCCTGGAGGCTTGCCGGCGGGTGATGCATGGTGTCGTGCATGGCTTTTGATAGGATCAGCCGAAGGTCCCGGTGATGTAGGCCTCGGTTTGGGGGTCCTTCGGGTTTTCGAAAATCTGCATGGTGGGTCCGAACTCGACGAGCTTGCCCAGATACATGAAGGCGGTCTGGTCGGAGCAGCGGGTGGCCTGGGCCATGTTATGGGTGACGATGACGATGGTGTATTGTTTTTTCAACTCGCGGATGAGCTCCTCGATTTTCAAGGTGGCCTGCGGATCCAGCGCGGCGCAGGGCTCGTCCATCAGGAGGATTTCCGGCTGGTTGGCGATGGCGCGGGCGATGCAGAGCCGCTGCTGCTGGCCGCCGGATAGACCGAAGGCGCTGGCGTGGAGGCGGTCTTTCACCTCGTCCCAGAGGGCGGCGCTGCGCAGGGCGTTTTCGACGATGTCGTCGAGCTCGTCGCGCTTGGTCGGGCCGGCGACGCGCAGGCTGAAGGCGACGTTGTCGTAGATCGACTTGGCGAAGGGGTTGTATTTTTGGAACACCATGCCGATGCGGCGGCGGAGTTCCTGGAGGTCGATGTCGCGGCGGTTGATGTCGATGTCGTGGACGAGGATCGAGCCGCCGGTGAGGTGGGCGCCGGGGATGCGGTCGTTGATGCGGTTGAAGCAGCGGAGGAGTGTGGATTTGCCGCAGCCGGAGGGTCCGATAAAGGCGGTGACCTGGCGGGCGGGGATGTCCATGCTGACAGCGTGCAGGACCTGTTTGCTGTTATAAGCAAAAGAGAGGTTCTTGATTTGAATGGCGGTGTTCATACTTACCATTTGAGTTTCGCCCGGAGTTTGGCGCGCAGGATCATGGATCCGAGCGAGAGGGTGGCGACGAGCAGGAGGAAGACGAAGACAGAACCGTATTGGGCGCGCTGGGTGAATTCCGAGCTCGGGATGCGGGCGGCGAGCGTGTAGATGTGATAGGGCAGCGCCTGAACCTGCGAGGAGAGGACGTCGAAGGGGCTTTTCAGTCCCTGCCAGGGCAGGTCGTCCTTGGCGGCGACGGCGGCGGTGAACATGATCGGCGCGGTTTCCCCGGCCACACGGGTGATGGCGAGCAGCGATGACGTGAGAATTCCGGGCAGCGAGAACGGCAGCACGCATTTTCTAATCGTCTGCCAGCGGGTGGCTCCCATCGCGAGCGAGGCGTCGCGAAATCCCTGGGGGACGGCGCGCAGGGATTCCTCGGAAGCGGTGATGATGACGGGCAGGATCATGCAGGCGAGGGTGGCACAGCCGGCCATGAGCGAGGAGTTCCAGCCTTGGAAGCTCATCACGTAGTCGCCGATGAAAAGCGGCAGCGTGAGCAACGAGCGGTCCGACGGAGTCGCGGTGATGACCGGCACGGCGAGCACGAAGACGGAGAAGCCGAAGAGCCCAAAGACGATGGAGGGAATGCCGGCGAGATTGAGGATGGCGAGCCGGACCGCGTGGATGAAAGGGCTTTGCTTGGCGTATTCGGATAGGTAAATGGCGGCGCTGACGCCGAAGAACAGCGCGAGGATCATCGAGCCGAGGGTGAGCAGCGCGGTGCCGGCGATGGGGCCGGCGATGCCGCCGCCGGAGTAGGAGTAGGTTTGCTCGTTGTGGATCGGGACGCCTTCGTGTTTGGCGAGGTAGGCGCTGTATTCCGAGGCGGGAAGCTGGTGGCGAGTGCCTTGGGCGTCGTCGAAAACGTGGAGCGTCTGGTTTTTCGAGGTGAGGAACTCGAAATCGACAAAGGGGGCCTCCGCTTTGAACAGGACGGGCGCGCCGTCGATGAGGATTTTTCCAAACAGCAAGGCCGCGATGATGACGACGAAATAGGTCGTCCCGCCGAGCAGCGAGCGCACCACGAGGTCCTTGAAGTGCCCCTTGGGGAGGCCTTTGCGGATCAGTTTTTCGGGGTCGAACATGGGGTGGGGAAGTTAGTGCTTCATCTTGTTCACGAAGCGATGCGCGGTGGCGTTGATCGCGAGGACGACGGTGAAAAGCAGGATGCCGACGACGAACAGGGCGCGGTAGTGGACGCTGCCGAGCGGGACCTCGCCGAGCTCCTGGGCGATGATGCCGGTGAGGGTGTGGGCCGGTTGGAAAAAGGTGCCGAGACCGCTGGTGAAGTCGGGGATCTTGATGCGGTTGCCAGCGACTAACAGGACGACCATGGTTTCACCGATGACGCGGCCGAAGCCGAGCAGGATGGCGGCGAGGATGCCGGAAAACGCGGCGGGGATGATGACGCGGAAGGTGGTCTGCACCCGGGAGGCGCCGAGGGCCTCGGAGGCTTCCGCGTAGGCGGAGGGGACGTTGTTGATCGCGTCCTCGGCGAGCGAGAAAATGGTGGGGATGCTCATGAGCGCGAGCAGGCAGCCGGCGGTGAAAATATTCAGCCGCTCTTCGATGGGGAATCCGGGAATCCATTGCAGCGAATCCAGCATGGATAGATCGCGCAACACGGTGCCGAAAACCAGGATGCCGATGAAGCCGAGGACCACCGAGGGAATGGCTTGGATGAACTCGATGACCGGCTTGACGAGCGCCTGCTCGCGGCTGGAGGCGAACTGGTTGACGTAAACCGCCGCGCCGATGCCGCTGGGAATGGCGATAATGAGTGCGACGATGGAGATCATCAGCGAGCCGATGGCGAGGGGTAAAATTCCGTAGAAATCCTGCCACTCGCCGCCGGTGACCCAGTCCTTGCCGGTGAGGAATGAGGAGATCGCGGTGGTCAGCGGGACGGGCGTGTCGTGTTTCCAGTCGTTGATTTCCTCGTGGGTTTTCGCGAGATCGGCGATGAAGAGTGGCCAGGTGTTGCGCGCGACTTTGAGCAGGCGCGCGGCCTCGGGCTGGGAGAGTGCGGCGGGAAGCTGGCTGCCGATGCCGGCCGCTGCCTGTTGGAGCGCGGCGTGGGTTTTGATGCAGTCGGGGCGGCGTTCCAGCAGGACTTGGATCGGGCCTTCGACGTCGGGCTTGTCGGCGAGCGAGGCGTGTGCCTCGGTGGTGAGTTTCTCGCGCTCGGCGGGGTCTTTGGCGCTGGCGGCGGCGGCGAGCAGGGTTTTGCGGTCCTTTTCGAGGATGTCGGCGTTCTGGATCTTTTCCTTGGTGGCGGTGACCGATTCGGTCATTTCCGAGACCAGCGAGCTGAGCTCCGAGCCGGCGGCTTCAAAGGTGTCGATGGTGGCGCGCATCGCTTGCAGCGGCTCCGCCTGTTTTTCGCGGGCGGCGGCGAATTCCTCGGCGAGCGCGGTGACCAGCGCGGGGTCGTCCGTGGAATCGATGGCGCGGGTGCGGATGGATTCGATCAAGTCGCGGCGCTCGTTTGCCGTCAGGTGCGGGGTGGCTGGCAGCGAGGCGAGGGCCTTGAGCTTCTGTTTGTCGAAATTGGCCCGAAGAGCGGCGAGCATTTCCGGGTTGGGAGTGATCTCGGCCTGGGAGTTGCTGATGACCAGGTCGCGGGTCGGGCCAGTCTGGTCGGTGTAGGCGTTGAAGAGAGCGCTGGCTTCCTGCGAGCGGCGCATCTGATGGGCGCACTTGCCGTTGATCTCGGCGTAATACGCGCGGTTGAGCACGCTGGTGAGCTGCTCGTGGGCCGTCAGGTTTTTCCGGGAAATATCGACGAACTCGAGGCCGGCGATGCGGTAAACCTGCAGTTCCCGCTGGTAGCCGGGGAAGAATCCGAGGCCTTCCTTGAGCAGGAAAATGATGATGAGCGCCAGGATGACGATGGTCAGTCCGGCATTCGAGGCGAAGAAGAACTTGATCGCCTTTTCGCCAGAGAAGCCCCGTTTTTGGAAACGATGAGGCTGTTCAGTTGGTGGGCTGTCTGCTTGAGGCATGTTTGTTGGCAGCCGTGGTAATTGGACTTTGGGGAATAGACAAGAAAATGAGCGCCGCAGGCGAGCCTGCGACGCCCATTTCATAGCAACTTACAACCTAAACAAATTTCAAAGGTCCTTGGCGGGGATGAATCCGACCTTGCGGACGATGTCCTGGCCGGCGTCGGATTCGACGTATTTCATGAAGGCCTCAGCCTCGGCGCTCGGTTTGTCCGGCGCGTAGAGGTAGCAAAGGCGGGCATAGACGTATTTTTTGGCGTTGGCGGCGACCGGTTCGACGCCGTCAATGACGAGGGTCTTGGTGCCGGCGGTCTTGGCGTAGGCGAGGCCGACGTAGCCGATGCCGTTCTTGTTCTTCGCCACTTCCTGGGCGATTTGCTCGTTACCGGCCATTTTCAAGGAACTGGACGGATAATCGCGGCCGCCCATGGCGAGCTTCTGCCAGTCCTTGTAGGTTCCGGAGGAAGTGTTGCGGGTGTAGATCGAGATCTTGCCGGGAGCGCCGCCGATTTCCGACCAGTCCTTGATTTGACCGGTGAAAATCTTGGCGACCTGGTCCTTGGTCAGCTTGGCGAGCGGGGAGTTCTTGTTGACGATGACCACGAGCATGTCGTGGCAAATGCCGTGTTCCTTGATGTAAACTCCCTTGGTGCGGCAGAAGGTGCGCTCGTCGTCCTTGATCTTGCGGGAGGACATGCCGATCTGGGCGGTGCCGTTGGCAAGCGCCGGGAATGCGGTGGTGGAGCCTTCCGCGGCGATCTCGAATTTCACGCCCTTGTTGCCGGCGGCCTTGAAGCCTTCGGCAAGCTGCGGGATGAGCTTGGCACCGAGGGTGTCGCTGCCTTTGATGCTGAGGGTCTGCGCGCCGGCCATGGTGAGCATGGCGGCGGTGGCGAATAAAGTGGTGATGGTTTTCATCTGATTTTGCTGTTGGTGATTTGGATCAATGAGAATTTTTAGAAGGAGAAACGGAGGCCGCTCATGAAGGTGTAGCCGTCGTAGTCGCCGCCGCCGAGGGTGGAGTATTCGACGCCGTTCATCAGCTTGAGCTTGTGGCCGTAGAGGTAGTAGTTGAGGCCGAGGTAGGCGGAGGTGTAGGTGTTGCCTCTCTCGTCATCGCCTTTGACAAGGCGCTCATAGCGTGCGGGAACGCGAAGGTCATTCGGATCCTCGCAAGTGGCCACTTGGAGACGGCCGACGAGTTGCAGTCCATCAGCGATGAAGTAGGACGGAATCAGGCTGATGCCGAAGACGTCGGATTGGCCGAGATCGTCATCGCCCATGCCATAGACTATGTCTGTGGTCAGGCCGAAGCGGCCGTGGGTGATGTCGTTGGTCAGGGCGATGGAATCCTTGAAGGATGGGGAGGTTCCTGGGCTGTAATCGGGGTCTGGCTCGGATGTTTTGTAGCCGGGCTCGGAGTTGTGCATGTAGTGCAAGGAGGCCACGGCGGAGTCAAGACCGGACTGGGAGGAGTAATCATAGCCAATTTTTCCAAGAACGATGGCACCGCCTTCGAAGTCGGAGAATTCGCGTTCCCGTTCATTTCCGTAAACGCCGAGTTCGTAGAGCCAGTGTTCCTGGATGCCTTTTCCGGAGACCCATGCGCCGGTGAGTTCGCCGGGGAAGAGGGTGTTGGAAAGGAGGCTGCGCTCGATGGTGAGAATTTCCTTGGAGGAGATTTCCTGCTCGCGGGTGAACTTCACCTTGGTCTTGCCTGCCGAAATATTCAGCGCGTCCGAGTGGGCGTAGGTGATGAAGAGGTCGTAGATGTCCTTGTAGAAGGTGTTGTTGCCCGAGTTGTCTTGGCCGTCATTATCGACGTTGATCTGGCCTTCGAATTTCCAGTTTTGGAACCACTTGGATTTGAAGCCGAAACGGGCGCGGCGGGCTTCGATGTCGTTGCCCCAGACATTTTCGTCGTTGGCGGCGCTGACGTCCTTGTAGTCGGAGGTGTTGAAGCTGTCGTCGTTCGACTCGCCGTAGATGCTTTGCACCTGCAAGCGGCCTTGGAGGGAGAATTCCTGAAGGATCGGGTTGCTGTCGTCCTTATAAAGCGTGAAGGCCGACCAGGTGCGGTCCCAGGCGGTGTCGCCGGGGAATTTGCCGACCAACAGGCCGGTGGCGGTGCTTGGGGAAGCGGGCGCTTCGGTGGTGGCGGCGGTTTCGCTGCCGGCTTGGGCGACGAGGCAGCCAAGCAGGCTGGTGGCGAGCAGGGTGCGTTGGATTGATTTCATGGATTGCATTTATTTTTGGTGGCTTGTGTGAGGAAATCTCGGAGACTTCGTCAAACACGGACGCTAGGTATGGGTTTGGTGAGGATTTCCCAAGATGGTCTTTGTGACAAAGTTGTCACAAAGCATCGCGGTTCCCTGATCCGCAGCATGAGATAGGTGATGAAGCCGTTCACGGCGGTCTTTCTGCGTGGCCGGGCATCGGCTGGACAGGAGGAAAGTGTGACGAAAGCGCCATGATCCGCAGGCTTTGGCGGACCGGCATTGGAGCGGCGAGCACTGCTGAGCTCGCTGTTTCCAAGCGGCCGACGGCGCTTTCCGCCCGCGCGTTGAGCAAAGGAATTTGTTTCGCCGGGCGTTTTGTAACCTTTTGGGTTGCCGGGGCGGCGGGCTTTGCTAGCTTGCCGACGATTGATTGGGAAAGGTAATGACTGCCATACTCGAACACCCCGTGCTCGTCTTGAATCGGTTCTGGCAACCGATCCACACCTGTTCCGTCCGGCGGTCCCTGCATTTGCTTTGCATCGGCCATGCGCAGGTCGTGCAGGTGGAGGGCGAGGAGCGCTTCAATTCCCACGATCTTTCGTCGTGGATCTCCTACTCGGTCGGGAACGCCAGCGATGAAATGATCCACGGCGCGAGGATCGCCATCCGCGTGCCTAAAATCGTTGTGCTTTCGCTCTACGACCGCTTGCCGCGGCTGGAGGTGAAATTCACCCGCCGCAACGTCTTCCTGCGGGATAAATTCACCTGCCAGTATTGCACCAAGGTCCTGCCCGAGACCCAGCTCAATCTCGACCACGTCATGCCGCGTGACAAAGGCGGGCGCACCACCTGGGACAACATCGTCACCTCCTGTTTCCGCTGCAACACGCGCAAGGGCAACAAGCTGCCGCACGAGGCTAACATGCACCCGCAGTGCAAGCCGATCGCCCCGCGCTGGCGGCCGCTCTTCGACATGCACGAGAACGGCCTTGCCGACGAGAGCTGGAACCATTTCCTCCATCAAGACCGGAATGAGGCACGCCTCTCGGCGTGACCGGCCGCCTTTTGTGGGTTGCCAGAAAAGGCTCGGCGGGGGGGGGCATGATGCCATGCCGGACGGCGGGAATGGCCTGCCGGGGAGCAGAAGTTCGCTGTTCCGACATTCTTTGGACAAGGTCAGGTCGTTTGGAGAATCTTGAATTCGGAGCGAGGAAGTATGGAGAATTCGAGCGGGCCATAAGAGGATATGGATTCATGGAACAGGCGTTTCCATGGTTGCTAGGTTTTGTCATCTCGCAATTTGTGCGGGTGCTGCACACCCGCCTTCCCGCCAATTTCTGGCGCGGCTTCCACAATGCCGCGCCTCGCGTTGTGAAAGCCGCGGGCTGCGACGTAGCGGCCGCTTCCTGACCGGGGAAATCAATGCCTGAAATGGCGGTGGCCGGTGAAGACCATGGCCATGCCTGCGGCATCTGCGGCGGCGATGACTTCCTCATCGCGCATCGAGCCGCCGGGCTGGATGCAGGCGGTGGCACCGGCGTCGATCGCGGATTGCAGGCCGTCGGCAAACGGGAACATCGCGTCGGAGGCGACGATGCTGCCCTTGAGGTCGAGCCCGGCTTCCTTGGCTTTCCAAATCGCGATCCGTGAGGAATCCACGCGGCTCATTTGGCCGGCACCGATGCCGAGCGTGCGGTCGGCGCTGGAGTAAACGATGGCGTTGGACTTCACGTGTTTGACGATCCGCCAGCCGAAGCGCATTGCGCGCATTTCCTCTTGGGTCGGCGGGCGTTTGGTAACGACTTTGGATTCGAGGTTTTCGAGGCCGAGCGCGGTGTGGTCGCGGTCCATCACCATGATGCCGCCGGGGCAGGAGCGGATGACCGGCGACTTTTTCTCATCCCGATAGGCTTCGTTCATTTTCATGAGGCGCAGATTTTTCTTTTTCTGAAGCAACGCGCGGGCGTCGCTCTCGAACTCCGGGGCGATGATGACATCGGTGAAAATCTCGGAAATCACGCGGGCGAGCTCCAGCGTGAGCGGGCGGTTGCAGACGATCACGCCACCGAACGGTGCCTGGCGGTCGGTTTCAAATGCCTTCTGCCAGGCGACCCGCAGGTCCTCGTCGTCCTGGCCCACGCCGCACGGGTTAGTGTGCTTGAGAATGGCCACTGTCGGGCGCACGAAATCGAGAATCAGGTCCGAAGCCGCCTCGATGTCGAGAATGTTGGTGTAACTTAATTCCTTGCCTTGGACCTGGGTGAAGAATTCGTTGAAATGGCCGTAAAGCGCGCACTTCTGGTGCGGGTTGTCGCCGTAGCGGAGCTCTTGTTCGAGCGGCAGGCTGAGGGTGAAGTTGCAACCGGTGCCGGTCCGGCATTGGCCGAGGTAGTTGGTGATCGCCGCGTCGTATTGCGAGGTGCGCAGGAAGACTTTCACCGCGAGTTGTTCGCGGAAACCCTTGGTGGTGTTGCCTTTGTTTTCCTTCATCTCCTCGATTACCCGCGGGTAGTCGGCGGGATCGACGATCACGGTCACGCTCGCGTGGTTTTTCGCCGCGCTGCGCAGCATCGACGGGCCGCCGATGTCGATTTTCTCGATGGCTTCCTCCAGCGTGACGTCCGGCTTGGCGACGGTTTCCTCGAACGGATAGAGGTTCACGACGACCAGGTCGATCGGCGGAATATCGTTCTCCTTGGCCTGGGCGATGTGCGAGGCGTCGTCGCGGCGCTGAAGCAGGCCGCCGTGGACTTTCGGGTGCAAGGTCTTCAATCGGCCGTCGAAAAGTTCCGGCGCGCCGGTGAATTCCGAGACGTCGATGACTGGCAGACCTGCTTCACGCAATGTCACGGATGTGCCGCCGGTAGAGAGAAGTTCGACTCCCATTTCGTGAAGTTCCTTCGCAAATCCGGCCAGGCCGGTTTTGTCGGAGACGGAGAGAAGAGCGCGGGTGATTGCCATAAATAAAGTCTTTCGCGGTGTTGGAGTGAGCTCGGCTGGATGCCCGGCACCGCCAACCCCGTAACCAACCCGTCGCCCGCGGGCAAGCGGAATAGGCGGACTGCCGGGATCAGGACAGGGACGAGCAGCATTCGCGGCAGGTCTGCGTTTCCTTGTCGCTCGCCACCCCGGCCACGATGGTGCTGCTCTCTCCTGCGGCGCGCAATCCCGCAGGTCGGAGGGATAGCACACGCAGCCTCGCGAAGAGTTTGGAGTGGATCGAGCCCCACCATTTTTGTTACGGCCGCGACAAAGATTTTGACGTGTTGTCACATAGGCGGCGTGCTTCACTTGCTGAATGCTCCAAATCATTTTCGGCTCGGAGCAGGATGCCTGCAATAACAGACATTTTGGGGGTCATTGTCAGGGCACTCGGTCGCCGTGCGCGGAACTGCATTTCAGGTCAAGGCGGCCTTCCAGCGGGCGGTCTCCGCGGTGACGTTCGCGATGGACGGCGCACCCGGATTCGTGCGGGCGGCGAGGGCGGTTTCCAGAGAGAATACATCCTTTGCATCCGAGCCGTAGGCGGGGTCGATGGCGGGGAGGTCGAGCTGGTCGAGCGGGGTTTTGGTGGCAATGGCTTGGGCGACCGCCTTGCCGACGAGTTCGTGGGCGTGGCGGAACGGGACGCCTTTTTTCACCAGATAGTCGGCGAGGTCTGTGGCGAGCAGCATCGGATCGGAAGCGGCGGCCTTGCAATTTTCCTCGCGGAGTTCCATGGCGGAAATCATCTCAGTGTTGACGGCAAGGACGAGATTGAGCGTGTCCACGGAGTCGAACAGCGGCGGCTTGTCCTCCTGGAGGTCGCGGTTGTAGGTGAGCGGCAGACCTTTGACGGCGACTAGCAGGTTCATCAGATTCCCGACGAGGCGGCCGGTCTTGCCGCGGGTGAGTTCGCAGACGTCGGGGTTTTTCTTCTGCGGCATCAGCGAGGAGCCGGTGGTGTGCGCGTCGGATAGAGAAGCGAACGCGAACTCGGCGGTGCACCACAGGATGAGGTCCTCGCTGAGGCGCGAGAGGTGGACGCCGCAGAGCGAAATGACGAACAGCAGCTCGGCGATGTAGTCGCGGTCGGCGATGGCGTCCATCGAGTTGAGCGTGACGCCGTCGAAGCCGAGTTCCGCAGCGATGGCGAGGCGGTCGAGGTTGATGGTGGAGCCGGCGAGCGCGCCGGAGCCGAGCGGGGAAATGTTGAGGCGCTTGCGGGCGTCGGCGAGCCGGGATTTGTCGCGCTCCAGCATTTCGACGTAGGCGAGGAAATGGTGGCCGGCAGTGACCGGTTGGCCGCGCTGGAGGTGGGTATAGCCGGGGATGACGGTGGCGGCGTATTTTTCCGCGCGGTCGAGCAGGGCCTTTTGCAGGCCCGTGATGGCCGCGAGCAGGCCGTCGATCTCGGTGCGGGCGTAGAGGCGGGTGTCGGTGGCGACCTGGTCGTTGCGGGAACGGGCGGTGTGGAGTTTCGCGCCCGCCGCGCCGATGCGGCGGGTGAGCTCGGACTCGATGTTCATGTGGATGTCCTCGAGCGAGGTCTTGAACTCGAATTTCCCGGCCTCGATGTCGGCGAGGATTTCCATCAGGCCGGTTTCGATCTGGGAGAACTCGTCCGCCGTGAGCAGGCCGATGTTTTTCTGGGCGCGGGCATGCGCGATGGACCCGGCGATGTCATGCGGGAACAAGCGCCAGTCATACGAGATGGATTCGCCGAATTGTTGGACGAGTGACGAAGTATCTTGGGAGAAGCGGCCTTTCCACATGGCGGTGAGATTGATGGGTGAGATTTGTTCCGCACGGATTGCGCGGCGCGGCGGATTTGAACCCGAACGCGGCCGGATGAAACGCGAAAATTTCACCAATCGACGATCTCCCTTTGCATTCCGGCGGATTTGCCTGATGGATTCGGGCAGGCCGAAAGGCGGCAAGACATAACCATCCCCAACATCATGACCTCAATCATACCACTCATCAGCTCCGGCACCGCCGGCCCACTCGGCGTCCTCCACCTGCCACGCCTCTGGCAGAAAGCCTCGCTCGGCGCGGCGGGCAAGCTCCATCCGGACTATCCGTCTTGCGGCCAGGGCTACGACCGGATGGTCCTCGACGGCCTCGGCATCGACAAGGCGGCCTTCGAGAGCTTTATCGCCTCCAGCAAGCCGACTTATCCGCAACTCGAAGCTTGGATCCTCGCCCAATCCGGCGGCTCACTCGACGCTGCCGCAGTCGCGAAATTGAATGCCGCCATCACCGGCTACAACCACGCCGACGACGTCCGCGCCGCCATCCTCGGTGCCTGCGGCGTTCCCGACGATGGCAAGATCCTCGACGCCATCAACCTCAACAACCTCGACGACTGGCAAAGCTTCCACCAGCAAGTGATCGTCGGCTGATTGCGATTTCGAAACCACCCCCGCCCCGCATGGATTCGCTCCGTGCGGGGCTTTTTCGTGAAGCCACCGGGAAAATCCCGACCGAATCTGCGGAACAGGGCTACCTCATTTTGAAATGTTGAGTTTCAGAAGGGTTTCGAGTGTTTTCTCGCAAAGCGCGGCGCGGATGCGTTTGCCGCGCATGGTGTCTTTGATGGTCTGATCATGCCGGAGGAGGTTGAGGGTGAGTTTGCGCAGCAGGGCG
>CANHPN010000015.1 GCA_947462535.1 Akkermansiaceae bacterium | reverse complement strand
TCCAGAGGCCAGGTTCCAGGTGGGCATCCAGGGGTGTTTTTTGTCTCACCCGCAGGGTTAGCGGAAATCAGCATCATCGGAGCGTCCATAACGTTGAGATTAAGTCACTTGGCCGCCTCTGGCGATCTTTCCATTTTCCTTTGTAGGTTAAAAAATTGTCGCAAGACAAAGCGGTTCGACTGAGATGCTTCAAGGTTAATGGGTTTTCCTTGAGGATGATCAGTCGGACCGCTTCTTTTTGGGTCGGACTGGGAAAAGATGGCGGCGCAGGAAGGTGTTCCGGCTGACTCAGCCGGGGTACGTTATTTCAACAGTGCCCAGATCGGCTGCGGCCAGAAGCCGAGCACGAGTGTGGCGATGGTGAGCATGGCGATACAGAGCTTGCTGATGCAGGGGAGGACGATGGCCTTGGCATCTGCCGCGTCGCTCCACCACATGGCGCGGATGACTTTGAAGTAGTAGTAGAATCCGGCGGCTGCGGCGATGAGGGCGATGCCGACGCCCCACCAGACTTTGGCTTCGACGGCGAGCGAGAAGACGAGGAACTTGCCGAGGAATCCGGCGGTGAGCGGGATACCTGCTAGGGCGGCGAGCAGGACGGTTAGGGCGAGGGCGAGCCGCGGGTTGGTTTTTCCGAGGGCGTTGAAATCGCTGATCATTTCGCCGTCGCGCTGGATGCGGACTTGGGCGAGCACGAAGAAGACGCCGAGCGTCATGAGCAGATAAGTGGCGAGGTAGAAGGAGACGACCTTGACGGAACCTTCGGAAACGGCGGTTTCCGGCTTCCAGGCGGCGAGTGCGAGGAGGAGGAATCCGGCGTGCGCGATGGAGGAGTATGCGAGCAGGCGTTTGAAGTTGGTCTGCGGGATGGCGGCGAGATTTCCGAACAGCAGGGTGGCGCAGGCGAGGATGAGCAGCAGCGTGAGGACCGGGCCGCGGGTGATTTCGCTGGCGAGGAAGGGCTCGAGGAAACGGATGGTGAGGATGAAGCCGGCGGCTTTCGAGCCGACGGAGAGGAAGGCGGTGACGGGAGTGGGCGCGCCTTGATAGACATCGGGAATCCAGACTTGCATGGGGACTGCGCCGATCTTGAAACCGAGGCCGACCATGACGAGGGCGATGCCGAAAAGCAGCGGTGTGGAGTGGGTGATGTGGGTGAGGCGCTCGGGCATTTCCGCGAGGCTCATGGTGCCGGTGGAGCCGTAAACCCAGGCGATGCCGTAAACGAGGAAACCGGTGCTGAGTGCGCCGAGGATGAGGTATTTCACCCCGGCCTCGAGCGAGCCGACGTTGCGGCGCATGTAGGCGACGAGGATGTAGAAAGTGACGGTGACGAGTTCGAGCGCGACGAAGGCTCCGGCGAGGTCCTTGGCGGAGGCGAGCCACATCATGCCGGCGCAGGCGAAGACGGGGAGGCAGTAGAATTCGCCGGTGCCGGCTTCGGAGTCGGGAGTTTCGGTGAAGCGGGAGAGGATTTTCCGGTAATCGACGGCGAGCAGCAGGACGAGGATGGTGGTGACGATGGCGAAGATTTTATAGAATTTTGCGAGGGCGTCGAAGTTGTAGAAGTTCCACAGCGGCCACTTGGCCCAGGCGGCGTCGGGCTTCGCGTCAGGGCCGATGGCGATGCAGGTGAGTCCAAAGATGACCACCAGGCCAACGGCGGCGGAGATGCCGACCCAGGCTTTGCTTTTGCAGGAGCAAAACGTTTCGGCCATCAGTAGGACGATGCCGAGGGTGACGGTGAGGGCTTCTAAATAATAGGCGGGCATGGGCGGAAGATTTCAGAGTCCAGAATCCAGATTCAAGAAAGAGGATTACTTGAGAAGATTGAGTAGAAGGTTCGGATAGAAGCCGACTGCGAAGAGCGCGAGAACCAGCAGCGTCGCCGGGATGCGGTCTGCCAGGGTGAGGTCGGCGGCGGATTCGGTGGCTTTCACGGCAGGGCCTTGGAAGATGTTCCGATAGGCGCGGAGCATGTAAACGGCGGAGATGACCACGCCCCAGATGGAGAGGATGCAGGCGATCTGCACGGGGCCGAGGCCGGTGGTGCCGTTATAGCTCTTGAAGGCGGCGAGGAAGACGAGGATTTCGCCGGAGAAATTGGCGAGGCCGGGAAGTCCGATAGACGCCATGGCGGCGATGCCGAACAGGAAGGCGAGGCCGGGCGCGGATTTGGCGAGACCGCCGAGGTCCTGGAGGTCGAGCGAGCCGGTGTTGCGCTCGATGCGGTCGGCGAGGCCGAATAACAGGGCGATGGAAATGCCGTGGGCGAACATCAGGACGATGGCGGCGGAGCGGGCGAGCGGGTTTTCCGGGAAGGCGATGAGCGCGGCGATGGCGAGGAAGATGTAGCCCATGTGCATCACCGAGGAATTTCCTAACATTAGGTCGAGGCGCTTTTGGGAGATGGTGACCCAGCCGACCCAGAGGATGTTGCCGAGCAGCAGAACGAGCAGGGGAGTGAGCCAGAATTGCAGGCCTTCTGGGACGAGCGGAATGGCGAGGCGGAGCAGCCCGTAGAGGCCGAATTTTTTCAAAACGCCGGCGTGCAGCATGGCGACCGGAGCGGGCGCGCTGGCGTAGGCAGGAGCGGCCCACGAGTGGAACGGGAAGAGCGAAACGAGCGTGCCGAAACCGACAATAAGCAGCGCGGCGATGCCTTTCTGTGAAGCGGGATCAATGGACCCGGCGGCGGCGACCATTTTCACCATGTCGTAGGTGCCGGTGAGGTTGGCGAGCCAGACGAGGCCGGCTAGCAGGACGATGGAGCCGAGACCCAGATAGATGGTGATTTTCCAAGCGGCCTCGCGGCGGTCGCCTCGGCCGAGGATGCCGATCATCAGGAAGGTCGGGATGAGCGCGAGTTCGTGGAAGGCGAAGAAAAAGAACAGGTCGGTCGCGGCGAAGGCGCCGAGCGCGCCGCTGGAGATGAGGAGCGACGAGCCATAGTAGAGTTTTTCCTTGCCTTCCGGAGCCTTACCGGAAAGCACGGCGGCGAGGGCGACGATCACGGATAGCAGCACCATGATGGCGCTCATGCCATCGGTGAATCCGAAGGCGAGATTGAGTGCTGGCTTTTCGAGGACGGGCACGGAAAACGACCAGCAGCTGCATTTCCAAGAAAACGCGGCGTAGATGCCGAGCGCGAGGTTGAGCGCGGAGGCGGCGATGGCGGTGAGCCGGGCCGGAGAGCCGAAGAGGATCGCGATGAACGCGGCGATCGGGAGAAAGACGAGGAGTGCGAGCATTTGAAAAGTTTGCTGGTTTTCAGTGGGAGGATTTCAGCGGCCGAACACGGTGAAATAGACGACGAGGATGACGCCGAGGCCGAAGGCGAAGGCGTAGCCTTGCAGGCTGCCGGACTGGACTTTGCGGAAGAGGTTGCCGAAGGATTCGGCGGCGCGGCTGAGACCGCCGACGATGAGGCCGCTGATGATGAACTCGTCGAAGAAGGCGATGATCGCGGCGAAGGTGTCCTGGAAATAACGGACGAGGAAATTGTCGTAGAGGCCGTCGATATAGAAGCGGTTTTGCAGCAGCGGGATCGAGACGGGGTCCTTTTCCTTGCCGGCGTAGAGCACGCATCCGGCGATCACGCCGGTGAGAAGCGCGCCGATGGAGACGTAGGTGACGAAGCCGAGGTGGATGAGATGTTCCGGCTGGTGATAGGCCGGGGAGAATTTTTCCGCGATGAACGGGAAACCGGCGATCGCGCCGAGGGTGGCGAGAAGCACGAGTGGACCGGACATCAGCGGGCCGACTTCATGGGCGTGCGAGGCGTTTTCGGAACGGTTTTTTCCGAGGAACGCGACGACGTAAAGGCGGGTCATGTAGAACGGGGTGAACACCGCGACGGCGGCGGCGATCCAGAAGAGGATGGGTTCCTTCTGATGGGCCGCTTCAAGGATTTGCTCCTTGGAGAAGAATCCGGAGGTGAATGGAACTGCGATCAGCGCGGCGAATCCGATGAGGAAGGTGAATCCGGTGATCGGCATTTTCTTCAGCAGTCCGCCCATTTTCCAGATGTCTTGTTCGTGGTGGCAGGCGAAGATGACCGCGCCGGAGCCGAGGAAGAGCAGAGCCTTGAACCAGGCATGGGTGAAGAGGTGGAACATGCCGGCCTCACCGGAAACGAGGCCGACGGCCATGACCATGTAGCCGAGCTGGGAGAGGGTCGAGTAGGCGAGCACGCGCTTGATGTCGTCCTGTTGGGTGGCCATTAGAGCGGCGGCCAGGGCGGTGATGCCGCCGGTCCAGGCGATGACGGCGCTGGCTTGCAGGCCCTCGAAGACTTCGAAACCGAGCGTGAATTGCAGGCGGAAGAGCATGTAAACCCCGGCGGCGACCATGGTGGCGGCGTGGATGAGGGCGGACACCGGAGTCGGGCCTTCCATCGCGTCCGGCAGCCAGACGTGGAGCGGAAGCTGGGCGGATTTTCCAACAGCACCGCAGAAGATGCAGAGCACGGCGGCGGAAAGCACGCCGCCGAAGATCGCGGGATTGGCGGCTTGAAAGGCTTCGAGTCCGCCCTTCATTTGGTCGAAAGCGAGGTGGCCGGTGATGCCCCACAGCATGAGGATTCCGACCATGAAGCCGAAGTCGCCGATGCGGTTGCAGAGGAACGCTTTTTTCGCCGCATCGGCGGCGGATTCCTTCTGATACCAGTGACCGATGAGCAGATAGGAACTGAGTCCGACCAGCTCCCAGAAGATGAAGGTCATGATGAAGTTGTCCGCCAGCACGATGCCGGTCATTGAGAACATGAAAAGTGACAGGCCGGCGAAGTAGCGGGCCTTGGCGGCGTCGTCCTTCATGTAGGCGAGCGAAAAAACGTGTACCAGCAGGCCGACGCCGGTGACTACGATCATCATGCCGGTGGAAAGCTGGTCGAGCTTGATGCCGATGTTGATGGAAAAGTCCCCGATCGTCGCCCAGGCGAAATAGGCAGTTTCATTTTTACCTAACAGTATCAGAGCGATCACGAAGGTCGCCAGCGCGGAGCCCACCGAGACGATCGGTGCGAGTCCGGTTTTTTTCAGGACGAGTTGGTTCGCCGCCGCGACGGCGAGCGGGAGGAAGAGGAGGGTCCAAGCGAGATTCATGGTTGCTTTGGAAAAGAAAAGGTGAAGAAATCCGTGGTTAAAAATCTGAATCAGCCTTTCAGCGAGGTCAGTTCATCCGTGTGGATGGTTTGGCGGGCGCGGTAGAGGGCGACGATGATCGCGAGGCCGACGGCGACTTCCGCGGCAGCGACGGTGATGACGAAGAAAACGAGCATCTGGCCGTTGTAGTCGGGAAGGCCGTTAGGCGGGACGTTGAAGCGGGAAAACGCGACTAGCGTGAGGTTCGCCGCGCTGAGCATGAGCTCGAGGCACATGAAGACGATGATGACGTTCCGGCGCAGCACCACGCCCGCGAGGCCGATGGCGAAGAGGAGTCCGGAGACGAGGAGGTAGTCGTTGAGAGTGGCCATGAGAAGTGATGGTTAGTCCGCCTGACGCTTGGAGAGGATGACGACACCGATGGTGGCGACGAGCAACAGGACACCGAGGATCTGGAGCGGGAGATTGTATTGGGTGAAAAGCGTGTGGCCGATGAGGTGGACGTCGGGGAGTTTGCCTTGGGTGAGCGTGGTGGCGATCTTGCTGGTGGCGGGAAATCCACTGGCCGCCGCGGCGAGGGTTTCCTTGTCGAGGTTCGGCGCGATCACGTTCGGCGTGCGGGAGAGGATGCCGATGAGCTGCACGGTGAAAGCGGCGACCAGAGCGATGCCGGCCGCGATGGGCAGCAGGGGCTTGGCGGCTTTTTCCTCATCCTTAAGGTCGAGTAGCATGATGATGAAGAGGAACAATACCATCACCGCGCCGGTATAGACGAGGATTTGAATGACGCCGACGAAGAAGGCGCTGAGGCCGATGAACAGACCGGCGAGACCGACGAAACAGGTGACGACCGAGAGCGCGCTGGAAACCGGATTACGGAAGGCGATCACGGAGACCCCGCCGATGAGCATGACGGTGGAGAAGAGCCAGAAGAGATAAGAAGGCATTGGATGATTAGAGAGAAAGTTACTTCAGTTCGTTCCACTTGTTGACGAGGCCGACGCGGGTGCCGCCGATTTCGTAGAGCTTCTTCTTGTCGTGGACCATGTCGGCGCGCTTGAGGCCGGTGATGAGGTAGTCTTTGCGCAGATAGATCGCCTGTTCGGGGCAGACTTCCTCGCACATGCCGCAGTAGATGCAGCGGATCATGTCGATTTCGAATTCCAGCGGGCGCTTCTCGACCTTGGCCCATGGGTCGTCGGACGGAATTTCGCTAGGAACGATCTTGATGGCCTTGGGCGGGCAGATGAATTCGCAGAGCTGGCAGGAAACGCAGCGTTCGCGGCCTTGCTCGTCGGTGACGAGGGCGGGGGCACCGCGGTAGTATTCGGGGAGATGCTCGTCCCAGCGTTGTTCGGGGAACTGCATGGTCACGCCGAGGCCGGATGACGCGAGTTCGTCGGCTCCTACGGATTTGCCACGCAGCGTTTTCACCGCGTGGGTCATGGTGAGGAAGAAGCCCTTGATGAGTGCTCCGAAGTAGATTTTCTCACCGAAATTGAGCTTCGGGCGCTGGAGTTTGACGACGGCCATGAGAGGAAATTGTGAGAAGTTTGAGTTAGGCGCGAAGGACTTTCGGGGTTTCTTCGGAGACCTTGGCTACCCAGATCACCGCAGCGGTGACGATGACGAGCAGGACGGCGCCAATACCGATGATCGTGCCTTTGAGCTGTGGCGCGGCGACGATGAGCGCGGCGAGGAAGACGTTGATGAGGGCGGCTTCAAAGAAGACGACCCAGCCGAGTTTCATGAGCTGGTCATAGCGGAACCGCGGCACGGTCCAGCGGACGAGGATGAAGAACAGGATGAAGCCGATCAGCTTGGTCATGAAACAACCGAGGTGGATGAGTCCGCCGAAGTAGAAGTCGCCGATGTGGAGATTGGCGACCATCGCGTCGAGGCCGAAGCCGATCGACCAGCCGCCGAGGAAGAGCGTGATGATGAGCGCCGAGCCTATGACCATCGCGGCATATTCGCCCATGAAGAACATCGCGAATTTCATCGAAGAATATTCGGTGTGGTAGCCGCCGACGAGTTCGGTTTCACACTCGGGAAGGTCGAAGGGCATGCGGTTTGTTTCCGCGAAGATGGAGATGGTGAAGATCAGGAAGGCGATGGCGGCGGGAAACCAGAAGAGCAGCTTACTGGTGAAGGTATGGTCCGCGTCGTGGCCCCAGAGCGGAAGCAGGAGCCAGCCATGGTCGGCTTGCTGTTGGACGATGGTGCTGAGGTTGAGATCGCCATAATACATTATCACCGGGATGATCGAAAGGCCGAGGGCGATTTCGTAGGAGATCATCTGCGCGGTGGAGCGGACGCCGCCGATGAAGGGGAACTTCGAGTTGGAGGACCAGCCGGCGAGGGTGATGCCATAGACGGATAGAGAGGCGACGGAGAATACAAACAACGGCCCGATATCGAGATCCGCGATGACGAGTTTTTCTGTGTGGCCGAAGATACTGATCGGGGAACCGAAGGGGACGACGCACACGGTGATGAGCGCGGGGACGACGGTGAGCGCCGGAGCCATCCAGTAGAATGCCTTGCGGACGTGGGCGGGAGTGAAGTCTTCCTTAAGGAAAAGTTTCAAGCCGTCGGCGATCGGTTGGATCAGTCCGAAGAAGTGGAAGTCCTTTTTGAACCCGAACAAAGTCAGCGGAATGCCGACCCGGTTAGGTCCGACCCGGTCCTGGATGACGGCGGAGAACCGACGCTCGAAGTAAACGGAGACGGGGACCAACGGCAAGACCACCATGAAAGTCAGGATGACGATCTTCGCGACGATGATGGCGATTTGAAAAATGAGTTCCGGCATGGGGAGCGGTGAATTGAAAGTTGTTAAATCAGCCGTTGATCAGTCCTGCCGCCTTGCGGGCGCGCTCGTTGGCGAGAAGCGGGATTTGATAGCCTGTGTCAGCGATTTGCGCGCCTTGATGGCCGATTTTCGAAAGTGTGAGGCCGTTGAAGGCGGAGACGTTCTCCGCGAGCGCTTTGAAGACGTCCTCGATGTGATAGACCTCATTTTTCCCGCCGGAGAGGGCGAGGATCAGGTCGCGGAGAATTTCCCAATCGTCGTGCGCCTGGCCTTGCGGTTCGACGGCGCGGTTGAGGCGCTGGAGGCGCCCGGCGAGGTTGACCATGGAGCCGCGTTTTTCGGCGAAGGCGGCGGAGGGCAGCACGATGTGCGCTTGCTCGGCGGTTGGATTGGCGAGGACGCTGGTTTGAAGAAGGAAATCGAGTTTTCCGAGGTCTTCGGCAGTGAAGTCGGCGTCGGTGATGAGGTCGTCGCCGAGGACGATGAGCGATTTGATCGAGCCGTTGCGGACACCGTCGCGAATGGAATTCAGTTTCCAATAAGGCTCCTCAACACCGAGGACGAGCTTGGCACCGGTCGTGTTCGGGTTGCGGTCGGCGGCGATGAGCAGAGCGTCGGCCTCGGCGAGGCGGGGGACGAGCGCGAGCTGGCTGGTGCCGATTTCCGCGGCGAGGGCGCGGGTGAGGAAGAGCTCCTCGTTGGTCATGCGGCCGGAGGCGATGATCGCGGTTTGGGCGGCGGGGATGGCTTTGATCTCGGCGGCGGCGGAGGCGAGGGCTTGGGCCCAGGTTTCCGGGAGGTGGCGGCTACCGCTTTTGACGAGCGGCTCGGTGAGGCGGGCCTCGCCGTCGATATAGTGGAAATTCAGGCGGTGCGAGTCGGGCATCCAGGCGGAGTTCACCTCGTCGTTCAGGCGCGGGGTGATGCGGTGGATTTTATTTTCCCGGGTCCAGATCGTGATGTTGGTGCCGGTGCCGCAATTGACGTCGATGCTCGGGGTTTCCTTGAGGAACCAGACGCGCATTTGGAATCGGAAGTCGTTGGAAGTCAGCGCGCCGACGGGACAGATGTCGGCGGTGTTGAGAGAGTAGTTCGAGTCGAGCAGGCGGTCCGGGTGGACGGTGAGGGTGGTGTGGGCGCCGCGCTGGGTGAAGCCGAGCACCGGGTCGCCGGCGACTTCGTCCATGAAGCGGATGCAGCGGCTGCACATGATGCAGCGCTCGTCGTCTAGCCGGATGCGCGGGCCGATCTCGACGTTTTTTGGCTTTTTCACCTTCATGTCCACGAACCGCGAGACGCCGCGGCCGTGTTGGACGGATTGCTCCTGGAGGCGGCATTCGCCGGCCTGGTCGCAGATCGGGCAGTCGAGCGGGTGGTTGATGAGGAGAAATTCCATCACGCCCTCGCGGCATTTTTCGACGAGCTCGCCGGTGGTGCGGATGCCCATGTTTTCGCCGATCGTATTCGCGCAGGCGATGACGGGGCGGGGGATCCAGCCGATGATTTCGTAGCCGTTCTCGTCGCGTTGGGGCTCCTGGCCTGGCGTGGGACGCGGCGGCATGCCCATTTGCACGAGACACATCCGGCAATTTCCGGGCGAGCTGAGCTTCGGGTGGTAGCAGTAGTGGGGGACGATGACCTGCGCTTGGCGGCAGGCCTCGATCATCCGTGTGCCCTTGGGAAATTGGTGCCAAACTCCATCGATCTGGACGTTGACTAGGCCTTTTTCGGTAGCTTGGTCTTTGGGCAGTTTCAATTCCGCAGTCGCCGAAGGTGTGTCGCTCATGGCTAAATTAGAGCGCCGGACGCTTGCACAAGAAGAGCCCGGCGGTGTTCGCGCGGGAATATGTCCATTTGGGGCGGACCGGGCAAGCGTGCTTTGTGAAAAGTTTCACAAGCGTTTTTTGGAATTTCCATGAAATACCGTTCGTGGAGTCAAACCAGCGGATTGTTGACAGGTCATGACGTGGCTTTCACAACCTGCTGCTGATTCCCCCTTGCCAAGGTGCCGACGCGTCGCGGGGCGAACATGGCCAGGTGTTTGCCGTCAACCTCGACGATATCCATGGATTTCACCAGTTGTCGCCAGCCGTAATCGTCTGGGATGTCGAACTTTTCGTCGGTCGCCAGCGATCTGGTTCAAACAAGCCAGCCCACTGAACACGGAGCTGAGGAGGGATTGGAGAAAACCGGCGGCGGTGAATGCTTGCATAAAATCAGGCGGCACTCACGCTACGCCGTTTCGCAGCCGGTAGTCCCGCGGGGAAAGCCCGGTGACTTTGCGGAACTGCCGGGTGAAATAGTTGCTGTCGTTGAAGCCGACGTCGAAGGCGACCTCCGTGATCCGGCGGTCGGTGTGGCGCAGCAGATTGCACGCGCGGTTGATCCTTTGCTCGATGACCCAGGCGAGCGGAGAGGTGCCGGTGGCGGATTGGAAAACCCGTAAGAAGCTCCGCCGGGACATGTGGGCGATGCTGGCCAATTCCTCCAGATCGACCTCGCGGTGGATGTTGCGCTCCAAGTGGGAAAGCGCTTCGCCGATGCGCAGCAGGGCGCGACCGTCGGGCGACGGGCTGCGGCCGTAACAGCGCGATAACAAGCCGATGATCTGCATGAACGCTGCTGTGGCCATGAAGCCGAATCCCGGTTCGCGGGTTTTCAATTCAACCTCCAGCCGGTTCACCAGCTCGATCAACTGGACCATTTCCTTGCCGCTGAGGTGCAGCCTGCCCTTGGTCGGCTGGCGTTTTCTCCACGAAGATCCCAGCGTGAAAAGCGCGTGGTAGCCGGCGACGGACGGCAGGTCCAGCAGGCCCATTTTCAACTGGTTGGGTTGATAGAGGATGTTGACCAGCCGCAGATTTTCGAGATTCCGGTATTCGTGCTCGCGCGGACCGGCGATGACGAACACGTCGCCCGGCGTGAGTTCCCAGGAATCATTGCCGGTCACGTGCAGGCATTTGCCGCCGGTCACGATCACCAGCTCGGCGAACTCGTGGGAGTGGGGTTCGAAAAGCTCCTGAGGCTCCCTTCGCTCCACGCTGATGGGGAAGCCGTCGGGGTGGAACCACTCGTCGATCTTGAGGACACGTTTCACTGGCGGGATCGTGCTGGTTTTTGGCCAAACAGTGGAGGTTTTTCTGCGGAATTCCACGCAGGCTGTCGCGAACCGATCCAGTATGTCCAAGACTTCAAAATCTATCGCCCAGTCCTACAAGCTCGCCCAAGCCCGATACGCCGGTCTCGGCGTCGATACCGATGCCGCCATGGGCAAGCTCGCGGGAATCCCGATTTCCCTCCACTGCTGGCAGGGCGACGATGTCGGCGGCTTTGAAAACTCCGGCGAAGGCCTCAGCGGCGGCATCGCGGTGACCGGCAACTATCCCGGCAAGGCCCGCACTCCGGATGAACTCCGCGCGGACCTCGACAAGGCGCTCTCGCTCATCCCCGGCAAGCACCGCCTCAATCTCCACGCTTTCTACGGCGAGTTCGGCGGCAAAAAGGTCGATCGCAACGAGATCAAGCCCGAACATTTCAAAGGCTGGATCGACTGGGCAAAATCCAACGGCATGGGCATGGATTTCAACCCGACCTGCTTCGCGCACCCCAAGGCAGCCGACGGCTTCACCCTCTCCCACCCGAAGAAGGCGATCCGCGATTTCTGGATCGAGCACTGCATCGCCTCCCGCGAGATCGGCGCGGCGATGGGCAAGGCGCTCGGCTCGCCGACCGTGACCAACGTCTGGATTCCCGACGGCTACAAGGACACCCCGGTGGACCGCCTCGCGCCGCGCCAGCGTCTAGCTGATTCGCTGGATCAGGTATTCGCGAGGAAGTTGAATCCGAAACACCATCTCGACGCGGTCGAGTGCAAGCTGTTCGGTATCGGCAGCGAGAGCTACGTCGTCGGCTCGCACGAGTTCTACATGGGCTACGCGATCAAGAACCAGAAGCTACTTTGCCTTGACGCCGGTCATTTCCACCCGACGGAAGGCATCGCCGACAAGCTTTCCTCCGCGCTGATGTATGTGCCGGAAATCCTCCTTCACGTCAGCCGGGGGGTGCGCTGGGACAGCGACCACGTCGTCACTCTTGACGACGCGCTCCAGTCCATCGCCGCCGAGCTCGTGCGCAACAAATTGCTCGCCCGCACCCACATCGGCCTGGACTTCTTCGATGCCAGCATTAACCGGATCGCGGCTTGGACCATCGGCACGCGCAACACGCTCAAGGCGCTGCTGATGGCCTTGCTGGAGCCGGCCGCGCTTCGCGACGCCGAGAAGTCCGGCGACTACACCTCGCGCCTCGCGCTGATGGAGGAATCCAAGAGCTTGCCATGGGGCGCGGTTTGGGATGCTTATTGCGAATCGCAAAACGTCCCGGCCGGCAGCGCCTGGCTCGCCGATGTCAAGCAATACGAGACCGCAGTGCTGAGCAAGCGCGCCTAATCAAAATCCATCTCAATCCAAAAATCCAACTGACACTCTATTATGGGATCTGCATTACTCGGCGTTGTATTTCACTGGCTCGGCGGCTTGGCCTCGGGAAGTTTCTATGTGCCTTACAAAGGCGTTAAAAAGTGGTCGTGGGAAACCTACTGGCTGGTCGGCGGGTTCTTCTCCTGGATCATCTGCCCGCTGCTGCTCGCGTCATTTTTGACCAAGGATGTTTTCGGCGTGATTAGCAGTCAGTCCGTATCCACCCTCAGTTGGACTTTTCTATTCGGAGCGCTCTGGGGCACCGGCGGGCTGACCTTCGGCCTGGCGATGCGTTACCTCGGGATGTCCCTCGGCATGGGCGTCGCGCTCGGTTACTGCGCGGCCTTCGGCACCTTGCTCCCGCCGATTTTCAAACTGTTCTTCCCCAGTATCCCGGTGGCGGAATCGATCACCGAGATTGCTTCTAGCTCTGCCGGCCAGGTGACACTACTAGGTGTTGGGGTTTGTTTGCTGGGCATCTTCATCGCCGCTCTTGCGGGAGCGACCAAGGAAAAGGAAATGTCGGCTGAGGATAAGAAGAAGGCCATCGCCGAGTTCAGCTTCAAGAAAGGCATCCTAGTGGCGACCTTCTCCGGCATCATGAGCGCTTGCTTTAGCTTCGGCCTGACTGCGGGTAATCCGATCGGTGACGCCTCCGTCGCCGCCGGCACTTCGGTCATCTGGAGCGGTCTGCCGAAACTGATCGTCGTCATGCTCGGCGGCTTCGCCACCAACTTCGTCTGGTGTGTCATGCTGAACATCAAGAATCGCACCGGCTATCAGTATCTCGCCTCGCACGCCCGAGCCGAGCATGCGGGTCTGACCGCTTCGGGCGGCGAACATGGCGGCGGATCATCGTCTGGCGCTTCTACGCACTCGCAGAGTGACTTGAAAATCCCGATGCTCGGGAACTATCTTTTCTCCGCGCTGGCAGGCACCACCTGGTATTTCCAGTTCTTCTTCTACACCATGGGCGAGACGCAAATGGGCAAGTTCGGCTTCGCCTCTTGGACATTGCACATGGCTTCGATCATCATTTTCAGCACGATGTGGGGCTGGATTTTCCACGAATGGAAGGGCTCCAGTAAGAAGGCCCACCGCTTGATTGCCGTCGGCATTCTGACTCTGATTCTTTCCACGATCATCATCGGCGTGGGCACCTACATCAAGGGTTCGGGAGGCGGTCATTGATCCATCAGATCGACGACTCCAGAATTCCGAGGGTGACCGTAGGGTTTTTATTTTTACTCACATTGGTTATTCCATGAAATCATTCTTGAGCTTGATGACTGTTGTTGTCTTCGGCTCGGTGGCACCTTGCCGCGCGCTTCCTCCCAGCCTCGAGCCGCTCGCGAAAAAAGCGCCCTGACCTCATACATCATCCAGCCGAAGCGCATTGTCTGGACCTCGGGCAAGGACGTTGGGAGTTCGGAAAACCTTCTCAAGCCCCACAGTGGCCAAGCCGTGCTCATCGAGCCGGTGCCGCCGCTCGTGATGGGGCCCAGCGCGGGAATCGTCATCGACTTCGGCGTTGAAATCGCAGGTTCGGTCGAGCTTTTCACGCCCATGACCAAGGACAAGGACATGCCATCCGTCCGCGTCCGCACCGGCGAGTCCGTCGCGGAAACCATGGTCGATGTTGGCGTGCGCGGTGCCCAGAACGACCATGCCCTGCGCGATCAAACCCTCAGACTCCCGTGGCTCGGGAAAACCACTGTCGGCCCGAGCGGTTTCCGGTTTCTCCGCATCGACAACGCTGACCCGAAGGTCAACGTCGAGCTCAGCCAGGTCCGCGCCGTCCTTACTCTGCGCGATATCCCCTACGTTGGCTCGTTCAAGTGCTACGACGAGCGACTCAACAAAATCTGGGAAACCGGCGCTTATACCGTGCATCTCAACATGCAGGACTTCTTATGGGATGGCATCAAGCGCGACCGTCTCGTCTGGCTTGGTGACATGCACCCGGAGGTGAGCGTGATCAACTGCGTTTTCGGCCACAATGAAGTTGTCCCGAAGAGTCTCGACATGACTCGTGACGTCACGCCCGTCACCGCGTGGATGAACGGCATCAGTTCCTACTCGATGTGGGCGATCCCGCAGAGGTCTCGGCAAACGTTCTGAACGCCCTTGCGAAATCAAACGACATCGACACCGGGATCGACTTTATCAGCCAATACTGGGGCGGCATGCTCGACTTCGGGGCGACCACCTTCTGGGAAGACTTCGATCTCGCCTGGACGGAAAATACCGGTCGCATCGACGAGCCCGTCGCACCCGACAAGAAGGATCTCCACGGCGACTTCGGCGCGCATTGTTATGTCGGCTTCCGCCACAGTTTCTGCCACGGCTGGGCAGGCGGACCGACCGCTTGGCTGAGCAAGAACGTCCTGGGCGTGACGCACGTCGCTCCCGGCTGCGCGAAGGTGGAAATTACTCCGCATCTCGGTCGCCTGGCTTGGGCGGAGGGCACTTATCCCACGCCGAAGGGCCCGATCAAAGTCCGCCACGACAAGCAGGCCGACGGCTCCGTCAAGTCCACCGTCACTCTACCCGAAGGCATCGAGCAGGTGAAATAGCCGGACAACATCGCGATTTTCAATCAATCCCGATTTCGGATCGTGTATTCGGCAAATTGATTCTAGATTCCGGCGGTGAATCCGAGCCAGTCCACCACCGACTTTCATCCCGAGCTTGCGCGCAACCGCTGCCGCACTTTCAAGGAGAAGACTTGCGACGCGCTCGTCTCGCTCAAGCAGATCTACCACTATCATTTCATCAAGCGCTATGCCGTCAGCGGGCGGGCGATGGTCAATACCGAGGACTCGCTGTTCGAGGATCCGGCCGCCATCACCTGCTGACTTTTCCTATGAATGTTGAACGAACGAATGAGCCTGCTATCGGAATCGTCGGCGGCAGCGGGCTTTACGAAATGGAGGGCTTCGAGGAGATCTCGGAGCGGTCGATTAAGACGCCGTTCGGCGCTCCGTCGGACAAGTTAGTCAGCGGTCGCATCGCCGGGCGGCGGGTTTGTTTTTTGCCCCGCCACGGAGTCGGGCACCGCCTGATGCCGCATGAAATCAACCACCGCGCCAACATCTGGGCGCTTCGCTCGCTCGGCGTGCGCTGGGTAATTTCGGTCACTGCCGTCGGCAGCCTGCGGGAGGAACTTGCGCCGCGCGACATCGTCGTGCCGGACCAGTTGATCGACCGCACTGGCACGGCGGGCAAGCACACGTTTTTCGGAAACGGCATCGCCGCGCACATCGGTTTCGCCGATCCGTATTGCTTGGAGCTGCGGGAAGTTCTGCTGGCCGCCGCCCGCCCGCTCGCGCCGAAAGTCCATGACGGCGGCGCCTATCTGTGCATGAACGGCCCGGCGTTTTCGACCCGCGCGGAGGCGCATTTCCACCGCCTGAACGGCGCGGACATTATCGGCATGACCAACGGCCCGGAAGCCCGGCTCTGCCGAGAGGCGGAAATCGCCGCCGCGACGCTCGCCCTCGTGACCGACTACGATTGCTGGAAAACGGACGAAGTCGCCGTCGAGGTGGAGACCGTGATCGAGAACCTCCACGCCAACAGCGCCATGGCCAAGCGGATCATCCGCGCCGCCGTCGCCGCGATTCCCGAAACTCCGGAGAGTGTTTGCCACCGCGTGCTCGACACCGCGATTTTCACACCCCGCGCGCTGTGGCCGGAGCAGGCGGCGAGGGATCTGGGACCGATCCTCGGGCGTTTCGGCTGATGGAAAAAGGAATGGTGCTGAGAGATTGGCAAATTCGCCCTGCGCTTGGTGTTGACCGGATTGCCCGGCGAGCTTAATCACAAGCACTCAATTTACCCACCATGGAACCTACCACCACAGCATACGGCACCTGGAGCGGGGGACGCTTCATGCACTTTGGCGAGACCCTCTCCGAGGAGCGCTTCATCGGCTGCATCGAGACCGCTTACGAAGCCGGCATCCGCACTTTCGTCACCTCTGACGTCTATGGAAACGGCAAGGCCGACGAGTTGCTAGGGCGCGCTTTGAAAGGCACCGACCGCTCTACCTACAGCCTCGTTGGTATGATCGGCCATGATTTTTACGAAGGCCAGCGGCAGGGCAGCCAGGGCTACCCGCGCTTCACCTCGCCCGAGTTGCGTGGCCCGGAAGGTTACTCGGATTTCATCAAAATGGCGTGTTCGAAAGAGCTCGAACGCTGCGGTGCGGACAAGTTCGACCTGCTCATGCTCCACAACCCGGACGAGCTCGGCTACACCAGCGAGCCGCTCTGGCAGGCACTCGAAGGCGCGAAAAACGAAGGCCTCACCGACCGCCTCGGCATCGCGCCGGGTCCGGCTAACGGCTTCTCGCTCGACTTGATTTACTGCCTCGAAAAATTCGGCACGCTCATCGACTGGTCGATGCTCATTCTCAATCCGCTCGAGCCATGGCCCGTCGGACTCACTCTGCCGGTCTGCGAGAAACACGGCGTCAAGGTGATGACCCGGGTCGTCGATTACGGCGGCGTCTTCCACGATGACATCGGCGGCCCCGAGCACAGCTTCAAGCCCGGCGACCACCGCACCTATCGGCCGGAAGGCTGGGTCCAGCACGGCATGGAAAAGGCCAACCGCATGCGCCCGCTTGCCGAGAAATACGGCCTGAGCATGCTGGAGTTCGCCTGCATCTGGAACCTCAGTCATCCCGCGGTGAAAAGCGTGGTGCCGACTTTCATCCAGGAAGCCGGCGAGGGCGCGCGCCTCATCGAGGACAAGATCCGCGAGTTCGCCAAGCTGCCGAAGGTGATTTTCGATTCCGAGGAAGTCTTATCCATCCGCCGGATCGGCGACAACACCGGTTGTATGACCTTGAAAGGCGCCAGCAAGCGCCACGCGACCAGCGAGCGCCCCGACGAGTGGCCGATGCGCGAGGACCTGTTGGAAATTGCCCGCCGTCACGGCTTGGGTTCTGAATGGTAAGGGGGCGGACACTCCTGTCCGCCTGGCCAATGCATCGCGAAAGCTCCGCGCGGGGCTTTGCGCACTGGGAAATCGACTCTAGGGCTTCCGCGATCCACGTCACCATTCGAACTTCAACCAAAGCTGATGGGCAGCGGCGGGAATTTCCGAGTTCGCGGGCTTTGGCGGGCGCGGCCTTGAATGGGGTGAGCATGGCGACATTTTCGCGCTTACGGCCCTTTTGCAGGATGATGCTTTCACTGTTGGCGACCTCTCCCAACAGGGCGGGCAGGTGTCGCTTGAATTACGCAATGATCATCGTTTTCGTGAAAAAATCCTGCCCGAAGTGGTCAGTTGTGAACTTTGGAATCCGCGTCGACATCCTGGCTTTTTGTCCTACTCCCGATCCGCCAGCGGGTTCGGTCGATTTTCATTCACCGCGCTCAAAGTTGTGGCTTCCGCCAGGAGCAGCTTTTCGGTCGTCTTCCAGTCGATGCAGGCGTCGGTGATGCTTTGGCCGTGGGCGAGTTGGTCGAGCGGTTGGGGAAATTTCTGAGCACCGCCGACGAGGTGGCTTTCTAGCATCACTCCGATGATCGAAGTGTCTCCAGCAGCACGTTGGCGGATGATGTCCTCGAAAACAGCGGGCATGAGGTTGTGATCCTTCCTGCAATTCCCGTGACTCGCGTCGATCATGATGGCGGGCTTCAAACCGTGTTTGACGAGCATTTCACGGGTCTCGGCGACGCTCCGCGCGTCGTAGTTAGGCCCGCTTTCGCCGCCACGCAGGATGATGTGGCAGTCGGGATTTCCGGTGGTGGTGACGGCGGAGGCGCGGCCGTCCATGCCGACGCCGAGGAACGTCTGCGGCTGGGCGGCGGCTTTGATCGCGTTGATCGCGGGTTCGAGATTGCCTAAAGTTCCGTTCTTGAATCCGAGCGGCATCGAGAGGCCGCTGGCCATCTGGCGGTGGGTTTGGGATTCGGTGGTGCGCGCGCCGATGGCGGACCAGCTGATGAGGTCGGCGATGTATTGCGGGGTGATCGGGTCTAGCAATTCAGTGGCGGTGGGGATGCCGAGACGGATCATGTCCAACAGGAATTGGCGGGCGATGTGGAGCCCTTCCTCAATGCGGTTGCTGCAGTCGAGGCGCGGGTCCATGATCAGTCCTTTCCAGCCGACGGTGGTCCGGGGTTTCTCGAAATAGACGCGCATGACCAGCAGCATTTGG
This sequence comes from Akkermansiaceae bacterium, assembly GCA_947462535.1. Taxonomy (GTDB): domain Bacteria; phylum Verrucomicrobiota; class Verrucomicrobiia; order Verrucomicrobiales; family Akkermansiaceae; genus Luteolibacter. The sequence goes on along the minus strand of CANHPN010000015.1, from coordinate 25,453 downwards.
TCTTTCACCTGGTCCGCGAGCTTGGCGAAACGCTCGGCGTATTCGCGGCCGGCGGCGATGTCGTGGATGGAGCACGGGCCGGCGATGACGAGCAGGCGGGGATCGCTCCCGAAGATGACCTCGCGGATCTCGCGGCGGCTTTGGAAGATGAAATCGGTGTCACTGTCGCCGGGCGGCAGTTGTTTGAGCAGGTCGAGCGGAGTGGGGAGGACGAGATTCGAACTGACATGGATGTCGCTAACAGGTTTCATGGATGGGTGGAGGCGATCATCGGTCGCCGAGGTTGTGGTTTGATGGATTTCGCGGCGACCGGTGATCGCCGCCACGGTGGTCGTCCGGATCCTCGTGCCATGGGACGCCGGCGGTCGCGCTGCGCTGGAGGTCTGCGATGACCTGGGCCCCTAGCAGCAGGATGAGCGAGACGGCTTCCAGGGTGAGGAGGACGATGATAATGGTGGCCATGGAGCCGTAAAGGACGTTGACCATGGAGATTTGCGTGTAGTAGGAGACCAGGAGGTGGCGGACGATTTCCCAGAGGATGGTGGCGGTCAGGCCTCCGGCGAGGGCGCGGCGGAACGAGACTTTCACCACCGGCATGATCTTGTAGAAGAGCGTGAAAAGCAGCACGAGTCCGAGCACGCCTGTCAGGTAGATGATGTGGTTCAGGTGCCGGTGGAGCAGCGCGTCGATTCCGAGGAAGCTGTGGTTTTTCTGGTCCTGGGCGTCGATGACGGCGTTGACGGCGGTGATTCCTATCAGGCCTGCGGCGACGATGAGGATGAAGAGATAGGGCATCAGGGCGGAGATCCAGAATTTGCGTTTCAGCGGCTGGAGCGGGCGGTGGAAAATGATGGCGATGGCATTTTCCATGACCCTGAAGGCGAGCGAGCTGAAGACGAGCAGCGAAATAACACCGACCCCGCCGATCAGATTCCGGGACTGGAGGAATCCGGTGAGCACCTCGATGAGGGTGGGGGCGAATCCCGGGGCGAGCAGGGAGATTTCCGCAGTGATGGTTTCCATCAGCAATGCCTCGTCGATGAAGTGCGAGAAGATGACCATGAGCACGGCTGAGAGGGGAATCAGCGAGAGCATCATGTTATAGGCGACGGCGGCGGTGAGCAGCAGGCCGTGGTTGCGCAGGAAAAAGTCGCGCAGCATGCGGCTGGCGAACCGAATGATCTTCGGCAGTCGTTTTTCCATCGGGCTTTAGGTTGGAGGGGTGCTCGGTCGGTGCAAATGCAAATCAAGCGGGCTACAGGTGCAGCGAGCGGTCGATGAGGTTGAGGAAATCCGCGCGGTCGGCGGCGAGGGTGGTGGAGGCGGTTTCCCGGGCGAGCGCGGCGACGATTTCGGCATCGATCGGGCCGTCCTTCTCGGCGGCAAGCCACTGGGCGAAGGTGCAGACGAGCGCGGCGAAGCGGGCGTCGTCGGAGGGTTCCGCATCGCCCTTGCGGACGAGGGGAATGCCGGGCGCGGGTTTGCCGTCGGCGGACCATTCGAGTGATCCGAGGTTGCCGGCCGGGATGGAGGACTCGATTTCGATGGCCAGCGTGGTGACCGATTTCGCGGGCAGCGTGGTGGGGAGGTCTCCGGGTGTCTGGCCTTGGACGGGGTTGAAGCCGAGGAGGCGGTAGCGGAAGATGTTAGAGGCTTCCGGGTGGAAGGTGATTTTGACATCACAGTCCTGATGCTCGTTCCCGCGGATGGAGATGAGAAGCAGGGTGGCGGAGGGCTTCCACGGGCAGGCGATCATCTCGGTGGAAAGGGTGGCGACCTGGCTGGTCAGGCCGTTTTCACGGTCGTCCGGATGCCAGGTGTTAGTGGCACTGCGCGCGATGGCGGCGACTCCGTTCAGGCGGAGGGGGAAGTTGTTGAGGATCTCCTCAGGCCGGACGGCGTCGTGTGGCGGAAGTTGCCTGTCTTCGCGGATGGATTTTGAAATCGCGGCTAGGTTGGATTTTCCGGATGGAACCGGCAGTTCGAGCGTCGGGGGAGCGGGGGCCATTCCTGATAGAAACCATGGGGATGGTGCCGGTGCCGGTGCGGCGACGGGTGCCGGGACTTGCGCGATTTCAGGCGTTGACTCTTTCTGGTCGGCGTTGGGCAGCGGCTTGTCCGCGGGCGTGCGCATCAGGATGAAGGTGGCCAGCGCGAGCACTGCGGCCGCTGCGGCGGGGATGAGCCAGGCTTGGAGCGAGGCGAAGGGGATGCGCTTCGACGCGGCGTCCGCCTGGCGGGCGCAACGGCGGATGTTCTGGCGCTGGCGCGGCAGAAGCTTGTCGGCTGGCTGTGCCAGTCTTTCCGCTAGAAATCGCCGGATGTCTTTCATTTCCGTGACCTTCGCTTGGAGCGCAGGATCAGCAGCCACGGCAAGCTCGACTTCGGCGGCGTCTTCCGGCCCGAGTTCGCCCAGGACGTAGGCGGTGAGACGGGGATCTTCGGGGTGGAGTTGCATGGGGAAAGTTGGTTTCAGAAACGGACGTCGTCCGGCAGGATTTCACGCAGGCGCTTGATGCCTGTGTGAATGAGAGATCCGATCTTGCCGGTCTTGAGTCCGGTGATTTCCTGGATTTCCTGATAGCTGAGTCCTTGTTGGAATTTGAGGATGATGACTTCGCGCTGGTTGGCGTTCAGGCGGTCGAGATAGCTGGTTAGTTGTGCAGAAAGTTCCTGTTGGTCGGCGTGTTCGTCGGGCTGGAGGCCGGGGCCGGCGACTTTCTGCCACTGGACTTCATCAAGCGGTTTGGTGCGCTGGTTCTTGCGGAGGATGTCGAGCGCGCGGTTCCGGCAGACGGTGAAGAGCCAGGACTTGAGGCTGTGCCGGACCTTGGCGATGTCCTGCTGGCAGAGCCGGATGAACGTGTCCTGGACCACGTCGCGGGCGAGGTCGATGTCGTTGAGAATGGAGGAGGCATAGCCGATGAGCGGGGATTCGTAATCCGCCATCGCCTGCTCGATGAACTTCTCCCAAGTGAGCGGGCGGGGCGGACTCCCGGTATCAACGGCCGAGACCAGCGGGACATTAGGGAAATTTTCCGAAGCTTCCGGCATGTCAGCGGATGAAATAGCTGAGGTGCTCGAGCTCGAGCGCGAGATCGACGTTGTTGACGGTGACGTCGGGAGGGAATTCGAGCATGAGCGGGGAGAAATTCAGCACGCCCTGGATGCCGGCGGCGACGAGGCGGTTGACGACGGCCTGGGCGAACTCGACGGGCACGCAGAGGATCGCGAGTTTAACGTATTTTTTGGAGATGAAGGATTCTAACTCCGAGTCCTGGAAGACGGGGATGGTGACTCCGCGGGCGAAGGCGGCTTCCGGATTGGCATCGAACGCGGCGATGACCTCGAAGCCTTCCTTCTCGAATCCATGGTAGCGGAGCAGCGCTGAGCCGAGGTTGCCGGCGCCGACGAGGATGACCGGCTGGAGGTGTTCGCGGCCGAGGGTCTCACGGATGATCGAGGAAAGCGTCTCGACCGGATAGCCGAGGCCGCGCGTGCCGAATTGTCCGAGGTAGGCGAGGTCCTTGCGGAGCTGCGCGGGCTTCACCCCGGCGGCGCGGGCGAGGGTGGTGGAGCTCACGGTCTCCACGCCGTTGTCGTGCAGCTTCTGAAGGCAGCGATGATAGATCGATAGCCGATAGATCGCTTTTTTCGGGATGTCGATCCTGACGACTTTGTCGGGAGGTTCCAAGGTGGAGGGAGTTAGAGATCCTCGGGTTTCTGGAGCAGCGCGGAAACCCGGTTGAGCAGGACTCCGGCACCCCCACCATCGACGACGCGGTGGTCGAAGGTGAGCAGCAGGTCGGCTTCCGTGGCGGGCAGGAACGTTTCGACTTGCGCGCTCCAGACTGGCTTTTTCACGCCGGCGCCGATGCCGAGGATGAGGGTCTCGTTCGGCAGGGGAATGGGTGTGCCGGTGGTGAGTCCGAAGGTGCCGAAGTTGGTCACGGTGGCGATTCCTCCACTGCAATCCTGCTCGGTGAGGCGGCGGCGGCGGGCGCGATCTACCAGATCGTCGTATTCCGCGACGAGGTCTCGCAGGGATTTCTGGTCCACTTTCCGGACCACGGGGACGACCACGCCGTCCTCGACCTGCACGGCCACGCCGATATCGAACGAGCGCGGATGGACAACCTTGTCGCCGATCAGGTAACCGGCGGTGGTCGGGTTTTCCGTCAGGGCGAGGGCGAAGGCGCGGAGCAGATAGAGCGTCAGCCCCGGTTTGGGCGACTGGTCGCGGCGGTGATCGAACGTGCGGTCCAACAGAATCGGCCGACCCACGGTCGCCAGCGGACGGGTCCAGCTGCGGCGCATCGCGTCGGCCACCGCCAGGCGCATCGGCGAGGCGGCGGAGCTCGGCCAGGTGTCGAGATAGTCGAGGAAGCGCTCGAGATCCTCGACCGTGACGCGTCCGCCGGCACCGGTTCCGGCGATGGCGGAAATGTCCGCCTCGCGTATTCCGAGGTCGTCCATCCGCGCGCGCATTCTGGGAGAAATGTAGTGGGCACCCATCACGCCGGTCGGGACGGGCAGGCCTTTCACGCTGGGAACGACGGCGGGGGCTTCCTCGTAGGCGTCGTCGTCGACCGCGAAATGCAGGTTCGCCTCGGTTTGCGCGGGGCTGTTGGACTGGCTGCTGGCGGCGCGTTTCGCCTCGATGGATTCCAGCGATTCCACGCCGGTGCGCGCGACTTCCTCCTCGGTGACTTCGAGTAGACCTAACAGTGTGCCGACCGAGTAGGAAATCCCTTCCCGCGCCCGCAACTCGGACACGACCCCGTCGCAAAGCGTGGTCACGCCCATGACCGCCTTGTTAGTCTCCACCTCGATGATTTCCTGGTCGGTGCGGACGGAATCGCCGACCTGGACGCCGAGGCGGACGACGGTGGCCTCTGCGATGGATTCGCCGAGTTGTGGCATGAAGATGGGAACGGTTGGCATTTGGGTAAAAGCTGAGAACCTGAAATACTAAAATGCTGAAACTAGAAGGAAAGCAGTTTGCGGAGTGCCTCGCAGATGGATTCCGGCGTCGGGCGATGGGCGGCCCAGAGTTTCGGGTGATAGGGAACCGGCGTGTCGCGGGCGTTCAGGCGCTGCGGCGGAGCGTCCAACAGGTGGAATCCTTCTTCCGTCACCCGCGCGACCACTTCTGCGGTGACGCCGCCCCACGGGAATGCCTCGCCCACCGCCAGCAAGCGCCCGGTGCGAGCGACGGATGCCAGGATCGTGTCGAGGTCCAGCGGCTTGACCGAGCGCAGGTCCACCACTTCGATTTCCCAGCCGTCCTGTTGGAGACGCTCGGCGGCGCGCACGGCTTCGTGGACCATCGCGCTGTAGGCCACCACCGTCGCGTGCTTGCCGGGGCGGGTGATCCGCGCCTGGCCGATGGGCAGGTGGTCGCCATTGATCGACTTCGCCTTGAGCCAGCGATAGAGAAACTTGTGCTCGCAGTAGATGACCGGATCGTCAAGCGCCACGCCGTCGAGCAGCATGTGATAGGCATCCGAGACGGTCGCCGGAGTGAGCACCACGAGGCCGGGATACTGGGCGTAGATGCCTTCCATGCTCTGGCTGTGGAAAGCGCCCGAGCCCGGAGTCCCGCCGGAGGGCAGGCGCACCGTGATCGGGATCGGCATCCCGGTCCGATAGAAATGCGTCGCCGCCTGGTTGACGATCTGGTTGAAGGCCACCGAGGAGAAATCCGCGAACTGCATTTCCACGATCGGCCGCATGCCTTCGATGGCCGCGCCGACCGCCATGCCGATCATCGCGTCTTCCGAGATCGGCGCGTCGAACACGCGGTTAGGAAATTGCTCGGCGAGGCCTTTGGTCGCTTTGAACGCGCCGCCGAAGGCGGCGATGTCCTGGCCGTAGAGAAACACGCGGTCGTCCTCGCGCAGGAGTTTTTCCTGAGCCTCGCGGATAGCGTCGATGTAGGTCACACTCACGGTATAAATGGCTGGGAAACTGACCCGGTCAGGGGGAAGCGGGTGGACAGCGCGGTCCAGTCCTCGTGATAGGGATCGGGCACCGCTTCCTGTTGGGCCTGGGCTACGGCGCGCTGGACCTCGGTGGCGAACTCATCCTGCCAGACGAGGATTTCGTCCACGGTGGCGAAGTTGTTTTCTACCAGCTGGCGCATTGCCACCTCCACGCAGTCGCGGCCGTAATGACCGCTGCGGATTTCCGCCGGCACGTAGGAACCGTCGTCATGTTCGCCGTGACCGGATAGACGCAGTAAGTGCGCGACCACCATTTGCGGCCCGCCACCCTCGCGCGCGCGCCGGACGGCCTCGCTGATCACCGAAGCACAGGCTAGCAGATCCGTGCCATCCACCGAAAACCCGCCGACGCCGTAGCCGCGGGCTTTTTCCACCAGATCCGCGCAGGCGAACTGGCGGTGGTTCGGCGTCGAATAGGCGAATTGATTGTTTACCACGACGACTACCATCGGCAGGCGCTCAATAGCTGCTAGGTTCAAGCCTTCGTGGAACGCGCCGGTCGAAGTCGCGCCGTCGCCGATGCAGGTCGCGCCGACGCGTCCGGCCAGCGTGCCTTGCAGGCGTTTTGCAAACAGCATTCCGGCGATCACCGGCACCTGCGCGCCGAGGTGGGAAATCATCGCCGGCATGCCCATTTCCGGCCGCCCGCGGTGGACGTTGCCTTCCCGCCCGCGCATCGGACCCTTGACCGATCCGAGATAAGTCCTCGTGCAGTCGATCATCGGCTCGCCGAAAGCGGTGCGTCCCGCTTGGTCGCGGATCAGCGCGGCGAAGAAATCCGTGCCCTGGATTAAGGCGGTGCCGAGCGTGGCGCTGACCGCTTCCTGGCCGCGCCCAAGATAGACGCCGCCGACGATTTTCCCGGCCTTGTAGAGGCTCGAAAGCTTGTTTTCCAAAATCCTCGCGCGGAGCATCGACTGAAACACCGATCGCAGGAAATCGCGGTTCATCACCACTCCATCGGCGAAAGATTGCATATCCAAGTGCGGCACGCGGCGAGCCTAAGACAGTGCATGCGGAACCTGCAACAGCTTTCCTGCAAACTCTCACGCACCGCGCCGGTTCCACGCGACCAAGTCCTTGTAACGCAATCCCTTGCCGCCGAAAAGATCCAGCGCGCTGCCCACCGTCACGTCCACCGAACCGCGCCCGGCCTGCTCCACGAGTAACAGATCCGCCATTGTCGCCGCGCCGCCCGCGTAGGTCACCGGGCGTTTCCCCCAACTCCCGAGCAGCGCGACCAATTCCGCGTCGATTCCGCCGCACAAGCCCTCGACGTCCGCCGCGTGGATCAGGAACTCGTCACAAAACGGCGCGAGCCGGTCGAGAGTGGCGTGATCCACCGACAGGTCGGTCAGCGTTTGCCAAAGGTTCATCGCCACCGTCCAGCCCGCCGCAGTCCGGCGGCAGGAAAGGTCGATCACCAGCTTTTCCGGACCGATTTTCCGCACCAGCGAGCGCAACGTTTCTTCCAGAAATTTTCCCGCCGCGTCAAATAGCGCTGAAGTGACGATCACATGGCTCGCCCCGGCGTCCAGCCACTCCGCCGCGTTCCCCTCGTGGATTCCGCCGCCGATCTGCAAACCGCCGGAGTAGGCGGCCAGCGCCTCGCGCGCCGCCGCGTCGTTTCCCGGCCCGAGCTTGATCACGTGCCCGCCCGTTAGGCCGTCGTCGCGGAAAGTCTCCGCGAACCAGCCCGCCGGTCGGTCCGAGACGAAATTCTCCGTCGGCCCCGCGCCGTCATCGCGCAGGCTGCCGCCGACGATTTGTTTCACCTTGCCTTGGTGGAGGTCGATGCACGGGCGGAATTTTGTCATGGAAATCAAAGCCGCAGGAATTCTCGCCACCGAGCCATCCATCGCAAGCGGGATTCTTCAAAAGTAGTCGAGGACTTCGGTCCGCGGTCTATCAGCGTCCACCAGGAAACGGGTTCACGATTCGCAAACGCCCGCTCCCGCATCCCGGTCCGAGCCGCAAAAGAAATTTCCTTGGTCGATGGATGAAATAAAACCATCCGATCCCGCGTTTGGATGATGATGCCAGCTGTAAGCCGATCGCGCATTCTTTTCCTGGGGCTTGGACTCGTCATGGGCGCGGGCACCGTGTCCGCCAAACCAAAGCCGGCAAGTCCAGCCGTGCAGTTGGCCGCCGCCGGGGAGAAACTCGAGGCGCAATACGCATCCGCCCTCGAGGGGTTGCAGGCGGAAATCACCAAAGCCCTGCCGGCTGTCAGCGGCCAGAAGAAAGCCGTTTTGGACAAGGCGGGCGAGGACGCGAAGAAGGCAGAAGCGGAGGCGAATGAAGCGCAGTCCGCGTTGGGCAAGGTCAATGGCGGCAAAGCCTTGATCGAACACGCGAAAGGCAAATGGATCGGCGGCGCCGAAAAGGGCATCGCCGCTGCGCAGGCCGCGCTGCAAAAGGCGACCACCGATGCCGAACGCGAGGCGGCGCAGAAAGACCTGGCGAAGTGGCAGGCGAACAAGGAGGACGGAGTCAAAGCACTTAAGGAGCGGACGGAAGCCTACGAAAAAGCCAAAGCCGAAGAACCGCAGTTGAGCAAGGCGAACCAGGCAGCCCAGGCGGCTCTGGCTCAGGCGCGCGCCGAAGAGCGGAGCGCGGCCAGCTCGATCCTGGCAGACCTGGCCCCGGTCATGGCGAGCGACAAGCTGGACGCGAAGCTCGTCAAATGCGTGGTGCTCGATCATGCGACGCCAGGTGGCTTGGCGGAGTTCGCCCAACAGGACCCGGACAAAGCGGCCCTGGCGGAGAGACTCCTGTCCGATGCCCCGTTGATGAAGGAAATGCTCGTCGCCGGCGGTGCCAAGTTTGGCAAATATGGAAAGGCCATCGAGATTTACACCGCCATCCAAAAGGCCAGCGCCAAGGCCAAAGAGGGCAGTCTCCAACGCCTGGCCATGGCCACCAGCCTCGAACACGCGCTCCCGATCGCGCAGTCTAACCCGAAGGATCTCACCGACGGCCCCGACACCATCGATCCGGTCAAGCGCTACCTTCACTATGAGAAAGCCTTCCTCGCCGGCGAGTTGGATCCCGCGTTCAAAAACTTCACCACCTGGGAATACCGCATGGTCGTTGGCTGCGACGCGCCCGACGAAATCCTGGCATGGGGACGTGAAATGCTCCGCAACTATCGCCCCGACCACATCCACGCGCCCGACTACGGCTGGCGCTATGTCTCGGCGGTGAAGACGGAAGTGCCCTACGGTTCACAAAACGTGAAGTACGACCTGACCACCCTGCATAACTATCAGAATATCATCATGAACGGCGGCATTTGCGGACGGCGTGCGTTTTTCGGCCGCTTCATCCTGCGAAGTTTCGGCATTCCCACCTGGGGCGTGACCCAGAAGAAGCATGCCGCGCTGAGTCACTGGACGCCGAAGGGCTGGGTGGTCAACCTCGGTGGCGGCTTCCACGCAAGCTGGTGGGACAAGGATGAGGTGTCTCTCAGCGGCACGCAGTTTCTGTTGGAAACCCAGGCGCGGGGACATGCGCAGGACTATCTGAAGGTGCTGCGCGCGCAGTGGGTCAGCCGCGTTCTCGGCGAGCCCGCCTACAACGAGCGCAGGAAAGTCATCGGTGGCCCCTGGAGCAGCATGGGGCATTTATACTCGGTGATGCTCTCGGAGCAGTCCGTCGCGCTGGGGCCGCTCGGCCAGGAGTTGGGTGAGGCCAACGAGAAAGAGCAGAAGGTGGAGTCGGCGGTGGTCACGGCGGCGGACCAGAAGGCGGAGGTCAGACAGGACGGATCCATCACCATTCCGGCAGTGGCTTACGGCAAGGCGTCGGGGAAAGCCATCGCCATGAAGAGTTTCTCCGGGGGCATGCAGTTGCACAGCCTCGGTGGTTTCTCCGCCCCGTATGAGGTGGAGGTTCCGCAGGTCGGCACCTATGCGCTCTCCGCCCGCGTGGCGACGGTGCAGACGGGACAGGTTTTCAAGTTCTCTGCCAAGGATTCCAAGGAGTCCGTGGAATCACCGGTGCCCTATACCAAAGGCATGTGGCAGCAGACCGGGCCGCTCAAAGTCTCCCTTGTCAAAGGCAAAAACACCCTCCACTTCGAGCATCCACAAGGCAGTCGCGGCGTGACGATCAAGGAGTTCACCCTCACGCCGGTGAAATGATCGGAGGCACACAAGCATGCCGCACACGCCTTCATCCCGGACGAAACCCGCTCCCGCCTGGCGGAATATCTAACGTCGTTCCAGCTGGACTGAAGCGCGTGGCGGTGACTCGGGCTTTCAGGCCTGCGGCTTTTTTCCCGTTCCTTTCATACACAACTTCCAGGCCCGCGCGACGATCCACAGCACCCCGTCAACCAGCCCGTTCAGATAGGGATCCTCGAACAGCGTGATCCCGTAAGCCCGGCGGATCGCCCGCGATTCGACGTGTTGGCGCTCGGCGGCTAGAATGACCTCCATCTCGCGGGTCTTCCCCAGATGCCGCTGCGAGGCGTTCGCCCCGTGCAGCCGGAAATCCGCCACCGTCACCGGCACGTGCTCGAAGCGCTTCCCCGCCGCGTCCAGCCGCGCGTAGAACTCGCCGTCCATCACGTAGCGGAAATCCTCCCGCAGCCTGTGCCCTTCCCCGGTCACCGTCGCCCGCCGATAGAATGCTGCGGTGGATCCCACATAACAATGATGATGCACGTGCACGAAAAGCGACCACCCCGGAGCTTTCACGTGACGGAGAAAACTCCCCGCCTCGTCGATGAAATCCCAGTCGCCGTAAACCACGTCCGCCGTGGATTTTTCCAACAGCACCAGGATTTCCGCCAGCGCTCCGGGCTTGAGCCGGTCGTCCGCGTTGAGCCACATCACCCAGTCGCCTTGCGCGCGGGCGAAGCCCTTGTTGATCGCGTCGGACATCCCCTGGTCGGGTTCCTGCGTCCACACGGCGTGGGGGAACCGCGCCGCCACTGCCGCGCTGTCATCCGTCGAGCCGGCGTCGATGACGAGGTGCTCTAACGTAACTTCGGTCTGCTCCGCGACACTGCCAAGGCAATCGGCCAGATATCGGCCGTAGTTTAAACTCGGAGTGATGATGGTGAAGTGCATGGGGTGATCGGATTCCAAATCCAAAATTCAAAATCTAAAACCTAAAATCCAAAATTCTTCTGGCAACCCGCTCCGCGTGCAATCGGTCGCACCACGCTCTCGAAATCACCGCAGCCTCCCGCCGGCCGTCCCGCCAGGCCGCAAGCTCATCTAGCAAGGCAGTTGCATGGCCTTTGCAATCATCCTTCTCAGCGAGCATTCCCGAATTCTCGGAAACAAACCATTCGAAAGCCGCCATCGAGACCGAGCGCCCCGCCACCACTGAGCAGCCGGAGCAAAGTGCTTCCGCCGCCGCGATTCCGAAACTCTCGAAGGCGGACGGGCTGTAAAACACCTGGGATTCCGCCAGGATTTCCGCCAACTCGCCGCGGCCCACATGGCCCCGGACTTGGACCCGGCCGCGCCTCGCGGTGTCCAAGCCACGATGCCATTCTATCAATTCCTTTGTCGCCGTGCCAGCGATGACGACCGAGACCTCCTCGTCGGAACCTACCAACGTCTCAACGACCTCCATCAGCAGCCAGGGGCGTTTCTGCACGACGTCCTGCCAGCGGCCGACACACGCCACCTGCCTGCGTTTTGGCGCGCCGGAGAAACGGAAGTGCGACTCCACCGCGTGCGGAACCACCTGCGCCCGGTCCGCCAGATCGGCCCCGCCGTAGATCCGGCACAGTTTCCGATAGTGCTCCGCCGCCTTGGGCGACACAGAGGCGATCACGTCGCCCTGTTTCAAGTGCGCGGCCCGCAGCGGGTCGGTCAGGACCAGTCCGGCGCTCAGGCCGCGCAACGTGAGTTTGAAAAACCGCAGCCACGCGCCTGGCCCGCGACCCTGGCCAGCGAGAATCCACTGCTCCTCAAGCCAGTTGCGGAAGCCCGCCAGCGGACTCACCAGCCCGCCGTTGTCCTGGTTCAGCACCAGGAAAATCCCCGCTTCGTGAATCGCTGCGGCGACCTTGCGGAACCTCGGCCGACCCCAGGCGTAAAGCACCACGCCGTCGAGATTTTGAGCGCGCCACCAGTCCGCCGATTCCAGATGGGAAAACTCCGTCCGGATCAAATCCGCCTCATCCTCCGGTTTCCTCTCTCCTAGCATCACCGCCCGTGATTCGACGCCGATCGCCTGAAACCCGCGGCATAACAACCCGCTGTCCCGTGCGAAAAAATCCGCGCCGCCGCCGAAGGCGACGGGAGTGCATGTGAAGATGCGCATGGATTGTAGTGGCGATCACTGGTCGCCGCGGAGTTTGAGATGTGCGGGAGCTCGCGGCGACCGGTGATCGCCGCCAGTGCGAGCGCACATACATGAAATCAACCAGTGAAAGTCTGAGTCATCCCGAGACGAGCAACGGGAGAACAGCCGAAGGCACCTGCGTCATCGTGAAACGGGGTGGAGAGTAGCCTAAGGCGGATCTGCGGTCCCTAACGAAAGTGAACCCGATTCGGTTTACAACAGCGGCGAGCTTTCCAGGGAATGGCGAAGCCTGTCGCATGAGCGGCAACCGTTTCCCCTTACATCCCTCGTCCACGAGGGAGAAACGGGTTGTTGTGGATGGTTGGAGTGAGAACGCAGGGAAGGTATCATGTGGAAGCGTTGAGAGCTGCCCGGACAGGAATCCGCGCGAGCGGAACCGGGCAGCAGTCAGAGCCGTTATAGTAGTGATGAAGCGGGGTAACTCCCGTGGAGCGAAGGGCGGCAGGAAGGTGGAAAGGCCGAGACCATGAAACGCGAAGAAAAACCATCCGTGTCAGTTCCCGCAAGGGATAAACAAGCGGAAGAGGACCTGTGGCAACGCCACAAGGCCGAACGTGGGGTATGGACGGAACCGATGCTGGTGCCCCTTGAAAGAGGGTTGGAAGGAAACAAGTGGTTCAGCCTGATCGACAAGGTTTGGTCAGCGCGGACGCTTGAACTGGCTTGTGAAAAGGTGAAGTCCAACGCAGGGGCCTGCGGCGTGGAGACATGGTCATCTTGTGCCGCAGCCAGGAAGAGGCCGAGGCCGCGCTGGAAAAGTTAAGGGAGTGGATGGCGCAAGTGGGACTGATCTTGCATCCGGACAAAACCCGCATGGTGAACATGAGCGTGGCCGATAGTCATTTTGACTTCCTTGGTTATCGATTCAAAAGAAGCCGTCGGGGGCGTTTGATCAGGTTGGTTCGACCTAAAAGCCTGCGCAAATTGCGCGAATCCATCAAGCCCAAGACCCGCCGGAACAACGGCAAGAGCATGGAATCCATCGTGGCGGACATTAACCGGACGCTGAAAGGCTGGTTTGGATACTTCAAGCATGTCCACCCCAGCGAGTTGGGTGAGATTGATCAATGGTTGCGGATGCGTCTGCGCTCCATTCTGCAAAAGCGGCGGGGTGGCCGGGGTCGGGTCCGGGGACAGGATCACTATCGCTGGCGAACCGCTACTCTACCGGACTGGGGCTCTTTTGCCTGCTAGACGCCAAAGTCACGGAAACCACCAGTCTCCGACAAGGAGCAAACCACTGACTGGAGATCCGTGTGCGGGAGATCTGCACGCACGGTTCGGAGGGGGGAGCGGTGCAAATCAATGCGCCGTTCCTACCTCTATCTTTCGCCATTTATCTTCCTCTCCAATCCAAAATTCAAAATTCAAAGTCTCCTCTTCCACCGCTTCTCTTCCATCGGTGCCTTGATCCCGTGCACGTACCAGCGGTCCGGCATGATCACCCGCTGGCCCGCCTTGTCACCCAGCCATGCCGCCCACCAGGAATAGGTGCTGTTGGCGATGACGTGGTGGCTCGCCAGGCTCATCAGGTGCAGGTCGTAAAGCGGGTTGGCGGCGGTCTCTCCCAGATCGACCACCTCCTGGTCGGCTTCGCGGAACTCGCCGCGGCACCACTCCGGATCATCCGAGAAAATGTAAAACCGCGCGTCCGGGAGGTGCGAGCGCATCTCCCGCATGGCTTCCCGGTAATAGGCGGAGTCGCAGACTTGGAAAACAGGCAGATCCAGATAGTCCTTCCGCCGGACCTGGACCGCCACCGAGTTCGGCTCCATCAGCTTGGCGCGCAGATCCTCCGGAAGCCGCAGCGCGTCCTTCAGCAGCCCGTTCAATTCCGCCCGCAGTGGACCGGCGATACTCTCGAAATACAGCGGCGTCTGGAAGTACCCGAACAGCATGCAATCCGCAGGAGCATCCAGAAACCGGGCGTCGAACGATTGGTCGTCGCCCGCTTCCCGCAGGACCGGCACGCCCCGGTATTCCCAGTAATGTCTGCCCGTGAACTTCCGCAACGCTCGCGCGCCGATCGAGCAGCGCCGCACCACCTTCGCCTTCAGCGGCAGCCTGAGGAAATGGGAAACCTCCGCCCAGCCCTCCGCGTTGAACCACGACGCGTCCATGACTAACGGCACGCCGTGTTTCTCCGCCAGCACCCGCCCCAGCGCATACTGGAAAAGGTGGTTGCCGGTCCGGCCGAGGAGGACGATGCGGAGCACGGTGGAAGAGGTGTTTCTGTGTTGCGGTTCCGCTGCGCGGTCGGTTGCCTGCGGCTCGGTGTTTCGGTGGCCTTCGGCTCGGTGTTTCGGTGAACCGGTAAGAAAAGAGAGAAAAAGCCCGTGCGAAGCGTCTGCCCATTCGCTCTTACCGCAACACCGAGTGCCACAGGCGCAACCGAAACACCGGCGCGCGCGGCCTTTCAGAAGCAGAACGACTCGTAGCGATTGATCATGCTGCCAAGTTGTTTTCCTACAATTTCAGCTTTGTGTTGTAGGTGATTCAATTGTTCCGGATGGATATATTCGCACGCTTCGGCGGAAGCCAGCCAGTGGAGCGTTTCTTGAAGCTCGCCGTCCGAGTCCGTCAGTTTCGAAAGGAAGTGGGCTGGATATTTGCGCTTCGCCCATGCCTCTGAGAGATTGGCTCCAATTGAGCGTGAGGACCTGCGGATCTGGTCCGTCAGCGAATACGTCTCTTCTTTGGGGAAGCTCTTTGAGATCAAAAATATCTCCTGTTGGAGCGAAAACGCCGCCTTGTATACATCCAAATCCCTAACGCTGTAGACTTTGTTCATACTCTTACCGTCTTACCGTCTTACCGAAACACCGAAACACCGAAACACCGAAACACCGAAACACCGAAACACCGGGTGCCGCAGGCACAACCGCCCTACCGGACCTTCCTCGCTGCGACGATTCCCAAACCGGCCTGGCAGCCGAAGTGGTTGGCGATGTCGGCCGTTTTCAAATCAACGTCTTCGTGCGTGTTTTCAGAGTCGTCCAGATAGGCGAAACGCTCGATCTCCCACCCCTCACGGAACCAGTCCACCACGGTTTGCGCGGCGAAGATCCGGTGCGCGTTGAACTCGACCCGCTGCGGCCCGATCGGAGTGGATAGATAGAGCCGGCCTCCCGGTTTGACCATGCGCTTCAACTGCTCCAGACCCTTGAGATGGCCTTGGGGATCGATGGAATCCCCGTAGCGTCCCAGTCCGAAGTGCTCGATGGTGTGCAGGCACGACAAGGAATCCGCGCACTCGACCCAGGCGTCCGGAAGCGGCTCCATCAAATCGAGTTGATGAAAGACGACGTTGCGAACGGCCTGCTGCTGGGGGCGGATGTCCAGCACCTCCACCTCGCGGAAGACCGCCAGGTGACCGATGAATCCGTCGATCCTCGAGCCGACATCGACGTGCCTGCGCGGTGAATTTTGATAGATCCAGCCCGCCACCAACTGATCCTGATGGAAATACGCCCCGAGCGAGCCCGACGCCTCGTTCCACTCCGTCAGCATGGGCAGCTCATCGCCCCATGGCATTACGGTGGGATCGGTCGCGTTGCGAAATGCCGCCCGGTCCCGGACATAGCGCCGCCAGCCCCGCACGGCGGAAAGGAGCCGCCGTGGATGGATTCCCGCATTGCGTAAGATGGCTCGGAGCATGGGAGGAAAGAGGAGGGGCGGTGTTGCGGCCGCGCCGCGCGGTATTTCAGCAAGAATAGCCTCCGTCTTCGCGAGACCACCCCGGCGGCGCTTGGGAAGAGCTTTTTTAACCATGCAGCCATTCGAATTCCAGACTTGGAAACGAACGGAAACCTCCATCGAAGGAAGTAAGTCGGCAGTCTGCGGCCTCGGCCCAGGCTGCCAGCAGGGCGTCTGTCCAAAGATTCGGCGTCGGCATGCGGCCTGCCACGTTCTTTCGGAAGCAGATCTCGCTGGCGGTGGTTGGATTCCCGATGATAAAAGTCCGCTCATCCGCTTCCATGGCATCCCATGCAGCCAGCGCTTCATCAGGAGTTACCGGGATGTTTTCCATCGCCTTGGTGTTGGTCAGCAAACGCAGCAAGCCAAGCCTCACCGGCAGACAGAGACCCACGCTGCTTGCCGCCTGCTTGTTCCACCATTGCCAGGCTGCGGGATGGTGCACATGGCGCTCCACCACGATCGCGAACATCACGCTTACATCAATCAAGGTAATCATTGGAGATTTTCCAGATCATCCGCCTCCAGCAAGGCCGCTAACTCTTGATTGTTTCTTGCCGGGATCGGCCTGCCCCCCACTCCCCCGATTGGCGGATGGAGCATGCGCCGGGATTCTGGAGGGGGCTCCACCACCGCCCGTTCCACGGCAGCCGTAAAGAACTCCTTGAGCGTCAATCCTTTCTGGACTGTCAACGTCTTGACTTGGCGAAACAAGCCATCCGGTAATTCAATTGTCGTTCGCATACATAAATGTGCGCACTCTGATGACTGCCCGTCGAATGGATTTCGTCCCCACTGCGTTCCGACCATGCCGGTTTGTGGCAGTTTGGACAGGAGCCAACGCGACGTGCCCGCAGGGCGAGAGGCCATGGGGCGGCTTCGAGTCAATCCGCCGGATGGCGGTGTGGGTGGAAAGAGGTTTGAACCGCAAGGCGCAAAGGTCGCCAAGAGACGCGGAGCGGGGACGACGGGTTTAAAAAAGGTAGGGACCGGCGGCTCGCCGAACCCACTTTCCCGCCGGGTGACGGTGCGGGTGGAAAGAGGATTGAACAGCCAAGGCGCAAAGGTCGCCAAGGGACGCAGAGCCGGGACTCTGGACTCTGGACTCTGGATTCTGGATTCTGGATTCTGGATTCTGGATTCAGATTTTGGGCGTCTTGCCCGCGGGGATCAATGTGGGAGAAGAAGAGATTTGAACCGCGAAAGCCTAAAAGTCGAAGGGGCGGAAAGGTGGCGCTGCACCGCCGGGGCAGCAGTCAAAGTGCCGGGATAGACTGCCAGGACGAGCAAAGTTGGCGGGGCGAGGCCCCACGGCTCTACCTGGCAAGCAGGGCGTCACCATACTCCTTGATGCGTTTGCAGGTCGCCAGCAGACTGGGAAGTTCCTCACGGCAATAGGCCAGAATCTCGGGAAGACGGTCTCCGGCGTAATCATGGGAAATCCGATTGCGGGTGTCCTTCAACTCTCGCAACCAGTCCACCGACTCGATCACTCCGCGCTTTTCGGCACGGTTTGCGACATCGAGCAAGGTTCCCGCCTCGTACATCTCGAACCGGTCCATGGCGCGAAGGACGCGCTTACTCATGAGGTCGACGACCCGGGCGAAACGACTGGTGAATGCCTCAATCCGTGCCAAGACCTCTTCGTTGGGGGTTGGCTCATCGGGCGGAAGATCCGCACAGGCATTTGCGGAATACACGAGATGGCTGAGCGCCCGGTCCAGTTCAGCGAGGCTCTCGGCCAGATAGGCCGCCTGGGTTTGCGGGTTCATAGCGGGATTCCGGTTTCCATGGCAACGCTGGCGATGGGAGAGTCCAGTTGGTTCCTGCGGCGCACGATGAGGTCCAGTTTCTGCCAGCCGATCTCGTCCAAGATATCCCTGCGAATCTCCCATTCCTGGTGCAGCCCGATCACGTCGGAGACGATCAAAAGGTCGATGTCTCCGCCCTTTGCATGATCATCGGCACGTGAACCAAACAGAATGATCCGCGCTTCAGGATCCTGCTTGCCGACCGCAGCCAGAATGGCGGTTTTTTGGTGGGGAGTCAGTCTCATGGGTGTGTATCCTGGCATGGAGCTGCCGGAGAGTAAAGCCAGCCCTCAAGGCAGGCAGATGCGAAGGGGTGGCAAGTGGTGGCGCTGCACCGCCGGGGCAGCAGTCAAAGTGCTGAGAAAGGGAAGTCCGGGAAAAGCCGCGAAGTCTTCGCCCGGGCACTTTTTTCGCCACCCTTTGGCCTGCGCTCCCGGCGGTAGCGCGCCACCTGGAAAAGACAAAGAAGTGGGAAAGTGGAGCTTAGAGGTGGCGCTGCACCTTTCCCAGATCATTCAAAATCCAACATCGGAAATTCAACCTTCTCGGTTTTTCACCTCGTCAAAAACCGCGAGCATCCTCGCCGCCACTTTTTCCGCCGCATAGGTATCTCGCAGTTTCAGCCCGCACTCGCGGACTTCCTCCGCGGGCATCGCCATCACCTCGTCGAGCGCGCGCCACAGCGAGCTGGCGCTTTCCAGCGAAAACCCGCCCTTGGCCGTGGCCACGCCGAGGATTTCCTCCACCGAGGTCCCACGCACGAAACACACCGGCGTCCCGAGATAGTAGGCCTCCAGCGCCGGCAGGCCGAAGCCTTCGATTTCTGACGGCAGGACCAGCGCGCGTGCCGAGCGATAGGCCGCTTGCAGCGCTGCTTCCTCCAGGAACGGGCTCTTCACGATGCTGTGCGAGCTTGCCAGCAACGACTCTACTTCCGGCGGCACGGTTCCTATCAGGTGCAGCATCGGCAGGTTCCGCCCCTGCGACTCCGCCTCGTGCCACCAGCGGATCAGGTGGGCGGTGCGTTTGTGTGGCTCGCACGACGCGAGGTGGATCACCGAGTTCTCCTTCGGGGGCGCGGCGGGCTGGGGGATTCGTTCATACAGACACGGCTCGTAGGTGACGGTGATCCCGTTGCGGGGAATCCTGTGGCGTTCCATGAATTTCTGGATCTGCCGCTTGGAGGACTCCGAGACGGTTAGAATCCGGTCGGCCTGCCGCAGTGTGTGCTTCAGCATCAGCGACCAATAGGCATATTCGCGGCGTTTCCGCCAGCGGGGGTAGTGGTCCGCGTCGTACTGGATGATGGTGTCGTGAATGGTCACCACCGATGGGCTGCAAATACCAATCAAAAAGGGCAGGTAGCCTTTCGGGAAATAGTAGGCGTCCGGCAGCGAGGCGCGCTGGAGAACCAGCGGGTGCAAGTGATCGGTTAAAAACCGCATCCATTTCCGCCGCGTCCCCCAGGGCAGGATGCGGGCGGACGCCACCCCGGCGGGTGCCTGCTGCGAGGTCTTGGAGGCGATTGTCTCGATTTCCACCCGGCCTCCCGCTTGCAGGGCTTCGAGCACCACCTGCGACATCCGCGAGATGCCGAAACTCCGGTCGTGGCCCGGGTTCTGGTCCGCGAGATAGGCGGTGAGGGAGATTTTGGATTTTGAATTTTGGATTTTGGATGTGGAAGAGGATTGAACCGCCAAGTCGCAAAGGCCGCCAAGGGACACGGAGGAGGGAGATGGGATTTTGGATTCTGGATTTTGAATGTTGGATGGTGAAGAGGGAGACGGTTCAACCGCGAATGGACGCGAATGGACGCCAATGGGGGAGGGGGCTCGATAAGGAGTGACGACACTCTTGTCGTCATCCTCCGGGGGTGATGCCTTGATAGATGTGGATGAAGAGCTTGCCAACTCGCCGCCAAGATCCGAAAGCGCCCGAACGAGATTTCCCGAGAAATCCTTGATTTGATAGAGCGCGAGAAACCGTTCGCGCAGTTCACCCGGCTCCTGCGAGGTCGGCTGATTGACGATGGCCGCGCAGCATTCGTGTAACTTCCCGGCGAGTTGGGACGGGTTCGCCACAGGGGCGAGATAGGGATAACCCTCGGGCAGGACTCCTTTGACGCCGTCCGAGGCGGCGGCGACGATCCGCATGCCATAGGCCATGGCCTCCAGCACGGTCAGGCCGAAGCTTTCCCAACGGCTGGGAGCCAGCAGGATGTCGTGTTCCCGGTAACAACGCTGCTTTTCCTGACCGCTGACGTATCCTTCCACATGAACGGCCAGCCGCCGGCCGGCGATCTGTTTCAGGTTTTCGAGGTCCCGCTCGAATCGGATTTCGAGGATTTCGCTCAAGCCGCCGGCAAAGGTGACTTCGAAGCGCCATTGCGGATCGGTGGCCTTCATGAGAAGGCACAGGGCATCGAGCGCATCGAGCAGGCCTTTTTCCACCGTGCCGTGGGAGATGAACAGGATGCGGAAACAGGGACTTGCGGATTCGGCGAACTCCCGGCTTGCCGCCGCTCGCGCCGGCATCAGGCTCGTTTCGTAGTCCGGGCATGGATCCTCTATTCCATTGCAAACCGTCAGCGCCCGCCGCGAGCAAATCGCCACCGAATCCTTTTTCGAGGTGGCGGATACCGCAATGGATGCGTATGGCTGATCGAGAACCTTCGCGCTGATTTTACGCGCCAAGCGGTCCATCCAGCCGGGGCCTTCCAGTCTCAGGCGTTCCGAGCCATGCGCCCATTCGCCCTGGCCGATGGCGTGCCAGTGGAAGACCACCCTTGGATAGAACAGTCGCAGCACGGCAAGGAGCACCCAGTCCCGAAGCACCGCGCTCCACTTCACCGGGCCGGGGACGTAGTAAAGCAATGGCTGCGTCACACGGAAACGCAGGCCGACCGCCTGGGCGAGGTAGCGGGCGATCAGGACACCCTTGCGCAGCGAACTCTCACCGATATCCTCCAGCGATTCGGAAAACCGGGCGTTGACGTGATAGACCTCGAAGGTTTCCGGTTGGGCCCGGAGGATTTTCAGTGCCAGCAGGACCATGCGGCTCTGCCCGTGTTCGGGCGGCGGTGCCTGCGCGAAGATGACGATGGGGATGCGCATTTAAGGGGATAGGATGGCGTTGCACTATTGGCGCAGCATGGCAAAGGGATGAGAAATAACAGCCGGAGAAGAGTCTGGATGTCGTCAGTGGAGCGCTTTTCTCCTTTCGTGGACTGGACTCCGGGCGGTAGCGCGCCACCTGAGGCCATGTGCCAGGCGAATCGTCATTCTACGAAATCCGCCCATGGGCAAGCACGCGCTTCAACACACGACGGACCTGGAAGATCTTGCGCAGCGCCTTGAGCGCAATGGCATTCTTCAGCAGGTCTGGCAGTCCCCGCGAGGCGATGTGCTCGCGTTGGGCGCGAAGCCCCTCAGCGATCATCCGCTGCCAGTGGGTCTGGGTGGTGCTTTCCTCATGCCAGCGGAAGCCGGCCAAGGCTTCCGGGATGTATCCAAAATGATAGCCCACACGGGTCAGGCGCAGGTAATATTCCCAGTCCATGCAGTTCCGGTAACTCACATCCAGCAAATGGCCGGACTCGATGATTTCGCGACGATAAAATGTCGCGGTGGATGGAATGCAGCAGCCCACAAACAACAAATCCCACTCATCCACCGGGGTGTCATATTTTCTACGGATCGGTTTTTTGTCCTCCGCCACATAGATGCAGTCGCCATGCACGATATAGGCCTCCGGATGCTGGGCAATGTAGGCAGCCACTTTTGCCAACGCCCCAGGCAGTAGGTAATCATCGCAGTTCAACCACATCACCCAGTCTCCGGTGGCCTTCAGGAATCCTTTGTTGATCCCGTCGCTCATGCCGTTGTCAGGTTCGCTCGTCCATTGGAGATCGGGATAGCATCCGATGACTTCCAGAGTGGCGTCGGTCGATCCCGCGTCCGTCACGATGTGCTCAAGCTCCACGCCTGATTGCGAAAGAACGCTTTCCACACAGTCCGGCAGAAAACGTCCTTGGTTGAAACTGGGGGTGATGATGGAGAACTTCATGTTGAAAGACGGTAGGGCTGACCCGCCGCGGTCCGCCCACTTGTCCGCCGCATGGCGGTTGCGGTTGTGATGCGAATGAGAAGAGGTAGAATCAGCCTCCGGCGGAAGAAGGGAGTCAGGGCGCGGCAGGGCCGCCACGCCCTGTCCGTTCGCTCACGGTGTCTGCATCACCTGGATTCGCAGGAAACGCTTGTTCGCGCCATTCGCGGGGATGGTCACGGTGGCGGCAGGCTGGGCCGATGTCACCACGACGGGCGCGACTCCGGGCACCAATGTCCAATCCTGGAGATTGGTGCTTTCCTCTACGCGGTAACTGCGGCCGGCCATACCGGCCCACTGCAGCGAAATACCGCTTCCGGTGAAGTTGGAACTTTGAATTTTGAAGAATGATGCGGGATCATTCGGATTGGTGCCGGCGACTTCCTCGGCCGGATCAGGGATTCCATCGCCATCTGAGTCATTGGGCGGCGTGCCGGTCATGATTCCAGTTGCAATGGTGTTGCTCCGCAATGCCTGGACCTCGCTGCCGCTCAGAGCGCGTGGGAAAATCCTCACGTCGTCGAGAGAGCCATTGAAATTGCACGCGGCGGATTGGTCTGAGCCCCCGAGGCAGGCACTTGCTCCCAATGTGGTGTCGAGTATTCCGGGATTGCTGCTGGAAACAGTGTCCGGCTGGCCGTCCACGTAGATTTTGGTTTGGGCTATGTCGGCGACGGCATTGACAAGTGTCAGATGGTGCCAAAGCCCGTCGTTGAGGGCCTTGGTTCCCACGGCGGTGCCGGGAAGCTCCCCCCCGGCGGTGCCGGTGGATATCTCCACGGCGGCCACCAGTGATCCTGCGGAGGTCCCGGCCAGCCTGACGGTGAAACGCTGCCCGCCCGATGCGGGGCCATAAGTGAAGATCGTCTGGTTCTCGTCAAGCGAGGTGTTGGAGGTCTTGATCCAGCAGGAGAAAGTGCGGAGCGAGCCTGCCGCCGGCAGTGGAAGCGAGGGGAAAACCACCTGGTCATCCACTCCATCGAATCGGAGGGCCTTGCCGAGTTTGCCGGTTGTCCACGATTGGGCGGGGTCCGCCGCCCCGGAGAGGCCGCCCGTCACGGGAGATGGGACTCCGTAGGCGTTGACGCTGGTGCCCGTCCCCTCGTCCAGCGGCAGCCAGATTTCATTGTCGAAGAGTACAATCGCGGAGACTGACGAACTCACCAGGGAGATCCCGTCGTTTACGGAGTAAGAAAATTGATCCAATCCGAGATATCCCGGGGCCGGCGTGTAGCGTGCCTTGCCATCGATGATGTCGGCGCTTCCCACTTGGGGTGAGCCCACACTCTGAAGGGCGAGGGAATTTTGTGCGGTGTCGTTGGCTAGCACATTCACCGTAATCGGGGTTTCCCGGGTTGTGCTCAGCGTGTCCGCCTGCAGCACGGTTGGTTGGCCGTCCACGAAATAGGATGTGGCGGGCACGGGCTGCATCGAGAACCCCGGTCCCGACCAATTCAGTTGCAACTGCGGTGTTCCGGTCTGGTGGCGGTAGTAGATGCGAATCGGATGCAGGCCCGCGGTGAGGTAAATCAGCTTTGTTGCTGATTTGGTGGTGGTGAAATTGTAATCGTTGTCGATCACGTGGGCTTCATCAATCCACAGGTTGCAGTTCGAGTTGGCGGCCAGTTGGAAGGTATAGGCTCCCGTCGTCGGCACGGAAATGTAAGCTTCGAATGTGGCCCCCGCATCGTTGCCGCGCGTGAGGACGGAGGTGGTGAGACCCGTCGCGTTTCCGGAAGCGACGGGTGCCAGATTTCGGAATTCCGGCAGCCACGGCCAGCAGCCTTCGTAGGCTTTCCATTTCAGGCCGTTGCGCACGGGTCTCGCTGACTGCGCGGGAATCGGCGCGTTGTCATAAGGGCGGTTTGCAGATGGCACGGTTGCAGCTTCAGTGGGCCTCCGTGCGGCAATGGACAGATACTTCATCCGATCCTGCAAGTCCGGCCGGCTTGCCGCCAGATTGATCCCTTGCTTGGGATCCGTCACGACGTTGTAAATCCGGAACGGATCCGTGGCGAACGCGATGTTGGTCCTCACCCCCATGAAGTCACCGATGCGGATCGCCTGCATTTGGTGGAGAGCTTCGTTACGATGGTTCGGCCAATCCGGCCAATTGTTTGCGTAGCCACCCGTCCAGAACTCAAAATAGAGATAATCCTTGGCGTTGCGGCTGCCCTGTCCGGTCAGGTCGGGCAGGAGAGACGCCCCGTCGGTGTAGCTCGGAACCGGGGCCAGCGCCATTTCGGCGAAGGTGGCCAGCCAGTCGTAGTTGGCGCTGGGGTTGGCGATGCGCCGGATGTTGGTCGGTTGGTTGCTGGCGGGGATCTTTCCCGGCCACCAGACGATGGTGGGAACCCGGATGCCGCCTTCATAAATGTATTGCTTCATGCCCTCGAATCCGGCGTAGCTTTGGAAAAACTGCGGATCAAGTTCCGAGGAATCCGGACCATTGTCCGAGGTGAAGATCACCAGCGTGTTGTCCGCGATGTTGAGATCCCGCAAGGTTTGCAGGATGTCCGCCACCGAGTCGTCGAGCCGACGGATCATCGTCACGTATTTCTGGTGCAGGACCGGCCACGTTGGATCCACCGAGGGATGCATGTTGGCCGTGTTGTCGATTCGGGCCGCTTCATTGACCGCTGTGTTGACGTAGGATGGTGCGCCGGTCCATTGGATGCCACCGGAAAGCCCTCTGCCTGCGGGATAATCCCGGGTGGGTGGAACTTGGGCGATGAAGTGGGGAGTGTCGTAAGCGACGTAAAGAAAGAAAGGTCGGTTGGGATTGGAAGTAGTTTCCTCAATGATGGTCTTCTTGGCGAAACCCGTCCATGCGTCCGAACTGTAGAGATCCTGGTAGGCAGCTGTGATCTTTTGATTGTCATCGTAAATAAAGGACCCGTATGAGGTGGTGCCGTTGCGAGGATAATGTTCGTGGCACCAGGTGTGGAAGGGGATTCCAAAGAAGCGGTTGAATCCGCGAAACAGAGGATTTGCGGGCAGCGGATTGCCGGTTGCACCTGAACTCCCCGTCAGGCCTGCTTTGCCGACGTGAACGGTCTGGTAGCCCGAGGCCTTGAGAATGCTGGCGATCGAGTGGTTGTTTGGCAGAGCCACATCAAACATCCGGTCGCGGATGTCCGAATGCCCCTGATGCCGTCCCTGCATCAGCGAGGCGCGCGATGGCGCGCAGATCGGCGCTCCCACGTAGTGATGGGTCATCATCGCTCCCTGAGCCGCCATCTCGTCCAGATTCGGGGTAGCGAACTTGTTGGTTCCGGTGCGTTGATTCTGCCAAAAGCAGCCAATATCCCCATAACCCAGATCGTCGCAATTGATCAGGATGATGTTGGGCCGCTTAACCTTGCTGGCGGCGCTGGTCGGATTGGTTCCCAAACGCACTTCCATGCCGTCCGGCAGGCTGTCGCCATCGCTGTCCGCGAGATTTGGATCGGTGCCGGTGTCTTCTGCAGAGCCGAAAACGCCGGTTTTGGTTTCCACTGCGTCTCG
>CANHPN010000014.1 GCA_947462535.1 Akkermansiaceae bacterium | reverse complement strand
GCGTGGCTTCTGCAGAGTCGTTGGTCGACGAGGCGAGATCGATGGCGGTTAGTAAAAATCTGCGGACCTGCGTTCTGGTTGCGAAAGACCTCAAGAATAATGGCGCTGACAACCTCAAACGGATCGTTGTCGCATACGAAAATATCGACGCCTCTACGGGCATGGCGAAAGATCCGGACAGTAGCACCCCGGATTGGGTTCTTTCCAGCCGGGGGATGGTTCTTCCCGATCAAACTTACTTTAGCGAAAGTTTTAGCAAGGCAAACCATGCGAGCGACAGTGGAGCCATCAATACTGTCCTGACCGGCAAGATTAAAAGCGCCCCGAGCGCAACAAGCACTGCAGCACCTGCGCCTGTGAAATCAGCATACGACGGGTCATATTACATTTACGAATTCAATGCCCAAGGCATCGCTAAAGACCAGGGAGCCAGCTTTGTGATCGGAGCCGGAGCGAGAAATGTCAAAACTCCGACTGGGAAACCGCGCGTCACTTCCGCTGGTAAACGCGACTTCGGTGGCTTCGTGGTTTGGCGCAACGGCCGGACTTCGGTTTTCCGCAGCCCTACTCAAATTTCAGAAAAGATACAGAATCTCGATGCTGGAAAAGAATTCTAAATCATGAAAACCACTGCCTCCTCAAGCCATCGCGGCTTCACCCTTCTTGAAACTGTCATCGCCATCGGCGTGCTCGCCGTGCTTCTCACCGGCTTCATGGTGGTGTTCGCCCCGGCCGCCGACGGCATCCGCAAGTCCATCAACGTCCAACAGGCCGACCGCATGGCGTCCGCGCTGGAACAGGAGCTGGTGACCCTGCGTGGTACGACGGAAACCACGCAATACAAAACCGGATTTAATAAATCGTTCGAATGGATAAAAAGCGGGAACGGAGCAACAGATGCGTTACTCGTTTATCAATACCGGGGCAAGATTTCGAGTCTCCGGCCCGACGACAATACCCCGGAACCGGAACCGTCGCTAACAGGAAAGCTTCCGGGGGAGGACTATGTGGTGGTTCCCATGGTCCGCCGCCGCAGTGATACCAAGCTTGCTGACGATTTGAAAGCCGTCGAAGGTGCTGTCTATCTTGTGAAATGCACGCAGCTTATCTTTAGTGGCGGCCAGTTGATTACGAACACGACACCCAAGACCATCAAGGATCCGAAGACCGGTACGGATGCCGCTTCGGCGGATGTTTATCCGGAAGCCGTCATCGCGTTCTCGGCTGAGTTCCACATGCTACCCACGAAAACCGCTTCTTATATTTCCGGGGGCGCATTCACCACGAAGTTCGGCAACGTTAAAAACCCGGTCTTCACCCGCAATCTCGCCGTTCGTCGTTAAAAAACCCACCTAAACCCATTCATGAACACTCAACGGACATCCTCAACCAAACGCGGCTTCACCCTGATGGAGCTGATGGTGGCCATGGCCATTACGACGATTATCGTGACAGTTCTGGTCTCCATCACCTCGATCGCGCTCGACACTTGGAACCGCAGCCGCTCGGAGCTCCGCGCATCCCGCCAGGCGAAGTCGATGATCGATGCGATGGCGCGTGATTTCGAAGCGATGGTCACTCGCCGGGGCAACACGAATGAATGGCTCTCGGCCATGACCGATAATTCCGAAACAAAAGGCAGTTCCATGGAAAGCACGAATGCTTCAAATCTGATTTTTTTCACAGCCGCGACCGACCGCTACAACGGGAAAATAGGTGACCCAATAGAGGATAAAGGTGGCGACGTTTCCTGTGTTGCCTACCAATTGGATTACAAAGATCCGATTGGATCAAGCGACTCCAAGTTTGGAACTTACGTATTAAGTAGATTTCTAGTTGATCCTAAACCTACATTTGACGGGCTACTTGGTGTTGCGAATTTGGCAAAACCGCTGAGTGGCGTTTTCGACGGTCTTTATCCGAAGATCACGGTGACAGACTCCAAGAATTTTGTTTGTGAAAACATTTACCAGTTCACGCTTACCTTCCATGTGCAGGTTACGGATTCCACGAAAAATCCTCCTTTTTCCAGCGTGCCTGTGACGTTGGGGGACTCCACCAAAACTTTTAGGATTCTTGGGACTGGGATCACTACCGATTACTCGGGGGCATCCGCAGCGGTGGTGCCTTCGGGACGGATCACCGCAGTCGAGATCTCTGCCACTGTGATCTCGGATTTTGGAGTCGATCAAACTAGGCCTGGCCGGCGAACTTTTGCCAATGATGATGCCAAGGCAAAGTTCCTTGCGCAAAACTCCTATCAGTACACCAAGCTGGTCCAGATCCCGAGCATGTGAGCCGGGTTTCGACCCCGCAAAAGTAGTCCAGGACTGAAGCCCAGTGTCTTTGAGTCTAATTAAAATTGTCACCATTACGAACTCTGGCTCTTCAGCAAAATCTGTGGGTGAATTTTGGTTCGGGTAGATCTCCAAGTGTGTGATAGAGAGAGATTTCCAGTATTTCGAAGCTGCGGTAACCGTAAGCTTTTCTCATACACAGATTAATTCGCAGGTTGAGCCCCTCGACGATGCGGCCGCTGGAGTAGAGCTTGTTGGCCTTGAAATAGTTCACCAGCAAGTCCTCGTGATTGCGCAAAGTGCCGACGAACTTCTTCATGGGCGCGAGTTTGCTCCGCATGGCGCGGGCACACCATTTTTTGAGATACCAACCGGCCCAGCGCGGACTTTCGTATTGCCAGAAGGCGTCGAAGGATTCCTTGAGTGCCAGGGCGCGCATGGACTTGAGATCATATTTGAGCAGGTCGCGCAGTTTGGTGGCCTGCCTGATGGTCAGGTTGGACCTGCGCTTGAGGAAACAATAGCGGGAGTTTTTCAGCACGGGCTCGTAGCCTTCGGCGGCGAGCTGTGCGGCTTCCTGCCGCCTCACCTACAGCAAGGGCCACCGCTACATGACCCTGGTCTACCAGATCGACAGCGGGCGCAAGCGTCTTCTTGGTATCATCCGGGACCGCGACACCCAATCCCTCACGAGCTTCTTCGAGTCCTTCGGAGCAGAGCGCTGCGCGAGAATCAAGGTCGTCTGTTCCGACATGTGGAAACCCTATCTGAACGCTGCCGGTGCGGATGAGCTGGGATTCGGGAGATTGGTGATCGGGTGAGATAGATTGCATACGCCGGGATGTATGCTTCCAATGCTGTCAGGTGGCTAGAGGACGACGGTTGACCGCTTACTTCCCACCAGCAAACTCTCAACCGCCTGCTCGTCCGTCACGAGAGCTGGGGTGTTGAGCTCAACATCAGATACCCAAGTGCCGGGGTATCCGTTAGGACTCGATCAGCGCTTGGAGCGCCGCCTCGTCGAGTATGGTGACGCCGAGTTTTTCGGCCTTGTCGCGCTTCGAGCCGCCGCCTTCGCCGGCGAGGACAAAGCTGGTTTTGGCGGAAACGGAGCCGCTGACCTTGCCGCCTTTGGACTCGATGAGTTCCTTCATCGTGTCGCGGTCGATGCTTAGGGTGCCTGTAATGACGAAGGTTTTTCCGGCGAGCGGCAGTGCGGAGAGATCGGCTTCTGCGGCGATGGGCAGATAGTTGTCCGAGATGGGATCGATGCCGAGTTCCTTGAAACGGGCAAGGGCGTGTTGGCCAGCTTCCGATTTGAAGAAGGTGACGATGGTTTCCGCCACGGCGGGGCCGACGTCGCCGGTGACCGAGTATTTCGCGAGAAGTTCGTTCTTCTTTTTCGCGTCGGGGCGGGTGTCGCGGAGGAGTTCCGCTAGAATAGGCGAGTCCGTGATTTCGCCCAGCGCGCGGTGAAGGCGGGAAAGCTCTTTGGCGGCGGATTCGCCTAACTGCCGGATACCCATGGCGAAGAGCCAGCGGTGGAGCGGCTTCGATTTCGCGGCTTCGAGCGCGTTGAGAACTTTGGCGGCGTTCTTCTCGCCGAAGCGGCGCGGGGATTCCTCGGTGCCGAGGTTGAGGTTGGCGAGGGTTTTCTCGTCGAGGCGGAAGAGGTCGAGCGGCGTCTGGCAATGGCCGTGGCGGACGAGCGCCTCGGCGACGATTTCTCCGAGGCCTTCGAGGTCGAGCGCCTTGCGGGAGGCGAAGTGGGTGATGTGGGTGACCGCCTGGGCAGGGCATTGGAAATTCGTGCAGCGCCAAGCGACGAAGCCTTCTTCCTGACTGATAGGTCCGCCGCAGGAAGGGCACTTTCCGTGGACGCTGTCGTAGAGCGAGTAAGGTCGCGCGCCCTCGGCGTGGCGGATGACCTTGACGATGGCCGGGATGATTTCGCCTGCTTTTTCGACCAGCACGGTCGCGCCGAGACGGATGTCCTTGCGGTCGATTTCGTCCTGGTTGTGCAGCGTAGCGCGGGAGACGGTGGAGCCGGAAATGAGGACGGGGGTGAGCTCGGCGACGGGTGTTAGCACGCCAGTCCGGCCGACCTGAATGATGATGTTGTTGAGCGTGGTTTCCTTTTGCTCGGGGAGAAACTTGTAGGCGGCGGCCCAGCGCGGGGCGCGGGAGGTGAAGCCGAGTTGCTCGCGCTCGGCGCGGTCAAGGACTTTGATGACGGCTCCGTCGGTGCCGTAGTCGAGGGTGTGGCGCTCACGGTTGATGCGGGCGACGGCTTCGAGCACCTCGTCGAGATTGTTGGCGTTGAGGATCGGCTGGTTTTGCGGGATGCCGAGTTCTGCTAACAAATCGTAGAATTCGTGCTCGGTTTCAAGCGGCGGGCCTTCGTATGCGCCGAGACCGTGGGCGAGGAAGGCGAGCGGGCGCTTGGCGACGATTTTCGGGTCGAGCTGTTTGAGCGTGCCGGCGGCGGCGTTGCGGGGGTTGGCGAAGGTGGGCAGGCCTGCCTCGTCGCGCTCGGCGTTTAGCGCGGCGAAGGCTTCGTTAGGCATGAAGATCTCGCCGCGGACTTCCAGCGTTGCTGGAATTTTGAATTTTGAATTTTGAATTTCGGATGACGGAAGGGCTTCGCCCGGATCGATGACTTGGAGATCGATCGGGACCAGTTCGCCGTCCGCGGTTTTGATGAGATTGCCGATATGGGCGTCGGCGATCTCCACGCCGGACTCGTCGTTTTTCCAGCGGTTGTGGCCGGTGGAATGGTAGCCGTTGGATTTGAACCACGACGCGACTTCG
The DNA here is from genome assembly GCA_947462535.1 of Akkermansiaceae bacterium. Classification (GTDB taxonomy): domain Bacteria; phylum Verrucomicrobiota; class Verrucomicrobiia; order Verrucomicrobiales; family Akkermansiaceae; genus Luteolibacter. The sequence continues at coordinate 39,393 of CANHPN010000014.1, read as the reverse complement.
GCGGAGTTCGGCTCGGTGCCATCGATGAACGGCTGGGAGGTCACGAGCGACGGGCCTTTGGCGGTTCGCAGGATTCCGTGGAACCGGATGTCATCGGCGAAAAGCCGATTGGCCGCGTTGAGATTCCGCAGGTAGGCAAGGCCGTCTTCCTGCGCTCCGAACGCGGGGGCGATCGTGAGTTTGATCACCCGGCCGACCTTTGCGAGGTGGAAGACGACGTGCTCGGATTGACCGCCTAACGAAGGGTAACCAGCGGCGAATCCGCCGAATCTCTCCGAATCGAGGAGGTGTCCGGTTTCTTCGGCCCATGATACCACGGATTGGGCTTCCTGTCGGAGCCGTTCCTGAACATTTGCTCCATCGCTTGCTCCGAGGTCAGCCTTAAGCCGCTGAGCCAGGCTTTCCGCCGGGCTTTGCGAAGGCGTTCCGCGAGTTGCTGTGCTTGAATGATCCCGTCCATGTCTGGGAATGTAAGGAAGGAGACTTCCAACGTCAACTTCGTCGGTGACTCGCTCCGCCGCATGCAGCTCCAGCGGGATTGTTCGGATCGTCCTGACGTTTTGGGTCACGTCGTCGCCGGTCTCGCCGTCGCCGCGGGTGGCGGCATAGGCGAGTTTTCCGTCCCGATAGAGTAGGGAAACGGCGACGCCGTCGATCTTGGGCTCGATGGTGACCGGGACGTCGTCGCGTTTGAGGTTTTTCTGTAGGCGGCGGTAGAAATCGATGAGTTCCTGCTCGGGGCAGGTGGCTCCGGCTTTCTCGACACCCTCGGCGCTGAGTTCGAAGACGTCGTCGATGCTGAGCATCGGGACGGCGTGGTGGATCTGTTTGAAGCCTTCGATCGGCGCGCCACCGACGCGGAGGGTAGGGGAGTTAGGGTCGTAAAACCCGGGGTGCTTCGCTTCGAGGGATTCGAGCTCGCGGAACAGGCGGTCATATTCCGCGTCGGAGATTTCCGGCTCGGCCTGGCTGTAATAGAGCCGGTTGTGGCGGTCGAGCTGGGTCCGCAGCTCGCGGATCCGGTCCTGCGGGGTGGGGGCTTGGGAGAAAAGATCAGGCTCGGCCATGGACGGAGTCTCAGGCTTCAGGGGGAGTTTTCAAGACCGGAGTCCGCCGGGTGGGGTTAGGGGATTTCAACCGGCTGGATCATTTTCTCGGTGAAGCGCACGACGATCTGGTATCTCGCGCCGTCGCGAGCGGTTCCTAGCAGGATGCTGCCACCGCTTTCGAGTTTCCAGAGGTGGGATGGGAAAAACGAGCCGTCGGCGAGAGTTGCCATCCGGGGGAAGGGGCCTTTCTGGACGGGCTTGCCGTGAAGCGTGTCTAGCAGTTCGACGAACGCCTTCCAGCTCGGTTCGAGCTCCTGCTTGTAGGCGTCGGCGGGGAGCGGGTCGGTTTGCAGGGTGATTTCTTTGAGCATGCCGTTTTCCCTCCAATCGAAATAGAGCATGGCGCTGAGGGATCCGATTTTCTGGCGGGTACGGAAAATGCCGTTGAGGCCGGAGCGACCAATGAATGTTTCGTGGGTGGTCATTTCGACGAACTTGCTGGCCTTCAGTTTTGCCAGAGCCGTCTCGCGTGAGTCGCCGAATGACAGGGTGTCGAAAATGGCGGATTCATCGGGTGTTGTTGTGTCGGCGAGGGGATGGTGGGTATCGATCCAGGTGCGGTCGTTAGGATGGAGTTGTTCGAGTCGGATGGTGAGCTGCTTGCTATCCTTGGTGCGCAGGATGGTGATGCTGGTGGCGTCGCGATTGAGCAGTTCGCCTTCGGTGGAGCGCTGGCCGTCGGTGCTTTTCCATTCACGCGGCCCGGCATGGAGATTGGGCGCGGATGCGATCAGGAAGAGAGAGGCGAATTGGAGAGCTAGAGTCATGAGGAAATCGGAGCGCCGACCTTGGCGGATTGATTGAGAAAATGTCCCGGCTGTCTCAGCCGGTTTGCCGGGGTTTTGCATCCGGCTGAGACAGCCGGAACACGTTTCGGGCGATGCGGCTTACTTTTCCTCGGTCTGATCTGCCGCTGGCACTGAGATCGGCGGGGTGGTGGCGGTGACGGGCGGGCGGGCGATCATGCCGCCGGGGAGTTGCTGGACGCCACCCGTGGCAGCGCCCTCGGCAGGTGGCGGAGTAGGCTTGGTGATGAGGGTGGCGCGGTCCTTGAGCAGGGGATCGACGGTGGTTTTCGCGACCTCGAAGGTGATGCCAGCGAGGGCTTTTTCCTTGGCGAGTTTTTCGGTGAGGGCTTCCTGGCGCTCGGCGAAAGTGCTGTCCTTGGCGGTGGCGTCCTCGGGTTTTTCATCTTCTGCTTTCTTGCGCTCCTTGGGGATCTCGGCGGTGACTTCCACGGTGACGAGGAAATTGTCGGTGGCGGCGGGTTCAGCATCCGGAGCGGCCGGGGCTGCGGCGTTCGGCTTGGTGGGTGAGATGTGAAGGGTGTAGGTGAAGCCTTCGACTGTTTCGATGACGGCGGTACGCTTGCCCTCGGCGGCGGCTCGCTCGGCGATCTTGTTAGCAGGGACGACGTCATCAAAGCGGGCGTATGAGAGGAGGCTTTTGAGCGGGCCGGTGACGGTGGTGTCCAGCACCTCGGTGGCGGTGGCACCTTCGAGTTTGAACTCGGCGTTCTCGTCGTCGCGGGTGAGTTTCCAGTCGGTCTCGGACTTGCCGGCTTGGCTGAGAGTGATGGATTTGATCTTCTCGGGATTGATGAATCCGGAGTCGAGCCAGCGCTTGGCGTCGTCGCTAACGGAAGGGAACATCTCGCTCACGGCGTAGAAGCCCGAGTCGTCGGCGTGGTTGCGCACGTAGCGGCCGACGGCACTGCCGCCGGCCATCGGTGACGGAGCGGAGCCGCTTTCGATGCTCTTGCCGAGGGAAATCTTGGCGATTTCCTTGCCGGCGGCGTCCTTGAAGGTGGCGGTTAGGCCGCGGTCCGCCGGCTTGGTGGCGGCTTCGTCCATCCCGAAGCGCGGGGCGAAGGACGGTCCGGCTTCGAGGCCGAGGGTGATCTTGAGCTCGCCGAGCGTGCGGATGAAGTCATTGACGAAAGTGTTATTAGCCGGGTAGCCGTCGCGTTGCACGACGACCCATTTGGCGTCCTTCTTGGCGAGCGTCACGCTGCCGGCGGCGCCCTGGATCTCGATGCTGGCCGCGTCGTTGGCGGGGAAGGATTCGAAAAGCGTCTGGCCCTGGCTGCGGTTGGTGGCGCTGCGGGTGGACTGGTTCTGACTGATTTTAACGGCGGTCACGGCAGCGCCGAGGGCGATGGCGATGACCCAGAGGATGATAACCTGGCGTTTGTTCATGGTGGCGGAAATTTGAGATTTAAAATTCGGGATTTGAAATCAGCGCGCGCGGGTGGCGCGGCGGCGGTTGATGAAAAGAATCAGTCCGATCAGGATGACCAACACCGGCATGGCGGCGACGTTGAGCAGAGTGATCTTCGCGGAGAGCTTGTCTTTCTGGCGGCGGAGTTCTTTCTCCTGCTCGCGGATGAGCTTGGAATACTCGACCTGTTCGGTGCGCAGTTTTTTGATTTCCTCCTCCTGCGCGGGCGAAAGATAGAGTTCGGAGCCACGGGATTTCTGGGCTTGGAGATCGCTGAGTTTCTGTTGGGCGGCCTTTTGTTTCGCCTGGAACTCTTCGATTTTGACTCCGACGGTTTTGTTGAAGTCCGACTCCATTTCCTGGACTACGGTGAAGGGGCGGCGGATCGCGGAACGCGAGCGGGAGCCGATCAAGTGCTTGGAGCCGGTGGCCTGGTCGAGCAGATTGAGGAGCAGGGTGGCATTGCCGTTGGAGGGCGACGCCATTTGCTGGCCGCCGAAGTTCTGGATGTTGTAGGCGAAGCGGTCGTAGAAGGCGTCCACGTCGCCGATGAGGAAGACGTTGCCGGGAGCGGCGGCCTCTTTCAGATAGACAGGCTTGGCGGCGTCCTTCTCTTCCGGCGCTTCGGCCGGGTCAGCGGGCGGCTTCGGTTTGCCATCGGGGAAGGCGGTCTTGAAAGTGCCGGATAGATGGGTGACGAGGTCGTAGGCGGTGCCGTTGGACTTGAGCGTGCGTGCGAGCGACGGGTCAAGCTGCGAGGCTTTGAGCGCATCGACGAAGCCGGCCTTGGTGGAGGATTTGATGAGCGTGTTCGCGGTGATGCCGTCCTTGCCGGTGATGGTGATGGCGCCTGGCAGGAAAAGCGTGACAGAGCCGAGATCCTTGGTGATGACGTTGTCCTTTTGTGGCATCGAGTCTTTTCCAAGGGTGGGCACGGCGAGCCCGAGACGGTCGCCGCCGAGTTTGGTGGCGAGCGCGGGATCTGCCAGAACCTGGCCGGATTCGAAGGAGATTCCCCATGCGGATAGAAGGGTCGGCAGGGTGGAGGTGGTGGGAGGCGGCGGTTGCTGGCCCATCATTGGGTTCGAAGGCGGCGCGGTCATTTGCGCGGCCACGGAGAACGGATCGAGGCAGGCGACGACGGTGCCACCGTTGAGGACGTATTGATCCACGGCGAACTCGGCGTCAGGGGTGATCCCTGCGGGGTGGAACAGGAGCAGGACCTTGATTTCCTTCGGGTCGATGGTGGTGGATTCCATCGGCACGTCAACGACGTCGAAGGACTGCTTGAGTTGTTGATAGATCACCCAGCCCGGGGTTGGTGGTTGGCCGGGCATCATGGCGGGCGCGCCTTGCAGGTCGAGGGCTGTCATCAGGCCGATCTTCGGCTTGGTGGGAGTGGTAACCTCGCCGATGGCTTTGGAAATGTGGTATTCCAGCATCGTCTCGTCGCGTGGATCGATGAACGGGATGACGCTGGTTTTATCGAGGCAGGAAATGGCCAGACCGAAGAAGAGGTTCTGGTCGTTCATGCGCTGGCCGTTGATGCCGTCGAGGTTGGCGGAGTCTTCGGCGTCGGTGTCGGGCTCGGGATCGAGGTTGTCGATGCGGAGTTTTCCCTTCGAGATGGATGCATATTCCTTGAGCAGGTCATCGACGCGGCGCATGTGGAGCTTGAGGTCCTCCGGCATGTAGTCGGTGCTGCGTGAAGCGTAGTAACGGATGACGACGGGCGTATCGAGTTCGGTGAGGATGGCGCGGGTGCCGGAGGACAAGGTGTGGACCTTGTTCTCGGTGAAGTCCGCGCCGCGGTTGCCTAGCGGGGTGAGCGAGACGAGCCAGTTGGCTAGCAGTGCGATGACGACAAGCGCGGCGACGCCGAGGGCTGCGCGGGTGACCGGGTGGGTGGTTTTCATAAGGAAAATTTGAGATTTGAAATTTGGGATTTGAAACCGATCAGGCGCGCTTGGAGGAAAGAATGGCACTGGTGCCGAGCAGGCAGACGAAAATGATCGAGCCGAACCAGACGAAGTCCTTCAGGCGGAACAGGCCGCTGTTGAGCGAGCTGAAATGATCCCAGACGCCGAACGCGACGATGCCTTCGAGCACGCCAGGAGAAACGATTTTCGCGAGCTCGCGGGTGACCGGATCATAGCCGCAAAGCAGGATCAGCACGCAGATGGAAACTGAGACGATGAGGCAAACGACCTGGTCGCGGGTGCAGGCCGATACCAGCATCGTGATTGCGAGGAAGGTGCAGCAGACGAGAAAACTTCCGAGGTAGCCCGAGAAGATCGCGCCGTTATCGGGATTTCCGAGGTAGTTGACCGTGCAGACGATGGGGAAGGTTAAGGCGAGGGCGATCAGCCAGACGGTGGCGGCGGCGAGGAATTTCCCGATGATGGCGCTCCAAGTGGAGACGGGGAAGGTTCCTAGCAGTTCGATGGTGCCGGTGCGTTGCTCGTCGGCCCAGAGTTTCATGCCGACGGCCGGGGCCAGTAGCATGTAAACCCACGGGTGCCAGAAAATGAAGGTCCACTCCAGCGAGGAGTCTCCGACGCGCATGAACTCGCCGAAGGTGAAGGTGAGTCCTAACGAGAACAGCAGGAAGATCACGATGATCGCGTAGGCGGTGGGCTGCGAGAAATAGCTGGAGAGCTCGCGTTTGTAGATGGTGCAGGAAGACATGGGAGTTGTGGGGTAAATTCTGAAATTCCGAGATGCTGAAAGGCTGAAATGGAGAGAGACGCTTTCAGCTTTTCAGCATTTAAGCGTCTCCGCTTTTTTCATGCGGCGGCTTCGGTGTCGCGCGAGGTGACTTTGCGGAACAGATCGGTGAGCGAGCCGGTTTCGGACTGCGCGAGCAGCTCGGCGGGCGTGCCGTCGGCGACGATTTTCCCGCGGTCCACGATGACGGCGCGGGTGCAGGCCGCTTCGACCTCTTCGAGGATGTGGGTGGAGAAGAGGATGGCCTTGGTCTTGCCGAGGCGCTTGATGAGCTGGCGGACTTCGAATTTCTGGTTAGGGTCGAGGCCGTCGGTCGGCTCGTCGAGGATCAGGACTTCGGGGTCGTGGAGCAGCGCCTGGGCGAGGCAGGTGCGGTGGCGGTAGCCTTTGGAAAGCGTGTCGATGGATTGCTTGGCGACGGTGCCTAGGAAACAGGTGTCGATGGCGCGTTCGACGGCGTCGTTTTTCGCGGTGCCTTTGAGGCCGCGTATGGAAGCGCAGAATTTGAGGAAACCGATGACGGTCATGTCATTGTAGAGCGGCGCGGACTCTGGCAGGTAACCGATCTTGGTTTTCGCCTCGCGGGGGTTGTCGATGATCGAGATGCCGCAGACTTTGGCGTCGCCGGAAGTGGGCGGGATGAAGCCGGTAATCATGCGCATGGTGGTGGACTTGCCGGCGCCGTTGGGTCCGAGGAATCCGAGGACCTCGCCTTTTTTCACAGTGAACGTGAGGTCGTCCACGGCGCGTTTGGTTCCGAATTGTTTGGTCAGGTTTTCGACTTCGATCATGGGATGAAATGGGGCTGTTCGGGAAATCCTCGCGTGAAGCGTCGTCGCGCGCGCTGCTTGTTTGAAAAAACAGTTTCGGAGGGATTTTCAAGCCAATAACGGGTTTTTTCCCGAATCAATCGGTCTTGCATCCGGCGGATGCGGGTGGTTCGATGCTCTGGACATGGCCAGTATCCACCTTCCCGAACGCTGCGGCGTGATGCTTTTGCCCGACTGCACGCTGTTCCCGCACGGGGGGCTGCCGCTTTACATTTTCGAGCCGCGCTACCGGAAAATGTTGGAGGACGCGCTGGAGGGGGATTGCTTTTTCGCGGTGGCGCGCCTGCTGGGAGAGGAGGACGGCGATCCTGTGGATTTCGTGGCACCGGTTGGAACCATCGGCCTGGTTAGGGCGTCGCGGGAACAGGACGACGGCACCTCGCAACTGCTGATCCACGGGGTGATGCGTGTGCGATTCACGGAGTGGCACGACGGCCATGACTATCCGTATGCGAGCATCGAGCCGGTGATCTCAGTCTTCCAGCCGGACAATCAGGCGTCAGCAGCCATGAGGACCCTGCGCGGAGCAGTGGAGGACGCCATCCGGCCGCTGCCTGAGGAGGTGCGGAGCGGCGTCTTCGCGCTGCTCGACCGGGCGGACGAACCCGCGCTGATGACGGACATCATCTGCCAACAGTTCATCCACGAGGCAGACCTGCGGCAGGAGCTGTTGGAAATGGCGTCGGTTGGAGACCGGATTCCGGTGATCTGCGACTACTTGAGCAAGGCAAGCCTGGTATCCGAGGACTAAGCGGTCTTTCCATCAAAGTTTGGGGGTGCTGATCGACTCGGATCATTCGAGCAGTGGGCTTTGAATGTTGCTACCTTGAATGGCTCGAGGGCTCCGGCAGGGACGGCTTCGCGGAAGAGGGCGGTGTCGAGATCCTCCTCCGCCGGGATTCGGGCGAAGGCGGCGTGGTGGCGGCGGGCGTGCTGTTTCCAGAGCGCGAAGTGATCGACGTAAGCTTCCTGATAGCGGCGGAGCGTGGCCGGTTCGATGCGGTGCGGGTGATGGGAATGCCGCTCGGGATCGATGAATTCGTAATTTCCCGACCAGGCGGGGCGGGCCTCGGTTTCGAGGAAGGGTGAAAATATAACAACGCTGCCGTGGCGCTGGCCGAGGTGGCGGAGGATGGGCTCGGGATCGGCGGCGAACAACAGGTCGGATAGAAAGACGCGGATCGCGTTCGCACGGAGCGGCAGGCGGGTGAGATCGGGCGCTTTCGCGGAGTCGGTGGCGGGAAGCGCACGGGCAGCGTCGAGCCATTGGTGGCTGCGGAGCGAGGCGGGATCAAGCGCGAGCGAGGCGTCGCCGCGGACGGCGTGGAGCGCGAGCGAGGCTCCCGCGGCCTGCGAGCTTTCGGCGATCAGATAGAACAGCTCGGCGGTGCGGGCGGCTTTTCTTTCGTCGAAGAACATCGACTCCGACGCGTCGAGTATCAGGTCCACGACCGGTCTAACTTCCTCGCGGAACAACTTTATCGTGTAGCTGCCGGTGCGGGCATAGGCCTGCCAGTTGATGTGGCGCGGGTCATCGCCCGGCGAGTAGGCGCGGTGGTCCTGGAAATCCATCGACGATCCGGTGCCGCCGCCGGTGAACTCGCCGGCCTCGCCGCGCCAGACGCGGGAGCGCAGCGGCAGGCGCAGGCGTGCGGACGCGGCCAGCGCGTTGGAATGGCACTGCTGGAGTGACGCGGGATTCATGGCGCGGGAGTGGAGTGACCCAGGCCACTCTCGGCTTCCTTGATGATTCCCCGGTAGCCGCGGAAGGCGATGGTGGCTGTCACGAGCAGCAAGGTGAGAATGATGCCGTCAACGATCATCGCTGCGGCTAGGAGCTGGTTCTTGTCGAAACTGCTTTCGTTCATCATCGCGATGAACACCGGAGGATTCCAGATGAAAAACCAAAGGTAGTTTTCGTGATTGTTGATGTTGGCGAAGATGGCCGGGATGATCGTCAGGATGATGGAGGCCAACAGGAAGACCAGGAAGTTGGTGAAGCGCTTGCTTTCGTGCTTGCTGAAATTCGCTGCTAACAATGCGGGCAGCAGGACACCGCCGATCAAGGTGAGAGTGACGATCTTGATTTCCGCCATGTCGGTTGGACTGATGGCCGGGCTCGCAGCGGCGAGGAATCCGCCGATATTGATCGCGAGGAGGAGCGTGGTGTAGAATACTCCTGCGGGCCAGCCGGGGAGGAGGAAGACGGCGGCCACCCGGCCTGGCAGGCCGCGCTTCAGAAACGGCTTGTAGATCGGAGGGAGCAGGTTGGAGGGCTCGGTCAGCACGGTGATCACGGCGGGAGCGAGGATGATTCCTAAAATAACAGGCAGGATCTGGGCGTCCACCGCCGGGTGAAAGCCGACTGCAACGGCGATGCAAGTCAGGCCGAGCGCGATGAGCCGGCGGAGGGTCGAGTGGTTTTCCGCAGCGGGAGCGATGACCGACGTGCCGTGTGAAAGCGCGCACCAGCCGAAGTAGGCGATGAAGCTGACATAGGAAAAAATTCCGACGCGGGACTCCCAGTCGGAAAGCGTGCAATAGCTCATGAAGTTGTTGAAGCCGCCGCGAAACAACACTCCAGGGATAATTTGGAGCATGAAAATGAAGCCGAGGACCGGAAGTATCCGGGAGAGCTTCGCGTTGGTTCCCGACATGCCGACCATGACCGCAGTGAGCGCCATGGAGGTCAGGAAAATCAGCGAGAGGAACACCAGTTCGCCCAGTAGGATCATGCCGCCGAAGAAGTAGCGCAGGATCAGATAGGGGATGATGGTGATGAGGATCAGCGCCGTCTGACTGACGATGGCGATCCATTTCCCGAAGACGATCCGCGATGCGCTCAGCCGGGTGAGCGCCATCATTTCGATGGTGTTGCCGGTGATTTCCGAGGAGAGCGCGGTGACCCCGCGCATCGGCTGGATGAAGAGCGCTGCGATGCCGAACATGGTGAAGATCACACCGGATGCGAATGAACCGGCGCTATCCATGCTGGATGACGCGCTCGCCGTGAGGAGGATGAAACCTAGCAGGAGCTGGAAAATCAGGAACAACATCGTGAAGCTGCGGGCGCGCATGCCCTGGCGCAGTTCCTTGACGAGCATCGGCGAGAGCTTGTCGGGGAAATCGGTGAGGTGGGTGAGGGACATCGTGGATTTGAGATTTGAAATTTCAGATTTGAGATTCCGCGGGCAGCGGCGGCGGGATCGCGGGCTTGCCGGAGTCGAGGCGGCCGATGATGTCGATGAAGGCGTCTTCGAGGTTGCGCTGCTCGCGGTGGAACTCGGTGATGCGGAGGCCGTCCTTGATCATGCGGGCGAGCACGTCGGCGGCTTTGGTAGGGTCCTCGGTGTCGATGCGGATGCGGCCGCCCTGCTTGCGGGCTTCGAGGAACTCGACGTTAGGCTGGAGCACGCACCAGTCGGAAACGAAGTCGGGTTTGCCATCGACCTGCACGTCGTAAAGCACGCCGCCGAGCGTGTCGGAGCCGCGGCGCAACGTTTCCGAATCGCCGTGGTGGACGATGCGGCCGTTGTTGATGAAGAGCAGGGAATCGCACATCTCGCCGAGCTCGGAGAGGATGTGGGAGGAGATGAAAATCGTTTTGCCCTCCTTGGCTAACACCCGGATGAGATGCTTGAGCTCGACGCGGGCTTTCGGATCGAGACCGGCGGCGGGCTCGTCCATGATCAGGACTTGCGGGTCGTGGAGCAGCGCGCGGCCGAGGCCGAGGCGCTGGGTCATGCCTTTGGAGAGCTTGTTGGAAAACCGCTCTGCCAGCGGGACGAGATCGGTGAAATCCATGACTTCCTGGATGCGCTGGCGACGTTCCTTGCCTTTGTAGCCAAGCGCGCGGGCGTAGAAATCCAGATATTCGAGCACGGTCATGTGCTCGTAGTTTCCGAAGTGGTCGGGCATCCAGCCGATGAGTTTTCTAACTTCCGCCGGGTGGTGGACCACGTTGATGCCGCAGACTTCGGCCGAGCCGAGCGTCGGATAGTCCAGGGTGGCGAGGATGCGCATGGTGGTGGTTTTCCCCGCGCCGTTGGCCCCGACGAAGCCACAGACCGAGCCGTGGGGAACCTCGAAGGTGACGCCGTTGACGGCCTGGAGATCGCCGAAGTAGCGGTAGAGATTGTTGATCTTGAGAGCGGACATGAGGTGTAAAAGCTGAGATTATGAAACGCTGAAAATCTGAAATAAAGAGGAAGAGGTGTAGGAAATTTCAGCTTTTCAGGATTTCAGTTTCTATCCACGACGGGGCCGGTGATGACGGTGCGGGTTTCCTTCCACTTGATGCCGGGGCTGGTGTCGATGCCGGGGGCTTGGGTGGTGATGGCGATGAAGTGGCCGGGGCGGTTTTTCGCGGTTTTGAGAAACTGCTTGTTGCGGGCGGCGAATGCGTTGACCTCGGTGGCGAGCGCGGGATCGACCATGGAGGTTTCCACCGGGGTGAGGGTGAATCTCTTGCCGGCGGTGATGCCCTCGGCGCGGTGCCATTGTTTGGACTCGTCGAGATAGTAGAGCGTGTCGATGGGGAACTCGAAGGTGGAGAGGCAGGTGCCGGGCGTGTCGGTTTTTTCGATGCGGCCGCGGGTGGAGACGACGGCGGATAGAACGTGGCCGTGCTCGGAGCGGCTTTGGAACCAGTCGCCGGAAGCCTGGAGCTTGCCGTCGGCGGGCTGGAGGTTGAAGCTGCCTTTCGCGCCGGAGCCGTCGGTGTAGCGGGCCCAGCGGCTGGCGGCGATGGCCACGGGAACGAAGGTGGAGGGGGTGTCGATGGTGAAGCGCGAGCTGGTTAGGACGCCGGTGCGGCAGAATTGCTCCTGATGGAGATAGGCGGCGTTCGCGCCCGCGTCGGGGCGGACTTCCATCAGCACGCGGCGCATGCCGTTGCCGCCGAAGCCGTCCTGCACGATGATCAGGGCGATGAGGATCAGGCTGGCTCCAAGCGAGATCAGCGGGGTGGTGATGAAGAGTTTGTGACGTTGGCCGGATTTCGCGAAAACGAAGAGATTCACCGGGCCGACGAGGATGCCGAAGGCGACTAGGACGATGATGAAAAGCGCGTAGCGGAAGGTCTGCGCGCCGAAGAGATCCTGAAGCGGCCAGGATCTTTGGAAATCACTCTGCTGTGAGAATTGCTGCGGCTTGGTGGCGTTGTCCGCGACGAGTTTCACCACCGCGGGGGCGTCGAGTTTCAAGTCCGATGAAACCGAGTGAATGGCGACGGTTCCGAAGCTCGGATCCGTTGGCAGTCCCAATGACGCCGCTGTCGCGGAGCCTGTCGAATAAATGACTAACTGGCCGCCGAGCCGGAGCCAAGAGAGGATGGCGTTGCGGCCTCCGGGCGGGATGTTGGTCCAGTCGCCGTCGGTCATGATCACGCTGTCGTAGCCGGAAAAGGCGAGCCAGTCGTCGGGCAGTTGTTTGGGGTCGAACTTGGCGGCGAACTCGGTGGAGCCGTGGATTGAGCCGCCTTTCGCGCGGCTCGCGCTGTCCAGCGAGGACGCGTTCGGGGTGAACAGCGCTTCGCTCACCAGGACGGCGGGTTGATTGGCGTCAATCGAGGTGCGGATCGTGTTGCCTGCCCTGCCCATGGAGCCGGCGAGCGTGGCCTCGACGTTAGAGCCGCTGTAGAATGCGCTGGGCGGACTGAGCGGGACCAGGATGTCGCGGGTGACGGTTTTTCCGCCGCCGGCCGTGAAATTGAAGGATGAAGTAGCTTGAAGGTCGTTGCCGTGGTCCTCCTTGATCTTGAACTCGAGCCAGACGTTGCTGTCATTTTTCAGGTTGTTAGCGATCTTGACGCGCACCGGAAAATAACCGCCGGGCGAGGGTTTGCTGAAAAGCGCGAGCACCTCGACGTGGGTGTCGGTGACCGGGTCGAGCACCTGGCGGATCATCGTTTCCTGGGCGGAAACGTGCAGGGCGAGCGTGAGGGAGGCTAAATAGCGGAGCATGACGGGAAGAGTTAGGCTTGGCGGTTGGAAACCGCCGCCACGAGGACTTTCGGCGTGGCGGTGGCTTGGAACGGCACTTCCTCCAGCAAGGCCCGCACGATGTCGTTGGTCGTGTGGCCTTCGACGCGGGCGTTGTAGTCGAGCACGATCCGGTGGCGGAGCACGGCGGGGGCGATCGCTTTGACGTCCTCGAAGCTGGCGTTCGTCCGCTCCTGCATCAGCGCGCGGGCCTTGGCTCCGGAGGCGAGGGCGAGGGCGGCGCGCGGGCTGGCTCCGTAGCGGATGCCGTGCGAGGAGGCGGATTGGCCGGGGTGGCTGGCATCGACGAGGCGGGCGATGTAGTTCGCCACCACGTCCGGTAGATAGATACGGCGCACGAGTTCCAACAGCTCGCCGAGCGTTTCCGCGCTCATCACGGCGTCCACCTGCGGGTCGGTGCCAAGTTCGCGCTGGGAAACGATGCGCTGGAGCGTGGCGACGTCGTTGCGGGTGATTTCGAGTTTAAACAGGAAGCGGTCGAGTTGCGCCTCGGGCAGCGGATAGGTGCCTTCGAGTTCGATCGGGTTCTGTGTGGCGAGGACGAAGAACGGCTTCGGCAGGTCGTGGGTTTTTCCAAGCACCGTGACGTGGCGCTCTTGCATCGCTTCAAGCAGGGCGGACTGGGTTTTCGGCGAGGCGCGGTTGATTTCGTCCGCCAGCACGATGTTCGTGAACAGCGGTCCCGGCTGGAAAACGAACTCGCGGCGGCCATCGATTTCTTGGAGCACCGGGTTTCCGGTGATGTCGCCGGGCAGCAGGTCGGGCGTGAACTGGACCCGCTTGGTGCCGAGTTTGAGCAGCTTGGAAAGCCCCTTCACCAGCTCGGTTTTCCCGAGTCCGGGCAGGCCTTCGAGCAAAATGTGGCCGCGGGCGAGCACGCCGGTGATGACCAGATCAATGAGTTCCTGCTGACCGAAGAGGACCTGGTTCAGCCCGCTGGACAGCGAGCGGAGGTGTTTGGCGGCATTGGCGACTTCCGTTTCGGTGGCGTGTTCCATGGCTTTCGCCGTCAGGCTAATGAAGCTGCCGCGTTTGGAAATGAAGAAGGTGTGAGATTTGCATGAATCCGCGCCGGGGACAGCTTCTTAAAATCGACTTTGTAACGTTCAAATCCGTGCTAGCGTCGGTCCATGAAGCTGAAAGCGATCGTTCATGAGGCCGAAGAGGGCGGATTCTGGGCGGAAGTGCCGTCGCTGCCGGGATGTTTGACCCAAGGGGAGACGATGGAGGAGCTTGAAGCGAATCTTCACGAGGCGATCGAGGCCTGGTTGTTGGCGGCTGAGCCTGTTGGAGTTCGGTCTGACCAGGTTTTTCTTGAAGTGGCGGTATGAAATCTGTTGGCGGCAAGCGGCCGCGCAAATTTTTTTCTGTAAAAGTGGCTGATGACTTTTTCTGAAGGTGGTTGGTTTTGTTTTTTCGGTTTGTTTTCTGTTAGCTGAGAGTGAGGTAGGTTTTGCCGGTTTCCCATGTCTCGGAGATCTCGATGAGGACGCCGGAATGTTCCTGCTGGAGTTTTTCCGCAGCTCTTCCAGCATGCGGGCATCATGAGCATTTCCCCCACGGATTACGAAAAACTCGGGCAGTTCTATTTGGGGCGCAGCTACGATCCGGAGACGAGGAAAGTCCAGGATGATTTGATTCTCTATGATTCCAAGGACCTCGTGACCCACGGCGTGGTGCTGGGGATGACCGGCTCGGGGAAAACCGGGCTTTGTCTTGCGCTGTTAGAGGAGGCGGCGATGGATAACATCCCTGCGATCATCATCGATCCTAAGGGCGACATTTCCAACCTGCTGCTGATGTTCCCGGACCTGGACGCGAAGAGCTTCCGGCCGTGGATCAACGAGGACGACGCGTTGAAAAAGGGCATCACTCCGGACGAACACGCCGCGAAGACCGCGGAAATGTGGAAGACCGGCCTCGACGACTGGGGACAGAATCCGGAGCGCATCGCGACCCTGCGAGACAAGGTGGACATCAATGTTTTCACGCCCGGCAGCAAGGCGGGGATTCCGGTTAGCATCTTGAGTTCGCTGGAAATGCCGCCGTTTGAAATCATGGACGACGCGGAGCTGCTGGGTGAGCGGGTGGAGAGCACGGTCTCATCGCTGCTCTCGCTGGTGGGAGTGGAGGCGGATTCCATCCAGAGCCCGGAGGCGGTGCTGGTCGCGGCGATTTTCCAACATGCGTGGGCGGCGGAGCAAAACGTGACGCTCGAAACGTTGATCCGGCACATCCAGAAGCCGGCTTTCGACAAGGTGGGCGTGATCGATTTGGAGTCGTTCATGCCGGAGAAAGCCCGCCAGACGCTGGCACTGAAGTTCAACAACCTGCTAGCCTCGCCGGGGTTCGCGAGCTGGCTGGAAGGCCCGCCGCTGGACATCGCCAAGATGCTGCACACGCCGGCCGGCAAGCCGCGAATCTCGATTTTCTCCATCGCCCATCTCGGCGACACCGAGCGGATGTTTTTTGTCAGTCTGTTACTGAACCAGATGCTCGGCTGGATGCGCTCGCAAAACGGCACTACCTCGCTGCGCGCGCTATTATATATGGATGAAATTTTCGGCTATCTGCCGCCGACAGCGAATCCGCCATCAAAAAAGCCGATGATGACGATCCTGAAACAAGGGCGCGCTTTCGGGCTGGGTTGCTTGTTAGCGACGCAGAATCCCGTGGATCTCGATTACAAGGCGCTTTCCAACATCGGCACCTGGTTTCTCGGTCGCCTGCAAACCGAGCGCGACAAGTTGCGCGTGCTCGACGGACTGGAAGGTGCGGCTGGATCGCACAACGCGAAGTTCGACCGGGCGGACATGGAGCGGTTCATCTCAGGCCTCGGCAACCGGGTTTTCCTGATGAACAACGTGCACGAGGATGGGCCTGTTATTTTCCACGTCCGCTGGGTGATGAGCTATCTCACCGGCCCGCTGACCCGCAGCCAGATCAAGCTGCTGATGGACCCGAAGCGCGGGGAGTTCATGAAGGTTGCCGCGCCTGCCGCCGCAGCGGCAAATCCGATGGGGATGCCGGGAATGAACGCCGCGCCTGCGGCTGCATCCTCACGCCCTAACGTGGGTGCGGGGGTGACTGAGATTTTCCTCCCGCCTGCGGGAGATGAAGCTGATACGATCTATCATCCGCATCTGCTGCGCGTCGGCGTGGTGCATTTTTTCTCGGCCAAGGCGGATCTTGACGGCTCGCGCACGGTGTGTTTCGTGAACCCGGTCACCGCGACCGGAATCGACTGGCAAAATTTCGTTGAACTTCCGGCGAAGCTGGTGGCGAGCGAGCCCGCGGCTGGCGCCGACTTCGCCGAACTGCCCGGATTCGCGATGAACGCGGCGAACTACAAGCAGGTGGAAAAGGATTTCGCCGAGTGGCTTTATCGAAACGAGCGCGCCGACGTTTTCTTCTGCCAGCCTGTGAAAACGTGGTCGAAGCTCGGTGAGGGCGAGGCGGATTTCCGCGCCCGGATCATCCACCAGGCGCACGAAGCCCGCGATGCCGCGATCGAAAAACTCCGCGCCACCACCGCGAAAAAAGTCGCCACCCTCGAAGCCCGCCTGCGCACTGCGGAAGGCCGACTCGCCAGGGAAAAAGCCGAATCCAACTCCGCGAAGATGCAGGCGGGTGTCTCGATGCTTGGCGGAATTCTAGGAGCGGTTTTCGGCCGGAAAGCGGGACTCGGATCGATCACCCGCCGCACTTCGTCTATCAGCAAGGCGACCAGCGCCTACAAACAACATCAGGACGTCGCGAATGCGGAGGCCAAGATCGAGGGCGTCGCCGGGGAAATCCAGGCCATCCGGGACGAGCTCCAAGCGGGCATCGTGAAATTGACCGGGGCCTTTGACCCCGCGTCGCTGCCGCTCGAAACCGAGTTCGTCAAGCCCGCCAAGGCCGACGTGAAGGTGGAAACCGTCGCGCTGTTGTGGCTGCCGCATGACGCGCGGGGGACGCAGGCGTGGTGAAGCACGCTTGAGCTGATGGAACGTTGACCCGCGCGGCTCGCCACGATCTCCTGGCCAGGATCGCGGCATGTCACGCAGACGCCACACCGACAAAGAGAAGGCACGCATCATCCGCGAGTTTGAACAGCATGACGGAAGCGCCGCCACCCACCCACGCATTTATTAGTAAAGGCGTTCAAACGCCTGATCGCCCCCCGCATCCGGCCGATGTTCTAAGGACGCCCAGGACATGCTGCTCACCTACCTGGACCACATGAAACCCGGCGACGCGTTCCTCGGCACCACGAACCTCGACCTCGGCAGCCTGAGAGAACGCTTCCAAACCCGCTTCCAATCGGTCCGCCTCCAGCCACCGGAAAACGAGGTTCTCGCGCAATTCCTCGCCAGGCGGTGGGCTGCCCCTGTTGGGATTACCCGGGAGATTGCGGAAGGGGCCAGGGGCAACGTCAGGGCAACGTCAGGGCGGCGATGGCGGATTTGGAGATATGGTTTGGGTGATGGCCTGACGAAGGGCCGACGGACGACCTGAGGGGGAAGGGAAATTCTGTCAAGATTTGCACACTGACCCCATTTTCCTCCACAATGGCGATTTCCTCCGGCGTCAGGCCGTAGAGGTCGTAAACCTGTTGGTCGATCTCCTGATCAAATGGACTACGAGTATTTTGAATGTGTTGGAGCATCTTTGGAGAGTAGCTGGTGAAAGGTTCTGGGGGTTAACGAAACTACGGCTAGTAAGGGTAGTTTTTGCCGGTCAACTGGCCTTTTTCGTCGCAGCTGTATCGTTGTATCAACCAGCTTGGTGCTACCCCTTGGTTCAGAATTATCCCGCCTTCACGCGGATCACCTAGGCCTGGGTATAAGCAGCAGTTTTTCAGGTAAATTCGCAGCAAGTCGGACACATAATTCTCCCAGACTCTGGGAGCCAGCTGAGACAGAGGAATCCTGAATTCGATGATGGAAGGTTCACCCGCTTGAAGATACCGCGCCAGCGCATCTGGGAATTGTTTCTGCAAGATGGTGCGCAAGGTTTCGCTTCCGCTCGGGTGGCAGTAACCTCCACGTTCCTGATGCAATGCAAGGGACTTCACGGCGCATACTTTGCCGGAATAATCTCGGAGGTAATTCTGCAGCCAGTCGTTCGCCTCGGAGCCGGCTTTGGGAAGCTCTCCTGCCCACCTGATTATTTCCGTTTCGATCCAATCACGAGTCAGTGGCATGATGCCCTCTATTTCATAATGGGAATCTGGAGTGACTCGACATCCGTGGAAGGCATGGATAAACGACAAGCGGTTACTCAGTTCGAGCACAGCAAGATCGAGTGTGTCCTTAGCCAAGGGGCAGTGATCTTCACGACTCATTAGCCAATTCAAGCACTTACGAAAGTTTTGCTCATTTTGCCGACAGTATCGAAGAATTGAGAAAAGCGTGCCGTTCCCAGATAGTGTCGACTCTATCAGGATAAAGAAGCGTTCGTCATCTATGCAAACAGAAGTTGGACTTATTTCATTCATGCTTTGCCCTCCTGTTTGATGATGGCGAGGAGATCGGGGCTGTCTGCGGTGAGACGGAGGAGGCGATTGCGCACGGGGTGACTTGGTGCGTTGAGGGTGGCGTGCAAGTGGATGAGGAAGTCGCGCTGCTTCGCTTCGTCGGCGGTGGGATCGTAGTCGGCGAGGTGCGGGGCCACGGTGTCGTGGAAGAGCAGGTCGCGCTCCGCCATGTGCTGGCGGAAGTAGCTCTCCATCACGCAGGCGTCGATGAGGTCTTCGAGGAAGGCGGCGGCTCCGGGGCTATTCGTCGTCATCGGTTTCATCGGCGGTGGCTGAACCTCGGGTGTTGGCCCGCGAATCTTCGATATGCACGATCTGGTCTTCCTTTTGGGCTCCCAAGCCTGAGGCAGTGAGATTCGAGGAGCCGGTGATGACGTGGCCGGGTTTATGTTCGTTGAAGCCCTGGGGCAGGAAAATGTAGATTTTCGCGTGAAGGCGCTGGTGGGATGGGGCTTGATATCGACCTTTTTCGTGACCACGTCCTCGACGAATTGCAGGATGCCGGTCTCCACCTCGCGGGAATAGTGGGCGTTCTGGGCGGAACTCCTTATGGGGAGCGTGGAGGCGTTCAATGGCGGCAGCGAGGAGCACGAGGCTAGGCAACCGGGGATTTTGCTAGATGGCTAGGAGAAAGTGGCGGGAGGCCATGGCTCGGCTTTGCGTCCGGGGGTGTTTGAGGCGGAGGGGAAAAGCTTATCCCGCCGTTGGAAAAGCTTATCCCGCCGTTGGAAAAGCTTATCCCGCCGTTGGAAAGCTTTTCCGTGTCGTGGGAAAGAGGGTGCAATGTCGGGGGTGTCATAATTTTTGTGTAAGTGCTTGGGACTGGAAGCTTAACTGGGCCGCCGCAAACCGCGTCGCCCACCCCGTGATCAGGTCGGAGCACCCGCAAGCCGCCTGAAGCCGGCCATCCCCGCCCCATACGCACATTGCAGCGAGCACATTCAAACGGCGGATGCTCGGGGGCTTACACGCACCAAAGCCGCCACCCGGATTATTGGCGGGCAGGCTTGTCGAATAAGAAGGCGGGCAGATTGGCGGAAACCAATTGGCAGAAATCCTCTTGCCCTCGGCGGAATGTCCCGCCAATCTACCGCCCACCAAGGCGGCTTGGCGGAATTGGTAGACGCGCTCGACTCAAAATCGAGTTCTAACGAGTGTGGGTTCGAGTCCCACAGCCGCTACTTCTCACGCATTGCGACAGCCGGTATTTCCCCGACACACGCAGAAATGGCCTCTCCCGATACGACCACCCGCACCATCGGAATCATCGCAGGCAGCGGAGTGTATCCGGAGACATTCATCGCCGAGGCGCGCCGGAAATCCCCGGGAATCCGGCTGGTGGTGGTCGCTTTCCAAGGCGAGACGAAGCCGGAACTGGAGAAACTCGCGGACGCCACCGAGTGGGTGCGGGTGGGGCAGCTCTCGAAGCTGATCAAGTTTTTCCGCCGCGAGGGCGCGGACGAGGCGGTGATGATGGGCCAGATTTCCCCGAAGAATCTCTTCGATCTCCGGCCGGACCTGCGGATCCTGATGATGCTGGCGCGAGTGAAGGAGCGGAACGCGGAGACGCTGTTCGGCGCGATCGGCAAGGAGTTGGCGAAGGACGGGATCACGCTGCTTCCTGCGACGACTTTCCTCGAAGATCATCTGCCGGGACCGGGGCATGTCTGCGGTCCGGTTTTCAAAAAACGCCAGCTCGCGGACGCGGATTTCGGCTTCCGGATCGCCAAGCAAACGAGCGCGCTCGACATCGGGCAGAGCGTGGTGGTCCGCCACGGTACGGTGCTTGCGGCAGAGGCGTTCGAGGGGACTAACGCCTGCATCAGGCGCGGCGGCGAACTCGGCCGCGGCAAGGACGTTTTGTTAGTGAAGGTGTCCAAGCCGAACCAGGATTTCCGTTTCGACGTGCCGGTCATCGGCCCGCAGACCATCGAGACCTGCGCCGCCGCCGGGGTGGGGGGCATCGCCATCGAGGCGGGGAAGACCTTGCTGTTGGAAAAGGAGCGGGTCGCCGAGCTTTGCGACAAGCACGGGATCGGGATTCACTCGGTGTAGCGGCGATCACCGGTCGCCGCTAACGGCTTGCAGGACTGGCGGCGACCGGTGATGGCCGCTACGGCAGCAAGTCGGTGTAAGTCCCCGGATTGCTGCCAGGGATCTCGATCGCGCCGCAGTTTTTCGCGTAAAATTCCTTCGGTCCCACGCCACCGATAATCGCGTAGGCGTAGCCGATGTCGCGCAAGCCTTCGAGCGCCTTGAAGAGCAGCGCCTTGCCCAGGCCGAGTCCGCGGGCGTTTTCCGAAACCCCGGTCGGGCCGAAGAAACCGCGCTGAGTCGTGTCGTAACAGGCGAAGCCGAGGATCTGTTTGTCGCGCGTGGCGATGAAGCAGGCGATCGGCTGGCGGGTCATCGCGACTTCCACCTCGCTGACCCATTTTTCCGAGAAATGCGCCTTCGCGAAGGCTGCGACCGTGTGTTTTTCAAAGGCCCGCGCGCGGCGCAGCGTGACGCGTTTTCCTGCGACTTCTTCGTAGAGTGACGCCGATTCCGGCAAGTCGTAGAGGCGCACCAGCATGTCGATCATGCGCGGATTAAAAGGCCGGGCGTGCGGCCGGGGAAGCTTGATTTCAAGGCGGCCGGTCGTTTTTTGTCGAACTTCACGTGCATCCATGGATCGCGTTGCTTGTCAGTTGACCTCATCCTGCCAGCCCCGTAGCCTGCCGCCGTTCTTGCAAATTTACCTATGAAAACACCAATTACTGTCTCTATCACCGGTGCCGCTGGCCAGATCGGCTACGCCCTGCTGTTCCGCATCGCCTCCGGTTTCGTCTTCGGCCCGGACCAGCCGGTCAACCTCCGCCTGATTGAAATCGAGCCCGGCCTGCCCGCGCTGCAAGGGGTCATCATGGAGCTCGACGACTGCGCGTTCCCGCTGCTCAACGAGGTCGTCGGCACCGCCGATCTGGACGAGGGATTCAAGGATGCGAACTGGTGCCTGCTCGTCGGCTCGGTGCCGCGCAAGGCCGGGATGGAACGCGCCGACCTGCTCGGCATCAACGGCAAGATTTTCACCGGCCAGGGCCAGGCCATCGCCCGCAACGCCGCCAAGGACGTCCGCGTGTTAGTGGTTGGGAATCCCTGCAACACCAACGCGCTCATCGCCATGAACAACGCCGCCGGCATCCCAAGCGACCGCTTCTTCGCGATGACCCGGCTCGATGAAAACCGCGCCAAGAGCCAGCTCGCCAAGAAGGCCGGAGTCCATCAGTCGAAGATCACCAACCTCTGCATCTGGGGCAACCACTCCGCCACTCAGTATCCGGATTTCACCAATGCGAAGATCGACGGCCGCCCCGCCACCGAAGTCATCACCGACCACGAGTGGCTCAAGGGCGAGTTCATCGCCACCGTCCAACAGCGCGGCGCCGCCGTGATCAAGGCGCGCGGACTTTCCTCCGCCGCCTCCGCCGCGAATGCCGCGCTCGACACTGTGAAAAGCCTCGTCCATCCGACTCCGGCCGGTGACTGGCATTCCGTCGCGGTTTGCTCGGACGGTTCATACGGCATTGAAAAAGGTCTCATGGCTTCCATGCCGATCCGCACCATCGAGAACGGGAAATGGGAAGTTGTCCAAGGCGTGCCCGTCGATGCCTTCAGCCAGGGAAAAATCGATCTCACCATCAACGAGCTCAAGGAAGAGCGCGACGCGGTGAGGGATCTGCTTCCGGGATGAGGATAACAGATCTTTGAATGTGTTCCGACTGAGACAGTCGGGACACATTCCAATATCTACGCCCGCGCGTCCAGATCATCGACCAGATCCACCCACGGTTGATACTCGGCGGGGATGGGCGCTTCGAAATGGAGTCGCTCGCCGGTGACCGGGTGGTCGAGGGTGAGCCGCCAGGCGTGAAGCATCAGGCGGCCGGTTTGCTCGGAAGTCTTGCTGGGTTTGCCGTAGATCGGATCGCCGACGAGCGGCGCTCCCTTGTGGTGGAGATGGACGCGGATCTGATGGGTGCGACCGGTGTGGAGGTGGCAGAGGACCAGCGCGGTGAGCGTGGCGGGATCGGCGACGAGAACTTCATAGTCCGTGATGGCGGTCTTGCCGCCGGGCGGATTGACGACGGCCATTTTCTGACGGTTCACCGGGTGACGGCCGATGTGGGTGAAGATCGTTTCCTTCGCGGGCTTGGGGATGCCCTGGCTAACGGCCAGATAGAGTTTCTCCATCGTCCGGCCGGCGAACTGGGCGACGAGCGACTGGTGGGCGACGTCGGACTTGGCCACGACAATACAGCCGGACGTGTCCTTGTCGAGACGGTGGACGATGCCGGGGCGCTCGACGCCGCCGATACCTGATAGCTTTCCACGGCAGTGGTGGAGCAGTGCGTTTACAAGGGTGCCGTCGGGATTCCCGGGCGCGGGGTGGACGACCATGCCGGAGCCTTTGTTGAGCACGACCATGTCGTCGTCCTCAAACAGGATTTCCAGCGCGAGGTCCTGGGCTTCGTTGTGCAGCGGGACGGCTTCGGGCAGGACGACGGTGATGCGGTCGCCGAGTTTCACCGCGTCGCGCGGCTTGGCGGGGTGGCCGTTGATCTGGATGAACTGCTCGCGGATGAGCGTTTGGATGCGCGAGCGGGAAAGGTCCGCGAGGCGGGCGGCGAGAAAGGCGTCGATGCGCTCGCCCGGACTGTCTTCAACTAAGATTTCCACTGGCGGGGATTTTGTCCCGGGAGAAAAGGCGCTGCAAGTTTGTTCGCAAGTGAATCTGCGGGGGAGCGCACGCGCCTCGCCTGCTGTCGTTCGCGCCCCTGCGGACGACGGGGCTGGCGTTAGGTCGGGGACGCGCAGAAGGGACTTGGTGGCGCGGGTGGCGAGCAGGCTGCCATGGATAGCACGTGCGATGTCCGTAAGGGCTGGATCAAGATGCCAGTCCCTTGACGATGGCCGTCACATTGTGGCGGACCATCGCCACATAGCCCAAGCCACCCGTCCCATCCGCGATCAACGGCTCGCCGAGACGGATTCCGGTGTCGTTAGTTAGTGTCTGGAGAATCTTTGGGTTCGACTCTCTCTCCGGGAAAATCGCGGCGACATCATTCTTCTTCAAATCCGCCACCAACGCCGCGAGTTCCTTCGGATCCGGCATTTGCTCGCGGTTGATTCCCTGCACCGGGTGCGCCGTGAAACCGAAATCCTTGCAGAAATAGTTGAAAGCCGCATGGGCGGTGGCGAGGTGGCGCCTGTCCCGCGGGATTCTGGAAATCTCGCGCTTTACCCAGCGCTCGAGTTCGTCGAGTTGGGCGCGGTAGGCGTCGGCATTTTTACGGAACGCGACGGCGTTCTCCGGCGAGGCCGCAGCGAAGGCTTCGGCGACGACCCCGGTCGCCCTGCGGAACCGATCGATCGAGTGCCACCAATGCGGATCGATTTCATGTTCGTGGGCGTGATCATGGCCTTCGTGATCACAGGCTCCTTCAATGGCTGGCAAAGTTGCCCCGACTTCAATCAAGGTCGCCTTGTTGGCGATGATTGCCTTCAACTTCGGCAGATAGCCTTCCAGCCCCATTCCCGCGACCAGATAGATCGTCGCGGCCTCGGCGTTTTTGAGGTCCTCGGGTGTGGGTTCGAAATGATGCGGGTCGCCGTTCGGGCCGATCAAATCGACGACTTCGACCTGCCCGCCGCCGACCTGCCGGGCAAGATCGCCGAGGAGCGGGTGCAGCACGGCGACTTTTAAATCCGCTGCGGTGAGCGGAAGGAATCCCAGGAGAAGAGTGGTGAGCAAGGCACGAATCATGCCGGCAACTTGCCCGGATTTCGCTCTCACGCAAGTATTTTGCGTTTAAATCAAGGCGGCCGGTCCGTGATTTGCCATCGCCGTCCGCCCGGCATGGCGGGGCAGGGGATGGCACCGACCGGAATCGGCCTCGACCTTTCTGCGGGGCGTGCTATCGAAGAGTCATCAAATATGGACTCACATCCCGAGCTTCAATTCGCGCCGACTTCAGAGCCACAGAACAGGCATTGGTCATTCCTCCACCCGATTTGCCTCAGCTGCCAACTCCGCCGCCAGCGCTGCCTCCTGTGACCGCAGCGTCTCCGGATGCCGCCGTGAAGGTAAAAATCCGCAGCGCGCAGGATGTCGGTGAAGGCGGATCTTCGGACGGAACCCTGGCGTCTTTCAACACCCGCGCCACGGCTGCCTTGCTCGACGTGGTGGTGGCTCTCGGCATCGCCATCGGACTGGCCGTCCTCTTGCCGGGATTCGCCGACCGCCTCGCTTGGCTAACGGGAGTCGGCTATCTGGTGACGCGCGACTCGTTGCCATTTCTCGGCGGCCAGAGTGTCGGGAAAAAAGCGATGAAGCTCCGAGTGGTGACGCTGGACGGTAAATCACTGATAGGAAACTGGGAGGCCGCGCTGATCCGCAACGGCGTGCTGGTCATCCCGCTGTTTGCATTCGTCGAGTTGTTCATCCTGCTCACCCGCGAGGACAAGCCCGAACGCGGCCGCCGGCTTGGCGACGAGTGGGCGAAGACGCGGGTGATCATCGAGGAAACCCCGCCAAGCGCCGATGGTCTTTGATTTGCGGGCTTTCCAATCGCCCGCGACCCCGTCAACTTCCCGCCATGGAGAGTCATGATGTCTTGAAGCGGGCACTGCGGAAAACCACCCCGAAGGCGGTTGCCGCGGATCTGGGAGTGTCGCTTTCGTTAGTTTACAAATGGGCGGAGAAGCCTTCGGACGACGGCTCGGGCAGTCGCAATCCGCTGGACCGCCTGCTTCAGATCATCGACCTGAGCGGCGACAACGGGATTGTCGAATGGCTGTGCCTCCGTCAGGGCGGGCATTTCGTGAAAGACCCGGACGTGAGCGGCCATCAGATCGACCATGTCCTGCCAGCCACTCAGGAAATCATCGGACAGTTTTCAAGCTTGTTGAACCATATCTCCGCCGCGGCCAACGACCACTCGGTGAGCAAGGAAGAGGCCGGGGAAATCCGCCAGTGCTGGGACAAGCTGAAAAGCTACGCAGAGGGCTTCGTCCGCTGCTGCGAAAACGGCGACTTCAAGACGATGTCGCGCGTTCCTCCGACGAACCGTTAGTCTCAGCGTTGGAGCAGCCCGAGGATCGTCGGCAGGGTTTCCTTCCACGCGTGGGCGATGGCGCAGCGGATCACGGCGTCCTCGTCGTCGCGGCGCGGAAAGCTTTTCGCCTCGCGAAGTTTCTTGGCAGCGATGGTGATGGCGTTGAGTTCCGGGGCGAGCGAAAGCAACCCGAGCGCGGTGGCCAGCGCGGTGGCGGCTAGCAGAACGGAGATGCCGCCGATGATCGGGATCTTCGCCACCAGCACCGCGAAGACTGCAATGATGCCGCTGAGAGGGGGCACCGCCATGCCGAAGCGCCGGGAGTTTTCGCGTGAGTTGGCGGCTTTGGGATCGCGCTCGCGCCACTCGGCCAGCGCCTTGAGCCGGAGCTGGCGGCCGAACTCGGCTGCCGATTCGTCCGCTTTATGAATCACTGCGGTGTCGTCCGGCGAGGGCATCCAAGCGCCTAGATCGCAGCGGCACGGACGCTTTCCGGTGTCGGCAAGGACCCGCAGCCCGAACATCCAACGGGCGATGAGCGCCGCGGCGATGGGAAGTGCGGAGAATAAAAACAGGATGCGCCACATAGGATTGAAGGGGATTGTTGGAAATTATTTTCTGGGAGAGCCTGCGGCGACCCACGCCCGCGGATCGTCGGGCCATGGATGGCGTGGATAACGACCTGCGACTTCTTTTTTCATCTGGGCGTAGCCGGTCTGCCAGAAGCCTTTCAGATCCTTGGTCATTTGCCAGGGTTTCTGACCGGGCGTGAGGATGTGGACGAGCAGGGGAACGCGGCCGTTGGCGATCATCGGCGTCTCCCAGATTCCGAACAGGTGCGAGACTCGCAGCGAAATGAAGGGGTCCATGCCGAAGGCGTAAGTGATCTTCGCGGACTGGCCGTTGGTGAAGCTGACCCGCTCCGGGCAATACGAATCGAGCGCCGCGCGCTGTGCGGCGCTGAGCCACTCGCGCAGCACGCGCCAGACATTGGCTTCCTTGATTTCCTTGTAACTGACCGCGCCGTGGCAGATCTGCGCGATCGCGTCGGTCCGGTCCTCGTCGGTCCAGCCGGGCATTTCCAACTCCGGCATCCACTTGCCAAGAGAGGCGAGCCGGGCGGTCCATTGCTCGACGGAATGATCCCAGTTTTTCAAATCGAGTTCACCGGATAGCACGCGCGCGGCGAGGATTTCGGCGGCTTGGTCGAGGTTCACGCCGTGGTCGCTTTCCCTGGCTTCGAGCACCAGGTCCCGGAAGCGGGTTTCCTTGCGGGCGACTACCCGTCGGCGGGTTTCGTCCCAGGCAGCACCGTCGGTGATGGATAGATCTTCGGGAAAAAGCTCGGCCAGCCACGCCGGATCGACCGCAGTGGCGCGGCGCAGGTGGACGATGATTTCCCGTGCCTCGACCTCGGTGATTTCCGCCGCGACGAAGGCCGGGGCGTTTTTCACGCAGGAGTCCTCGTCGAGCTTGCCCTTGCGGTTTCCCACCAGCTTGCAAGCCAGCGTGCCCTGGCTGACGCGGATGGCTAACTGATCACTGAACGCCGCGAGCATCGCCTTGCCGACGGCCTCGCGGCGGGCCTTGAAATCCACGGGCTGCCATTCCCAGCCGAAGCGTTTCGCCAGCGAGCAAAGCCGGTCGTATCCCTGCGCCGTCTCTCTAGCACCACGCGCCATCACGCCGACCTGATCGCAGCGGCGCGGATCGAAACCCATCGCTTCGGCCGATTCGAAGGCACGCCATTCACCGGCGAAATCCGAGTCGTCGTCCGGGAAAATGAAGTCCTTGCGGCCCGGTCCGCCGCGCTTGTTGGTGAAGATTCCGTCGCCTTGCACCGTCGCGGCGATGAAGGCGGTTTCCGCGACGCAGCCGTGTTCGTAACCCGCTAACATCAGTCGTGAGAAACGCGGCTCCAACGGCAGCGCCGCCATTTTCCGGCCCTCGTCGGTGAGCACGCCGTGGCTGTCGAGCGCGCCGAGATCATGCAGCAGGCGCTCGGCGCGGGAGAACGATTCCTCCGTTGGCGCGTTGAACCAGCGGAAATCGCGGACCTCGGAAACACCCGCCGCCTTGAGAAGAAGCGCGGCTTCTGCGAGATCCACGCGGTGGACTTCCGGCGCTTCGAACTCGGCGCGCCGCGCGTGATCGGCCTCGCTCCACAAGCGGAACGCGCGGCCCGGAGCCGTCCGACCGGCGCGGCCGGCGCGTTGCTCTGCGGCGGCGCGGGAGATCTTCTTGATGAGCAGCGTGTTGATTCCGCGGCGCGGCTCGAATGACGCGATGCGTGCCAAGCCGCTATCAATCACAGTCCGCACGCCGTCAATCGTCAGCGAGGTTTCCGCCACGTTGGTGGCGACGATGATTTTCGGGCGCGGTCCCGGCGAAATCGCCGCCTCCTGCGCGGCGGGTTGCAGCGCGGAATACAGCGGGAAAACATCCCAGCCCTTCGCGATCGTGTTTTCCAACAGCTCGATGGTCCGGCGGATCTCGTGGGTGCCGGGAAGGAACATCAGGATGTTTCCCGCGTCCGGCATCGCCATCGCCTCGCGGCAGACGTTCACCATTTTCTCCCAGACCGGCGTCTCGCGGGGTGGTCCGCCGCGGCGGTCGTTCACCGGCGGCCGGTCAGCCCGATAGAGCACCTGCACCGGATGCGTCCGCCCGCCCGCTTCGAGCGAGACGGCGGGAGCGAGGTAATCGGCGAGACCCGCCGTTTCCAGCGTGGCGGACATCACCACCACCCGCAGATCCGGCCGCGGGCCTTCCTGCAAATCGAGACAGCGCGCCAGCGCGACATCCACCGCCAGCCGCCGCTCGTGGAATTCGTCGAATACCACCGCGCCCACGCCCGAAAGCGTCGGGTCGTCCTGGATCCAGCGTTGGAAAACCCCGTCGGTCAGATAGATGATCCGCGTGTCGGCGCGGTATTTCGTGTCGAAGCGCACCGCGTAGCCGACCTCGTTGCCGAGCGTCGCTTTGCGTTGTTTCGCCACCCAACCCGCCAGCAATCGCGCCGCCATCCGCCGCGGCTCGATGACGAGGATGCGCCCGGAAATCCCCGAATCCAAAAGCATCCCCGGCACGGACGTGGATTTGCCCGAGCCCGTCGGGGCTTTGAGCAGCACGCGCGACCGATCCCCGGCAGCCACGGCGGCGCGAAGATCATCGGCGATTTCAAAGACAGGCAAAGTCACGCGGGAGGATTTGCCGGAAAACCCAGGAAGTGGCGATCTCCGAATCGCCTCTTTTTTACGGGGCGTCTATCTCCCTTTGGTTTTCGATTCACTTGAAAATTTTCCGCGCCTCCCGGTAAATTTTCTCTCCTACTTCAGACGGCGGCTCTGAAAACTTGCGAAGCGTGAATTCATAATATTCGTCATGCTTGTCTCCGTAGTCCTTCAAAAGACGAACCATAATCGCCTTTGCACGGGCAGGATCTTTCAGAGGGGGCTTGTTCCGGCAATTGTCGATATCGCCCTCAA
Organism: Akkermansiaceae bacterium; assembly: GCA_947462535.1. Classification (GTDB taxonomy): domain Bacteria; phylum Verrucomicrobiota; class Verrucomicrobiia; order Verrucomicrobiales; family Akkermansiaceae; genus Luteolibacter. Next base: position 10,399 of record CANHPN010000014.1, on the reverse strand, counting down.
AAGCGGATTTGTAAGAGGTGATGACCCCGTCATGGTCAAAGGGAAAAGTCACCGAGCGAATCGCCCCACGTTGATCCGTGACTCGAATACTCACCGTTCCTCCATCCATGTAGTAGCCGGCTTGCACCAATTTCGGCGGCAAGACCATCGACCTGAACGGTTCTTCATCCTTGGAAAGGTCGAGGGGGGCGGGTTTGCGCAAGAAGAGAGCAAGCGGGACCACGACGAGAACCGCTGCTGCTATCAGAATAATGGGTTTCCGGCATTTCATCAGTTCAGCGGGCTGCGATCTCCAACGCCTGCTCGATTTCCACCGCCATGGCGGTTTCTAGCAAGAGCAGGATCTTGAACTGCGCCGGGTGGAGGGTTTTGATCTGGGAGACGAGATCCGCGGCGGCCTGGTCGGTGCCGGTGGCCAACGGGTCGGTGGCCGGCTTGAATTCCTGGCCGGAGAGGAAGGGAAGGATGCTGTTGGCGGCGAGGAGTCTGGTGGGAGCGAGATTTTGAAAGCCGTATCCGCCGGTGACCACGGGCCGGGGCAACAGGAACGACGCCTCGTCCGCCTGGTTCTCATACCAGCTTTTCCAGGTGATCTTCTCCTGCCCGGGCACCAGCTGGCAGAGGTCCCATGGCATCAATCCTGCCGCGGGATCCAGCATCCATAGTTTCGGTGAGATCAAGAGCTCGATGGGTGCCGTGCCGGTGATCACATACCACTTGCCTTGGTTCTCGAAGGGGCGGGGTGCGGCGGCCAGGGCTTCGATGAAATCCGCCTTCGCCTGGTCAAACCGCTCGGCAAGTCTGGCACTCGCCTGGGCGGATTGTTCCGGTGTTAGGCGGAGTCCCTCCGCCAGCGCGTCATGATACCAGCGGTGCTGGGCTTGCCGCTGCGCGAGATATTCCTCGCGGGGAGCGACGCGGATGCCCTGATCCAAACCGGCGATTTTGAAGTCCTCGATGATCCAGCCGATCTGCCGTTCGGTGAGTCCGGTCCGGCAGCGGGCGGTATAATCACCGACGAAATCGCCCGACCATGGAACGGGAAGCGGGCGGATCGCGTGGCGGGTTTTCTGCGGCGGCGGCAAGGTTTGGTGCCGCGCCTTGAGGTCGGTGGCCACGCTGACTTGTGCCTGCCAAATTGCGGCGGCCGTCGCAAAGGTGGCAAACACGATCCACGCCATTGAATTTCTGAGGTGCTTTGACATTTCCGGGCAATCGTTCCGATCGTAGTCGTCTGCTTGAGAAAAAGCTACGGGAAAGACTGCGGATTCATCGCTTGGCTTTGGGAGTCTTCAGGAACTTCTCGACCTCGCCGACGGAGCGGGTGTTGAAAACGTCCTGTTTGCGCAGCCAGCCCTTGCGGGCGAGGCGGACGCCGAGGCCGATGTGGTGGATGCCGGCTGTGGAGTGGGCGTCGGGGTTGATCGAGCAGAGCACGCCCTTGTCGCGGGCGCGCTTCCACCAGCGCCAGTCCATGTCGAGGCGCATCGGGTTGCAGTTGAGCTCGATGATGGTGCGCGTCTCGGCGGCGCAGTCGATGATCATCGCGTGGTTCACGGCGTAGCCATCGCGCTTGAGCAGCAGCCGGCCGGTGACGTGGCCGAGCATGGTGACGTGCTCGTTCTCCATGGCGCGGCAGATCCGGCGGGTCATCTCCTCTTCGGATAGAGTGAACGACGCGTGGACCGAGGCGACGCAGTAGTCGAGCCGCGCTAACATTTCATCGTCGAAATCGAGCGAGCCGTCCTTGTGGATGTCCACCTCGGAACCGGCGAAGAGGCGGAAGTGTTCGTAGCCGGCGTTGAGCTTGGCGATGGCTTCGATTTGGGCGAGTAGCCGCGTTTCATCGAGGCCGTTCGCTTGGAACGAGGCTTTTGAGTGGTCGGCGATGCCGAGGTATTGGAGGCCGAGTTCCATTGCTTCGTCCGCCATGTGTTCGAGCGTGTCGTGGCCGTCGGATGCGGCGGTGTGGTTGTGGAAGGTGCCGCGGAGCTGGCCGAGTTCGACGAGGCGCGGCAGCGTGTGATGGGCGGCGGCTTCGAGCTCGCCGGTGTTTTCGCGGAGCTCGGGCGGGATGAAATCGAGGCCGAGCGCGCGGTAGATGTCGGCTTCCTCGTGGATTTCCGGAATCGGCGCTGGGTCGTCTTTGTGAGTCGGGGTGAAGCCGTATTCGTTGAGCGAGAGTCCTTGTTTGAGCGCGAGCGAGCGGAGGGCGACGTTGTGCTCCTTGGAACCGGTGAAGTAGAGCAGGGCGAAAGGATATTGCGCGTTGGAGACGGCGCGGAGATCGCACTGGATGCCGTTTTTCAAGCGGACGGCGGACTTGGTTTCGCCGCAGACGATGATGGAGGCGACCTGGGGCAGGGTGGTGAAATCCTCGCAGACGAGGGCGGGTTCCTTGGTGGCGACGAGGAAATCCAAGTCATGCACGGTTTCCTTCGCCCGGCGGAAAGAGCCCGCGACGGTGACGCGCGAAACTTCGGGATGGGTGCGGAGCAGTCCGGTGATTTCCTCCACCAGCGGACTGACGGAGCCTAGCAGGAAGGTGTCGGCGAAGGACTCGCGGTGGGCGATGGCTTCGAGAATCTTGGTCTGGGTCTTGGCGCCGAAGCCGGGAAGGCCCGCGATTTTTTCGGCATTGCAGGCGGCCTTGAGATCGGCGACGGAGCTGATGCCGAGCGTGTCGTAGAGGGCTTTCACCTTCTTGGGGCCGAGGCCCTGTACGTCGAAGAGTTCGAAAAGCCCGGCGGGGAATTCGGCGCGGAGCTTGTCATGGAACTCCAGCTTGCCGGTGCTGGCGAGTTCGTGGAGCTTCTCGCGGAGAGTCTCGCCGATGCCTTCGATGCCGGTGAGCTCGTTGTTCCGGGCCAGCGCGACGATGTCGCCATCGAAGTTTCTCACGGCTTGCGCGCCGTGGCGGTAGGCGCGGACCTTGAACGGATTCTCGCCCTTGAGCTCTAGCAACAGGGCGATCTCCTCAAGAGCTTCGGCTAGGTTCTCGCGGGTCACTGAATGAGGATGAGACGCACGAGGGGGAATGAAAAGATATTTTCAAAAGCCTGGAGGCGCGAGCATCGAATGAGGAAATCTTCCCTTCGATGTTCCATATCTCCCATACGGCTCGTGGTCTGACTTTCGTTTGTTGGCAGCAAGCTCTCTCTGAAGCAATATTCCTAAAATTCGGCTTGTCATGGGGGGCCTCGATCGTTGATTTTTTTAGGACGTTCTTGAGTATTTGGGACGCCATGTCGCTTTGTCACCCTACTCCTAAAAAACATGGTCATCACCTATTTGCCGAGCTTGATCGTGATCATCGCCTTTCGTTTCCTGACTTTGACAATCGGTCTGCTCATGGTCGGATCTCAGTCGCTGGTTGCGGCAGGGGTGGACCACGGAGCCGCCACCGTTCGCAGCGTGGCGCTGGTTGATTCGGCTTTGCTGGCTAGTATTCCCCGGGAGGAGTTCGTCGGCTCGCGAGTCATTCCGATCGACGGCAATGGCGATGTCATTGCGCAAATCACCAAGGCGCTCGGCACTTTGACAGACATCGATGTACTTCGCGTCATTTCGCACGGCAGCGATGGAAAGCTCTGGTTTGGCAAACAGGCATTCGATGCCACCACCCTTCACGCCCATTCGCCGCAGGTCGCCGCATGGAGCGAATCGCTCTCCGCCGACGCGCAAATTCTCCTCTACGGATGCAGCGTGGCTGGGACGAATCAGGGAAAGTTGCTTGTCGATCGGCTGGCGTCATTGACCCATGCCAATGTCGCCGCAAGCACCAATCCGACAGGGACCGGCGGTGACACGGTTCTTGAATACGGGGTTGGAGAAATCCGATCGGGACTATTGGCCAATCTCGCGGATTACGAACGGGCGGGTGTCTCGCTCCAGCTTGAGGACGATGTTCCGATAGTTCGTTGGGGCGACATCGAAACATGGCATTCCGAGATCACGAATTGGACGAGCAACCAAAACGGCACCGTGACCGTGACGGTGGCATTCGATCTAAGGGGGGAATTTTATTACGCTGGTGGTGTTTATTCAACCAGCGGATATGTCTATATGTATCTCAACAACAGGGAGGTTGCGCGGAAATATTTCAATGTCCCCCGCGACAACACCCAGTTCAAGGGCGTCACTTTTACCGCTACCTTTGCTGTGCCAGTGGGCGACAACAAGATTTCAGTGAGCCCCAGGGAGGACATACCCACGATTTGGTCCGATAGAACCCTCCACAGCCTTTGGATCGAGGCCCCGTATTTCTATGGCGCTCCGGCGGCAGCGACGGCACACACGGTGGCTGCGGGCAACTTTTTCGGATACTACTACTATGCCGCCGGCACGAATCCGCAGACATATACCGCCACCGGATTGCCGGCGGGGTTGACAATCAATTCAATCGGCGGCATCTCCGGTTACACGCGTAGCGGCACTGCCGGCGTGCATCAGGTGAACATTACCGTGTCCAATGGTTTTGGAAGCCGCACTCTACCGGTGACCTTCACGATCACCAATCAGGCCCCAGATTTTGCAAGCACATCAGCGGCAACGATTTCAGGCGGAGTCGAGAACGCGCCGCTGACCATCTCCTACGCAACGCTTGCCGCCGCTGTGGGAGCCACGGATCCGAACAATACGATCACCGCCATCGCGAATGGCTGGGCCATCGATCCGATCTCTTTCCGCATCGAGTCACTTCTTGGCGGCACGCTGACAAAAAATGGCACGGCGGTTACCGCCGGAACGACATCGATCGCTCCGGGCGAAAGCCTCGTTTGGACACCGCCTGCCTCGGTCAACGGCGTGCGCGACGCTTTCACGATCAAGGCTTACGACGGCGCGCTTTATTCCGCAGCGACCAAGGCGGTGAAGGTGTCCATCGGAGCGATCAACGATGCGCCGACGCTCACGAGTTTTTCGGGTCCCGTCACCGCAGGCACCGAAGACTCCTCGATTCCGATCACCTTTGCAGATCTGGTGGCAAAAGGCGACGAGGCCGATATCGACAGCGCGGTCACCGGCTTCGTGGTGAAGGAAGTCACGACCGGCAGCTTGAAAATCGGCACCAGTGAGGGCAGCGCCACGCCGTGGAATGCATCCACCAACAAAGTCATCACCGCGAGTTTCATTGGTTATTGGACTCCTGATCCCAATGTCAACGGGCCGCAATCCGCATTGAAGCTGGTGGCGCGCGATGATGGTCCGCTGGAGTCCGCCACTCCCGTGCAGCTGGTGGTGGCGGTTTCATCAGTCACCGATGCGCCGACGCTCAGCACAATCGATATTATTTCCGGTCAGACCGAGGGTGAACCTATGGAAATCACCTACACCTCGATCGCCGCCGCAGCTGATGAGGCGGATGTCGACGGAGATGTGATCTCGTTTCGAGTCGAGGCGATCAGCTCCGGGTCACTGCAAAAATGGAGTGGTTCGGCTTGGGGGGCGGTCGTGCCCGGGACTACTTTGATCGCTGTCGGCGACAAGGTGCTGTGGACACCGGCGATCGGAACCACGGGTCTGCAAAACGCCTTCACGGTCAAAGCCTGGGATGGCCAGTTCGCCTCAGCGACAGCGATCCAACTGAAGATCGATGCCGCCCGTTGGACGATTGTGCCATGGACTGCGGCCGCGACGAGCGGACTGGATCCAAGGTATCGCTACACCCACGCCTACTCGTTTGGAGCGTCCGGTTCCTTTGCCCTCGGCGGAATCACCTTCACCGGCATCGCCGGCGGAAACCCTTCGGTCGAGGGCAGGCTCTCCACGGCGAACTTCGGAAGCTTCACGGCCAACGATGACAACAATCTTAGCGATGCCAGCCGCAGCCTCGCCAATGATTTCGTCTATGGCAGCAGCGCCGTCCAGACGGTGACACTGAGTGGCCTGATCCCCGCCACGCGCTATGTCTTGTCGCTATTTTCGGTCGGAGCGGATTCCACGAGCCGCGGCTTCACCTTGCAAGGCGCGATGGGGCAAGTTGCCGTGAATCAAAACGCGTTTGGAAACAACAACGGGATTCGTATCGACTACAAGTATCTCGCGGACTCCAGCGGATCGGCCACGATCACCATCACTCCTGCAGGCGGCAGCTTCAATCTCTACGGTCTGGCCAATCGCGAGGCTGCGCCTTCCGCGACGCTCTACCCGCCGAGCAGCCTCACCTACGATGGGTCGCCGAAAAATTTCCAAAGCGGCATAGCACCCCGCAACGAGCCTTTCGTTTCGGCCGGCGTCCTGCATTCCGTTGTCCTCAAGTCGGATGGCACGGTATCGGCATTCGGCACCAATAGCTCAGGGCAAACCAATGTGCCGCCGGGCCTCAACAATGTCGTCGCGGTTTCGGCCGGCGGCTACCACACGCTGGCCCTCAAGTCCGACGGCACCGTGGTCGCCTGGGGAAGTAACAATCAAGGTCAGTCGACCATCCCCGCCGGCTTGAGTGGCGTCGTGGCGGTTTCGGCAGGAAAAGTTCACAACCTCGCGCTCAAGTCCGACGGCACCGTCGTCGCTTGGGGATCAAACTCGGGTGGTCAGGCGACTGTGCCAGCTGGCCTCAACGGCATCGTGGCCATCTCGGCTGGCGACAGCCACAGCATGGCGCTTAAGTCCGATGGCACAGTCGTTGCATGGGGAGGGAGTTTCTACAACCGCGCCACGCCACCTACCGACCTCACCGACGTGGTGGCCATCTCCGCGGGTGAATGGCACAGCCTCGCACTTAAGTCCGATGGCACCGTCGTCGCATGGGGCAACAACGGGTCATTCCAGTCGCAGGTTCCGGCTGGCCTCAAGGGCGTGCTGGCGATTTCAGCGGGAACCACTCACTCGGTCGCGGTGAAGTCCGACGGCACGGTCGTCGCCTGGGGCGATCGCGACAACTACGGCATCACTAGTATTCCCGCCGGTCTTGCGGAGGTCGTTGCTATCGACGCGGGCTCCGAGCACACCATCGCTCTCAAAGCCGATGGCACGGTGGTAAGCTTCGGATGGTTCCGCTACGGGCAGAAGTATCTCCCGACGGCACTCGGCGCGCTGACTGGAATTTCCACGGGTAACGATCACACGCTGGCAGTGAAGCCCGATGGCACGGTGCTCGCATGGGGCCAAAACACCTATGGCCAAACAAGCGTGCCCAACGGGCTCAGCGGAGTCGTCGCTGTGCAAGCGGGCGATGCACTCTCAGTCGCTTTGAAATCCGATAAGACGGTGGCGTCTTGGGGGGCCTGGAGCGACTCGATGCCCGCAGGCCTCACGGGGATCGAGAAAATCGCGGCCAGTTCAAGACATGTGCTTGCCCTCAAGACCGACGGCACGGTTGTGGCTTGGGGAGACAATACCTATGGCCAATCAAGTGTTCCCGCGGGCTTGGCCAATGTGAGGGCGATCGCCGCCGGTCTGTTTGGTTCGCTTGCCCTTAAGGCCGATGGCACGGTCGTTTTCTGGGGTAACCAGATGAGCGGACTCAGCTATCTGCCGCAAGGGCTCTCGGGCGTGACGGCGATCTCGGCCGGCACCAACTTCGGGCTGGCATTGAAATCGGATGGATCGGTGGTCGCTTGGGGCAAGCCCACCGAAACATACTGGAATCCGCCAGCCGGGCTTTCAGGAGTGATTGCCATCGAGGCCGGTGACGGCCACGCGCTCGCACTGAAGTCCGACGGCACCGTGGTCGCATGGGGAGGCAACGACCAAGGCGAAACAACGGTGCCCGCCACGGTCAATGGCACGGGCGTCATTGCCCTCGCCGCCGGATGGCGAAACTCGATTGCCCTTAAATCGGACGGAACGATCGTTGCCTGGGGCGACAACAGCGGCGGTAAAAACAGCCCGCCCGCTTCAGCCCAGTTTCCCCCGGTCGGCCTTCCCGGGCGCAGCTACACATTCAATGCGGGCTACACCTACAGCTACCAAGGCCGCGGGGCGACGGCTTACGCGGCCTCCGCCACCGCGCCGACAAACGCAGGCGACTACACGGTCACCGCTGTCGGCAATGGCGCGGTGGTCACGCAGAACTTCACGATCAACAAAGTGACGCCATCGGTCGCCTACATCAATCGCGTGAATTCCATCACCTATGGCATGGCCCTCAACAGCAGCCATGTTGATTCCAGCAGCCCGTTTTGGTGGAACCAAGGCAACTACACCACCATTCCGGGCTCCAAGGTCTATTCGCCGGGCATCGGAGCGATCCTGCCAGTCGGCACCCAGGCGCTCAGCGTGACTTTTCTCCCGACCGACTCCGTCAACTTCAATCCGGCGGTCGCGACGAGCACCATCACCGTCAGCAAAGCCGCCGTCGAATCGCAAAACATTACTCTTCCGTCTCTCGCGGATCTCACATTCAACGGACTTTCAAAAAACCACGCCGCCACGGCTGCGGGTGTCTCGGGTTTCACCTACACCTACACGGGCCGCGCGGGGACGAGCTATGGCCCGAGCACTGAGGCACCAACCTATGCGGGCAGCTACACCGTCACGGCTTCCATCAATGATGCGAACTACTCGGGCACGAAGAGCCTCGACTTCGCCATTGCCAAAGCGACGCCGACGATCACCACCAACCCCACTGCCTCGGCGATTTCCTTCGGCCAGTCCCTCGCTTCCTCCAGCTTGAGCAGTGGCGCGGCGAGCGTGCCGGGCGTTTTTGCATTCAACACCCCGAACACGACTCCAAGTGCCGGCACCTCGAATCACACGGTCACCTTCACGCCCGCCGATACGGTGAACTACAATCCAGTTTCCTGCACGGTCGGAGTCACGGTCCACCCGGTGGCGCTCAACTCCAGCAACATCGCCTTCACCGGCCCTGCCAACCTTGTTTACAGCGGGATTTTGAGTCCCGCTGTAACTCAAAAAACATTCACCGCCTCCGCCTCTGGCATCTCCACCGGCTTTACCTACATCTACAGCGGAATCGGCGGCACAAGCTACGGCCCGACGCCGACACCACCGACCAACGCTGGCAGCTACGCGGTCACGGCGACGGTGACCAATGCGAACTACACTGGGAGTGCCACCCAGACCTTCACGATCACCAAGGCCACGCCCGCGATCACTTTGGCAGACTACATGAAGGGCTTTGGATTGAGCGGGGCCGACGCCGATGGCACGGCGGATCCGGACGGCGATGGAGTGAACAACAACGCCGAGATGGCCTTCGGCACAGATCCATCCAACGGCGCGAGTCATGCGACCACCTTGGTCAGCAGCACTGATACGATCAAATTATTATACACGCAGCGCAACAGCGGGGTGAGCTACACCGTCAAGTCGTTCACCGATTTAAGTACTCCGTTTGACAGTGGGGGCACGCTGGTCACGCCTACGCTGACCAATCCACAGCCTGGGGATGTTCGCTACGGCTACACACAGTATGAGGCAAGCCTGAGCACGGGATCATCCAATAGAGGATTTCTGCGAGTGAAGGTAGTGCTGGCGGCTGCTCCGGTGGCCGGTGCGGCCACCCCGGGTAGCCCTGACAATGCCACCGGTGCGGTCACGGGGTCGGCATCGTTCACGGATCCTGAGGGATGGTCTCTGACCTTCAGCGCCACAGGTACTTCCGCTGGCGGCGGCACCGTCAGCGTCGATCCCGTTACCGGGGCGTTCACCTATACGCCCACCCAGGCTCAGCGGCAAGCTGCCACGTCCAACACCACCGACACCTTCACCATCACAGCGTCCAACGGCGCCAATAGCACCGACCAGACCATCACCGTCGCGGTGGCCGTCCCACCCACCGCCACACAACTCAAACACGCTGGCTTCAGTGCCACTGAGCTCAAGACTGCTGGCTTCACTGCAACGGATCTTAAGGACGCTGGCTTCAGTGGGGCCGAGCTCAAGACCGCCGGCTACACCGCCTCCGAACTCAAGGCTACTGGATTCAGTGGCACCGAGCTCAAGGACGCCGGGTTCACGGCCTCCGAGCTTAAGGTTGCGGGCTTCAGCGCCGCAGATCTCAAGAGTGCTGGTTTCAGTGCCACCGAGCTCAAGGACGCTGGGTTCACGGCTTCCGACCTCAAGACCGCTGGCTTCAGTGCAACGGATCTTAAGGCTACTGGTTTCACCGCCTCCGAACTCAAGGACGCCGGCTACACCGCCTCCGAACTCAAGGACGCCGGCTACACCGCCGCCGACCTCAAGACCGCTGGCTTCAGTGCAACGGATCTTAAGGACGCTGGCTTCAGTGGGGCCGAGCTCAAGACCGCCGGCTACACCGCCGCTGACCTCAAGACTGCTGGCTTTACCGCCTCTGAACTCAAGGCTACTGGATTCAGTGGCACCGAGCTCAAGGACGCCGGGTTCACGGCCTCCGAGCTTAAGGTTGCGGGCTTCAGCGCCGCAGATCTCAAGAGTGCTGGTTTCAGTGCCACCGAGCTCAAGGACGCTGGGT
>CANHPN010000013.1 GCA_947462535.1 Akkermansiaceae bacterium | reverse complement strand
TCCGCGTGCAGCAGCAACATCAACGGCCGGCCGGGCATGCCGCGGCGGGGAGGGAGCTGGAGCAGCACTCCGGCCCAGTAGCCGCCGTCATCGCCGCGCAGCAGGAACATCGGCCGGCTCTTCGGAAGCGCGGCAGGCGGCACCTCGTTGCCACCACGGGAAAGCGGCGGATTATCCCGGAATTCCGGCGGCGGCGGGCGGCCAAGCTCGGCACGGTGCGGTGGCGGCGGCCGCAGCGTGGCCCGAGTGACCTCCATGACATTCGGAGGAATCAACCGGGGAAACCTGGTGGTCTCGTGTGGATCGAACACTGCGGCAGTGAGCTGTTTTTCGCGGGCCAGCAGCTGGATCGCATCGTCCCACTGGCGCGGCGTTTTTCCGATCAGCTGCGGGAGCACCGAGTCGCCGAAGGCCGCCAGACGATCCCCGGCGGATCCGCTGAGTAGTGAGTCCAGGCCCAGCCCGAGCTGCCAGCGGACGAAGAGAAAAAACGCCAGTCCGAGGATCACCAGATGCAGCACCAGCCAGGCAAGCACCTTCGCGAGCAGGGGAAATCGGAGCGCGCGTTTCATGACGGATGGATCTCCGGTGGCTCCGGCTCCCGCAACGTGTAACCGATCCCACGGATGGTGTGGATAAATCGCGGATTCCTGGCGTCGTCGCCGAGTTTCTTGCGCAGCGAGGAAACATGGACGTCGATGGACCGGTCAAAGACATCGAAACGTCGCTCGGAGACTTCCTCGATGAGTCGCTCGCGGGTTTTAACGCGGCCGCGGGATTTGAGGAGCGAGGTGAGAATGGCGAACTCGAGCGTGGTCAGATCGAGCGGGGCGTCATCCAGCACGGCGGTGTGGGTTTCCTCGCAGAGGCGGAGCGGCCCGGCGGCAATCTCGCGCAGGGATTCGTCCTGCGGGCGAAGCCGGGTGCGGCGGGTCACCGCGCGGAGCCGGGCGAGCAGCTCGCGTGAGGAAAAGGTCTTAGGCAGGTAGTCGTCGGCACCGATTTCAAGGCCCACGATGCGGTCCGCCTCATCGCCGAGCGCGGTGAGCATGAGCACCGGAACGTCGGATTTTTTCCGCAGCTCTCGGAGCACGGCGAAGCCATCCATGCCGGGCATCATCACATCAAGAATGACTGCCTCGTAGGGCGAGGCGAGCGCCTCCGCGAGGCCGTCGAGCCCATTATGGCGGAGCTCGACCTCGTAGCCCATCGGCTCGAGATAGTCACGGATGAGCCCGGCGAGCTTGCGGTCGTCATCCACGACGAGGAGCCGTGGTTTGGCAGGGATTTCCATCGATGGAAGGTGTGTAGCAGGCAGCCCCCGCCTGCGCCCACAGATTTTACAGAATCTTAACATTTTTGTCCGTTCCTCCACACAGGGAGCTAACAATGAACGGGTTTGATCACCACGGTTCCCGGACCGTCCGGGCCAAGCAACCCACCGCAAAACATGAAGACTGCAATCATACACCTGAGCCTCGCCCTGCTGGCGGGATCCATCGCCACCGCCCGCGAACCCAAAGAGCCCCGCGCTAACCGCCCGCCTCCGCCACCCGTAATCGCCGCCCTTGATGCGGACCGAGATGGGATCATCTCCGCTGAGGAAATCGAAAACGCGCCGACAGCACTCCTGCAGCTCGACAAAAACAAAGACGGCGAACTCACTCGGGAAGAGCTTCATCCCGAAGGCCCACCGCCACTCAAGAGAGGCCGTCCGCCCGGCCCACCACCCGGCGGTGAGCCAGAGGACCCGTTGGATGCCGAATGAAGCCGCACCTCCGCTCCGGTCATCACGGCCGGGGCGGACTTCCTATCCTCAAGTCATGAAACTTTCCCTCATTCCCTTCATTGTGGCCTTCGCCGCCGGCACTCCGTTTTCCGCGGATGCCGGTGACGGCGTGCTCGACCTCACCCGCCTCGCCAACTACGCGAGCCAATCAGTTCCGGCCAACACCACCCGCGACAACACCACCGCCGGAAACCCGGTCACCGACAAGGGTGCCACGCTCGGACGCGTGTTGTTCCATGACAAACGCCTGTCACGCAACGACACGGTTTCCTGCTCGTCCTGCCATCAGCAGTCCCGCGCCTTCAGCGACAGCGCCATCGCGAGCAACGGCGTGAATGGCACCACCGGTCGCCACTCGATGCGACTCATCAACGCCCGCTTCGCCAACGAAACGCACTTCTTCTGGGACGAGCGCGCCGCGACCCTGGAAGCCCAAACCACCCAGCCCATCCGGGACCATGTGGAAATGGGCTTCAGCGGCACTTTGGGCGATCCTGCATTCGCCGATCTCATCACGAAACTCTCCGCCATCGACGACTACCGCGTGCTCTTTGCCATGACCTTCGGCGATGCGGCCATCACCGAGGCACGGGTGCAGCTCTCCCTCGCCCAGTTCGTCCGCAGCATCCAGTCGTTCGATTCGAAATTCGACCTCGGCCGCGCGCAGGTCGCCGGTAACAACGCGAATTTCCCGAACTTCACCGCCAGCGAGAATGCCGGAAAACAATTGTTTCTAACCGCGCCCTCGGTGCCCGGCACAACTCCCGCCGGAGCCGGATGCGCCGCCTGCCACGCGCCGCCGGAGTTCGCCATCGATCCGAACAGCCGCAACAACGGCGTGATCACCCGCATCGGCGGCGGCACGGACCTCACCAACACCCGCTCGCCCAGCCTGCGCGATCTCGTCGGCCCCGACGGCCAGCCGAACGGGCTGTTCATGCACGATGGCGGATTCGCCACACTCGCCGCAGTCATCAACCACTACGACGCCATCCCGGCCGACAACGCGAACCTCGATCCGCGCCTCAGGCGTCCCGGCGGCACCACCCAGGATCTCAACCTCTCCCCGAACCAGAAGGCCGATCTCGCCGCCTTCCTCGGCACGCTCACCGGCACCACCGTTTACACCGATGAAAAGTGGACCGATCCCTTCGATGCGAGCAACCAGCTCTCACTCATCGTACTGCCACCGGATGCCGTGGAAATCATCGACCACGGGGACGGTACGGCCACCATCGCCTGCCAAGCCGCCGCCGGGCTGAGCTACAATCTACAAAAGTCCGCGGACCTGAGAGAATGGACGCACGTGGCAGCCATCGTTTCAGATACCACCGGCCGCTGCGAGCATACGGTCAATGTCTCGGGAAAAGCGTTCTTCCGATTCACCTATGAGCCGCCCGCGCAGTGAGCCACCCTGGCCAATGCTTCCCGCCTCGCGTCGCATTGGCGGAAAGTCCTACTTCTCTCCAAGAGCGCAGGGGGGCTAACTCTTTTTGTGTCCCTTGAACCACTTGCGGAAATCGCCGCCGTGGGAATCCGGGAGCGTGCGCTGGCCGAGCCAGTCCTGGAGCGGCTTGATCGGCGCCACTTGGATGGGCAGGTGGTTCATCGCCTTGGACATGGTCATCGCGGTGCGCCAGAGCGAGGGCGAGGTGGCGAGGGTGGCGAAGGGCGACATCGGAATGGCGGCTGGCGAGTGGACGTGCTCGCGGTGCGCCTTGTCGCGAAGGCGCAGCAGGAGGTCAGGGATCGGGATGTCCACGGGGCAGACTTCGTTGCAGGCACCGCAGAGGGATGAGGCTTTGGGAAGGTCCGCGAGTTCCGGGAAACGGCTGCCGAAAAGGATGGGTGATAGAACCGCGCCGACGGGGCCGCCGTAAGTGGAACGGTAGGCGTGGCCGGACGCTTGCCGATAGACCGGGCAGACGTTCTGGCAGGCACCGCAGCGGATGCAGCGGAGGATTTCCTTGCAGTTCGAGGCGAGCACATCGGTGCGGCCGTTGTCCATGAAGACGACGTGCATGTGCTCCGGGCCGTCCGGCTGGTTGGCGGATTTGGGACCGTTGATGAACTCAGTGTAAACGGTGAGCTGCTGGCCGGTGGCGGAGCGCCCTAGCAGGTTAAGGAAAACCGCGAGGTCCTTTTCCTGCGGGATGATTTTCTCGATGCCGATGAGCGCGATGTGCACGCCCACGGGGGCCATCCCGAAGCGGGAGTTGCCCTCGTTGGTGACGAGAGCGACGCGGCCGGTGTCGGCGCAGACAAAGTTGCCGCCGGTGATGCCGGCCTGCGCCCGCATGTATTTTTCCCGCAGATGGACGCGGGCGCGGCGGGTGATGGTTTCCGGATCGTCGTTGTAATCGGCGGCGATGCCTTCGCGCAGGAAGGTCGCGGCGATTTCCCGGCGGTTCTTGTGGATGATCGGTTTGACGATGTGCGACGGTTCGTCGTCGTCGAGCTGGATGATGAACTCGCCGAGGTCGGACTCCAGGCACTCGACGCCGTTTTCGATGAGAAACGGGTTGAGGTGGATCTCCTCGGCCGCCATTGACTTGGACTTGGTGAGCTGGGTGACGCCATGGCCTTGCAGGATTGATAGAATCGTCTGGCGCGCATCCTCGTCGGTGGAGGCGAAGTGGACGTTCACGCCGCGGGAAACCAGCGCCTGCTCTGCTTTCGCCAAATACTCGCCGAGGTGGTGAAGCGTGTGGTCCTTGATGGAGGCGGCGATTTTCCGGATCGCGTCGGGATCCAGATAGTCCTTGTGGAGCACCTGATAGCGCTTCTCGGTTCCCGCGGCGGCGCCGTTGATGACGGAGTGCTGTTTCTCGTCGGTGATGTTCCGGGCGTATTGGTCGATGAGTTGGTTGCCGATCATGGGAGTGTGTCGCGGAGGACCTGGATGGCGTGGAGGTGCTTGACGGGGCGGCCCTGAGTCTGGGCGAGGCCGCTGAGGTGCATGAGGCAGGACATGTCGATGCCGACTAGTAGGTCCGGCTGAATATCGAGAATCCTGTCGAGCTTGAGTGTGCCCATTTTGCCCGAAATGTGCGGGAAGGTGACGGAAAAGGTGCCGCCGAAACCGCAGCATTGCTCGGCCTCGCCGAAGGGGACGACCTCCGCGTTTTCGATGGAGGCAAGCAGGGTGCGAACGGCCTCGCCGGTGCAGGTGCCGCGGGCGTGGCAGGAGCGGTGAAAGGCGAGCCGGGTGGATTTCTCGAATTTTCCCGGCCATGTTTTGATGCCCAAGCCGTTGTAAATGAAGTCCATGACTTCCCATGTGCGCTTGGCGAGGGAGGTGATGGCGGGGTCCGGTTTTTCCTCGAATTGGACGAGGTTTCCGTGAAAATTCATCGCCGCGCATGAGCCGGACGGGACGATAACGGGCAGCTCGCCGGCGAAAACCGACGCAGTGTGGCGGGCGACTTTACGCGAGGCGGTCCAGTCGCCGGAGTTGAAGGCCGGCTGGCCGCAGCAGGTCTGGTTGTCGGGAAACTCGACGGAAATGCCGAGGTGTTCCAGGACTTCGACGGTGGCCTTGGCGGTATCATCGTAGAAGGCGTCGCAAAGGCAGGTTCCCATCAGGAGCACGCGTTTGTTGAGAGGGCGGGCGATTGGATTGGCCATGGAGGAATTCTTTACCGCAGGCTAGGGCGTGGGAGCGCCGCCGCAATCAGGAAAACGGGATTGTTCGGATTTCCCTAGCTCAGGCGAGATGCCGAGAAGTCGGCATCCAACTGGACGGCTGCTGCGGTTCCGTTTGTTGTCACCAGTAAAAGAACTTGAAAATCAGCGTAACAAGCGCGGGTCCGGTCGGAATCGTTGAAACGGGCCGATCTGGACGCGCGGAAAATGCGCGTGGGCGGGATTGAGCAGATAGTTCCATTCGCCCGGCGTTATGACCGAGGGCACCGCGAGGGCGGTGCTGCGCATTGAGCGCAGCCAGGCGTCCCCCACGGCCCGCGAGGTCGAGCCGGCCTCGTCATGGTTCCACCCGCTGGCAAGAGTGGTGGGGTTTACGGTTTCCACCGAATCACGCGGAATTTCTATCGAGATCCACGAAAACAAGCGGTCAAATGCCTCCGGATCCTCGAGATGCACCAGCACCTCCAAAGTTGCCAAAGACAACGATGAGGACGCGTAAACCACGGATTTTCCCGGAGAATTCCAGCGACCGCCATTCAGCCGCGCGCCCTCGCCGGTGAAGGCAGTGGACAGGTGCTTCGTCTTGCAGAGGCGGAAGGCACGGATCATGAGAAAACCCCATGTTCAATGCGCCCCAACAGGGATTCCACCTCGCGGGCACCGATCTCAGTGTCGCAGCAACGCAACGGCGTGAGGCCACCGAGCGCGCGTTTCGGCTGGGTCATCCAACGGCGGGCTGCGGCGGGATCCTCGAGAACATCCGTCGCCTTGGCCACCACCGAACCCACTCTCAGCAGGCGCTCGGATTCATCCGGTTTGAAACGATCCGTGCGCCGCGCCAGGGTGCGGGTGGGGATGCCGAGGATTTCCGAGAGCTCCTCGGTGGAGACGCCGAGATCCGTGCGGAGTTGCTCGAAAGCACTCCGCGGCACCCCTTGGCGCAAGGCCTCGCGCACCTGCTTGAAACTGCTGCCAGCATTCGCCGAAGCCCTCAGCCCGAAGTGGCGCAGCACCTCCAACCAATGATCCACCGCTTCCAGCAGAGCCGGTTCCTTGATGCCGCCGTAGGTGGCGACGGGGGACTCCACGCGCCCGGAAAGCTCGGGATCGTGATCACCGTCTTGAAAAGAATTAGCCATACGGCAAACATTATCTGCCAAACGCCGAATGTCACCTTCTATTTTGATTTCGCAGTATTTTGATCAGGAAAAATGCTGGAGCACTCGTTGGACCGCCACTTCCGCAGTCAGGCCGTGGAGTTCGCGGAGGGTTTCCGGTTTGCCGTGTTCGATAAACTCGTCCGGCCAGCCGATCCGCTCGACCGGAGTGTGGATGCCAGCATCGTGGAGATTTTCGATCACCGAGGCACCGAAGCCGTTGAGGAGGACGTGGTCCTCGAAGGTGCAGACGACTTTGCATTTCCGGGCGAATTCCTGGAGCACAGCGGCATCGAGCGGCTTGATGAAGCGCGGGTTGATGAGTGCGACGGAGAGGCCTTTGGCTTCGAGTTGCAATTTGGTCCGCTCGGCCATTTCGAACATTGTGCCGAGTCCGACGAGCGCCACATCGGTGCCGTCCGCGACGACTTCGGCCTTGCCGATTTCGAGGATCTGCGGCGAGGCTTTGACGGGAGTGCCCTTAATGACTCCACGCGGGAAACGGATGGCGGAGGGCCCGGCGTCGTATTGCGCCATGGTGTGGAGCATGTCCACGAACTCGTCTTCGTCTTTCGGCTGCATGTGGATGATACCGGGGATGTGGCGGAGGTAGCCGATGTCGAAAAGCCCGTGATGGGTCGGTCCGTCGTCGCCCGAAAGTCCGCCGCGGTCCATGCAGAGGCGGACGGGCAGTCCTTGCAGCGCCATGTCATGAATGATCATGTCATAGGCGCGCTGCATGAAGGTCGAGTAGATGGCTAGAAACGGGCGGAAGCCTTCGGTGGCCAGGCCGCAGGCGAAAAGCGCGGCGTGCTCCTCGGCGATGCCGACGTCGAAGTAGCGGTCCGGCAGTTCCTTTTTGAAGATCTCCAGCTTCGTGCCGCCAGGCATGGCGGCGGTGATGGCAACGATTTTCGAGTCCTTCTTGGCGAAGTCCGTGACCGCCCGGCCGAAGATGTCCGAGCAGGTTGGAGAGGTGGTGGAATCGGTGGACCCGTCCTCGATCTTGTAGGTGCCGAGCCCGTGGAATTTCCCGGGGTTGTCGAGCGCGGGCTGATAGCCGCGGCCTTTCTCGGTGATGATGTGAAGCACGACGGGTTCGTGCAGCGTCTTGAGATGCTCGAAAGTGCGGACTAACAAAGGCAGGTCGTGACCATCAATGGGGCCGAAGTAACGCATGCCGAACTTCTCAAACAGGACATTCTGAAAAAACAAATTCTTCGCACCTTCCTCGACCCGGTGAGCGAGCGTGCGGGCGGCCTTGCCCGCGACTTTTTCGACGAACTCCGCGGCCTTGGCACGGACGGAGGCGTAGGTGTGGTGGGTCTGGAGCGCGTTGAAATAGCGGGCGATGGCACCTACGTTTTTATCGATCGACCATTCGTTGTCATTGAGGACGACGATGAATTTCCGGGTCGTCTCCGCGATGTTGTTGAGTGCCTCGAGCGTGGGGCCGCAGGTGAAGGCGCCGTCACCGGCGACGGCGACGACATGGTTGTCACCGCCAGATAGATCGCGGGCGGCGGCCATGCCCAGGGCGGCTGATAGGGCGGTGCCGGCATGACCTGCGCCGTAGGAGTCATGCTTAGACTCGCTGCGGAGAAGAAATCCGTTGAGGCCCTTGTAGGTGCGGATCGTGTGGATTTGGGCGGCGCGGCCGGTGAGCATCTTGTGGACGTAGCCCTGGTGGGAAACGTCGAACACGAACTTGTCGCGGGGCGTGGAGAAGACGCGGTGCATGGCCACGCTCAACTCGACGACGCCGAGGTTGGGGCCGAGGTGGCCACCTGTTTTCGACAGCGAATCAATTAGCGTGTGGCGGATTTCCGCAGCGAGCTTCGTCAAGTCCTCGTCAGCGAGATTTTTGACATCGCAGGGTGAGTGAATCGTGGAGAGCAGAGGGCCGAGGGCCGGGGGCTTAGAAGAGGCGGATGTCATTATCGTCGTCGTCGTCAGAATCGTCCGGAAGTTCGGCGGCATCCGCGGTTTTGTTAGCCGCATCCAGTGGGGTTTCGTTCTGGTTGCGGAGAGTGATGAGTTCGATCCGTTCGCGGGCGGACTGGAGGATCGACTCGCAGCGGACCAGCAGCGCGGAGCCTTTTTCGTAACGCGTCACGAGGTCCTCGAGCGCGAGGTGCTCGTGCTCCATCTCCTCGACGATCGTTTCGAGGCCGGTCAGGGCCTCCTCGAACGTCGGTTGCGTCGAGTCCTCTTCTTCAGCGCTGGATTTGCGGCGAGCCATGGTTATTAGTTTTCTTTGGCGGCGCGGACCGGGCGGTCGCTGTAATAAACCATGTCCATGCCCACAAGCGGCTGGCGGTAAGAGTAGCGTTTGGCCACGCCTTGGATTTTCGGCTCCTTGTCGAGGAGCGAGACGCCGGAGGGGTAGTTGGTGAAGAATGTCCTGCCATCAAGGACCATGAAGGTGAAATCTCTATATTGGGCGGCGATTTCGGTAAGGGAGCCTGAGCCGTGCGAGAGCGGCGAGATCAGCACGCCGGCGCAGGGGGTCTGGAGGTCGGCGGCGATGGTTTCGATTTTCTCAAATCCAGCGTATGTCGGTGGCAGCCAGACGCTCACGCGGTCGGCATACCAAGCGACGGCCCAGGGTTGGTCGGAGAAGGTGATTTGCTTTTCGGTGATCCATCCCCTGATGCCGGCTTTGTTGCTGTTGAGGGCGGGCGCGTAGTAAGGCGGCCAATGCGGCACGCCGCCGCGGTCGCGCAAGTGCATTCCGATCCTTACCTTCATTGGCAAGGCGAGGATGAGCGGCAGGGCGCAAATGGCGATGATCACGAAATGGTGCACGTTCCGGAGAACCGGCGTGGTGGCGACGAAATCGAGGCGGCTCCAGAGGATCGAAATGAACGCCAGGCCGTAGGCCATCATGATCGGCGCGAACAGCAGGTGGAGCTGGTTGGGGTCGAGCTGGTTCTTGGAAATCCCAAAAATCGCCAGACCGAAGGCGGCACCCACCCACATCAAGAGGATGGCCCAACGGAAATTAGCGATCGCCGCCCGCTTAAACGGATGCAGCAGCGCGATGAAAAACAACGGCGCGATCAAAAGGCCGCCGAGAAACGGGATGATGTCCGTGGCCTGCAACAGGGTGGTGCGGAGAATTTTCGAAATGAGTCCGTCGAGGACGAGTGGCTCGGCCTCTAGGTCGATCATGCGCATCACCGCAGTTTCGGAGCCGCTGCCCAAACCGTTGTAGAGCGTGAGAAAGGCCGTGCCAAAGGGCGAGTCGGTGATGCTTTGATTGCGCAACATCGGGCCGATGGCGGCGACGAGAAGCAGCCCCAGAACCGAGAGCCCTACGATGCCGCGGGGACGGAAGGCGATCGCCGCGAAAAGGATGTAACCCAGCGCGATCCAGACGGTCATCCAGTGAGTGAGCGCCAGCAGGGTGAAAAACGCGCCCGCGATGATGGCCGGCGTCATGGAAATCCGGCCTTCTGCGGCGGCCTCGACGGCGCGGTAGACGAAATAAATGGCGCAGGAGAACAGCAGCAACATCAGCATTTGCGGCAGTCCGCTCAGCGAGTAGTTCCAGAAGGTTTCGCAAAACAGCATCAGGATCGCGCAGACGCCGGCGATTTTCGGGTCGAATATTCGTGAAATCAGCAGGTAATTCACCCCGATGGCCATCAGGAAGAACAAGGTGGAAACGGTGGCGATCACCCGGTCTAGCGGGAAGACCATCTCGTTTTCGCCCATCTGCCAGGCATCCGGATCATCCGCCCCGATGAGTTTGAGGACTGCGGCGTTGATCAACGGGTTGAGGGGAGAGTGGTAGGTGTCTTGGAATCCGATGAGGGAAACCGAGCTATTTTGCGCCTTCTGTGCCTGATAATGAGCGACCGGGCGGATAAATTTGGTGGTGAAACCGTTGCCCCGGGCGATTTCTCGGGAAATCTGCGCCTGGTCCATCGCCTGCGGCGAGTTCAAGCCGCGGAACAGGACAAAGAGGTTCCCAAGAGTCAGGATGATCAAAACAAGGAAAAACAGACTGCGGCGGATCAGGATACCGGTGTCCAACTGAGAGGAAGTGATGCTCATGAAAAATGGGGCTAAAAGCGGACGACGAATTTAGATACCGAGATCCTTCAGCTTGCGCTGGAGAGTTCTGCGGCTGACACCAAGAAGATCCGCCGCATGGGTGCGGTTTCCCCCGGCGAGGGAGAGCGCAGCCCGGATCGCACTGGTTTCGAGCGCATGCAAGTTGAATTCCGCCGGAGCGGCAAGGGTGTTTTTGATCGGCGGGGACGAAATTCCGATGTCGGCGACGGGAAAACGCAAGAATTGCGGAAGGTGGCGGGCCTCGATGACCGGATCGTTGCTCATCACCACGCCGTGCTCGATGGCGGTGCGGAGTTCGCGGACGTTGCCGGGCCAAGAGTAGGTCAGCAGCAACTGCATCGCGTCGTCCGCCAGCGGCTTCACCGGGCGGTCGTTTTCGCTGGCGAATTCCTGGAGGAAACTGCCCGCCAGCAAGACGATGTCCTCCCGCCGGTCGCGCAGCGGCGGCATTTCGATTTTTACCACGTTGAGCCGGAAATAGAGGTCCTCCCGGAAATTGCCGTTCGCGACGAGCTCCTTGAGGTTTTTGTTAGTCGCGGCGATGACCCGGACATCGACCTTGATCGGTGAGTTCGAGCCGACGCGTTCGAGTGTGCGCTCGGAAAGGACGCGCAGCAGTTTCACCTGGGTGGAGGCATCGATCTCACCGATTTCATCGAGGAAAAGCGTGCCGCCGTCCGCCTGCTCGAAGCGGCCGATCCGGCGCTGCGAAGCTCCGGTGAACGAGCCTTTCTCATGGCCGAAAAGCTCGCTTTCCAACAACTGCGGCGAGAGCGCGGCGCAGTGGACGATGACCATTTTAGCCGCCGGCCGACCGGAAAGATGGTGCAGCGTGTGCGCGACGACCTCCTTGCCGGTGCCGGACTCGCCCTCGATCAGCACGGTGGCCCGCGTCGGCGCGACCTGTTGGACGAGCTCGGAAACCCGGCCGATGGCGGTGGATTTGCCGATGAGGCGGTCGAGCTTGTGGGATTTTTTGACCTGTTGGACGAGCTGTTGGTTTTCGGTTTCCAGCGTCCGGCTGCGGAGCGCGCGCTTGAGCAGCATTTCCACTTCGTCGAGATTAAGCGGCTTGGTGACAAAGTGCCACGCGCCGCGGCGCATCGCTTCCACCGCGGTGTCCACCGAGCCGTAAGCGGTCATCATGATGGCGACCGGCGGATCGGGCAGGGCGAGCGCAGCGTCCAGCAGGTCCATCCCGGAGTCGCCGCCGAGTCGGAGGTCGGTGAGTAGGATTTTGATCGGCTCGGATTTCAAAATCGCCAGCGCCTCGCTCGCGCTGGAGGCGGTGTAAACGTCGAATTCCTCTTCCAACGCACTGCGCAATCCCTCGCGGGTCGCGCGTTCGTCTTCGACTATCAGCAAGGTGGGTAACATTGGCGTGAAATTTTAAAGGTCGATGACTGGATCGGGTTCGGGCGCGGCAAGTAGTCTGACTGGCCGCTCTTTGTGGGGGAAATGGATCAGCACGCGAGTGCCTTGGTTTTCCTCGCTCTCGATGGCGATCGCGCCGCCGTGCTCGCGGATGATCCGCCGCACGATGAGCAGGCCGAGCCCGGAGCCCGAGGATTTCGTGGTGCGGTAAGGCTCGAACAGCGCGCCCATGTGCTCCGGAGAAATGCCGGTGCCGTTGTCCTCGATCGAAATGATGGTTTCGAAATCGCTGACCCGCGTGCGGATGGTGACGTGGCCGTGGTCCGAGGAAATCGCCTGGAACGCGTTGCGGATGAGGTTGTAGAAAACCTGTTGGAACTGGCCCGGATCGATGAACGCGGGCGGCAGTGAATCCGCTAGATCGAGCTGCACGGCGATTTTCCGCGAGGCGAGCTCCGGCTCTAGCAGTCGCAGGGTGTCATGTAAAATCGCGTGAAGGTCCTGTTTCTCGCGGAGCGGCGCGGTCGGCCGGACGGCGTGGAGGAATTGCTTGAGGATCAGGTCCAGCCGCTGGATTTCCTCGCGGGCGGTGTTGAGGTTTTCCTCCAGCGGTCCGCGCTCGCCGGGCGACAGTTTGCGCAGTTTGCGGCCGAGAAGCTGAAGGTGGATATCGAGCGAGTTGAGCGGGTTGCCGATTTCATGGGCGACTCCGGCGGCGAGCAGGGTGAGCGCGTTGAGGCGCTCGGATTCAAGATTTTCCTCAGCCTCCGCCCGGGTGGTGGTGAGGTCGCGGACGAGCATCACGTAGCCGAGCGGTTCGTGGTTGCTCTCCGCGCCGTCGATCGGCGCGAGGTAGAAATTCAGGTAGCGGTTTTCCGGATAGAAAACCTCCAGGTCGCGGCTGATCGTGCGGCCCGGTTTGCCCAGAACCGCCCAGTCGAGTCCGCGGATCTGGTTGGAAATGAACTCGCCGGTCGCCCGCTCCGGATCGAGCCCGAAGAACTGGCAGGCCGCGTGGTTGAGGAAACCGATCACTCCTTTTGGGTCGAGAATGATCACGCCCTCGTGCAGCGCCTCGAAGACTTTTTCCAGAAATCCCTTCTCGCGGATCAAGCGGGTGACGATTTGTTGGACGTCGCCGGGAACCACGCGATCCAGCCGGGCGACCAGCTTTTCGAGAAAGCCGGATTTCACCTTTGAGTTGCTTGTTTTGGGTTTCCGGTGTTCAGGAATAGCCATGAGCGACGTTTTATTGATCCTTTGCACCTTCCCGGATTCCGAACAGGCGCGACAGATTGGCACGGTCCTAGTTGAAGCGCAACTCGCGGCTTGTGTCAATCTCTTGCCCGCCGTGGAGTCGATCTACCGCTGGCAGGGGAAGGTCGAAACCGCCGTCGAGACGCTCGCGATTTTCAAAACCACCGCCGCCGCTTTTCCCGCGTTCGGCAAAATGCTGACCGAGCTTCATCCGTATGGAGTCCCGGAAATCATCGCGCTGGAACCCGCGCAAATCGCCGCGCCCTATCGCACGTGGCTGTTCAATAACGTGGCACTTCCGGATCGATGAGCCGCGACCACGCGTCGATTCCGCCGCTCATGGAAAACGCGTTCTTCACCCCGTGCGCCCGTAAAAACAAAGCACCGCGCAGCGAGCGCATGCCGTGGTGGCAATAAACGACCACTCCGCGGGCATCGTCCGCTGTGAGTTTTTCCCCGGCCTCGGGAAAGGTGCCGAGCGGAAACCACTCGTTGCCCGCGATCTGGCAGATCGCCAGCTCGTCTTGCTCGCGGCAATCGATTAGCCGCGGCCGTTGCTCACGCGGCAGCCGGATCCATGCCGCGACCTCCGCCGGGGCGATTTCCGCAGTCTTTCCCGCATCCGGGAGAAATGACGATCCGGCGCTCACTCGACGATGACGGGCGTGCCGATCTGGACATTTTCAAAGAAGTGAGTCGACATGTGATGCGGCATCCGGATGCAGCCGTGCGAAGCCGCGTAGCCCGGAAGATAGCCGGTGTGCATCCCGATGCCGCCGTTGAAGCGCATGAAATTCGGCATCGGCGCGTTGTAGAAAATTTCCCCCGGAGGAATCTTGTCCACCCGGATGTCCACGTTGTCGTTCGTCGTCTCCCCCGTCGCCTTGTTTTTGAAAACCCCGTAGATTGACGAGACGTGATCTTTGTTCTTCTGGATGATTTTATATTTCCCGGCAGGCGTTCCGTGGTCCTCGGTTCCGCTGGAAATCCGGGAAATCCCCACCAGCACGCCGCCCTTGTAGAAAAACGCCTTCTGCTGGCCGCGGTTGATCCTAACCAGCGGGCTGCCCGTCGCGCTGTCGCCATCCCAGTAGGAAACGTCGTCCGGAATCGCCGGGGCCGGGTGGTGCGGCCCACCGGACGTCTGTTGCTGGATCGGTCCGCCGAGTCCTTTGAGGTAGTCGGATTGTCCAGGAACGGTCGGCCCGCAGGAGTTTAGCAGCAATGCCGCCACCCCGAAAATCGGAAGATAGTTAAGGAAGGTTGATTTCATTTTGCGGCGCAGATTGCACGCGGAACCGGGGTCGGTCAAGGCTGTGAGAGGAAAGCGGGATTCCGGCATTCAAACGGGGATCAGGACGGCGACATCCGGCCAGAGAGCGAAAAGGGCTTCATCCAAGGTGGCGAGTTTCCCGCCCTTGCGCCGGGCCAGCTCGGCGAGCCATGCGTCCGTGACTTGGCGGTGACCACTGAGGCGGGTGGGTGAAATTTCGGCATATGAGAAATTTTCGGGCCAGAAAAGGTGCGTAGGGTGGGCTCGGACGGACGCGAGCGCGGACCATGCCGCAGCGGCGGATTTGTCGCGGGCATGGATCATGTGCATTCGGAGCAGACTGCCTTCGGTGATCGGGCAAGTCGCGAAAGCGTCGCCTTGGATCGTGGCCAACCAGCGGTGGACCCGGTCGTGGTGGACGTGATCGGGAAGCATGGCACCGATCAGAATATTCCCATCCAGAAGCCAGGTCATTTCAAGGCCTCTTCGATTTGCCCGGGCGGGACGCCCATGATTTCCGAGGGGCGGACGAGGTCTTCATCCATGGCATGGCGGATGTCTTCGGCGGTGATCCGGCGACCTTCGCTATGGGAGACGGGGAAACCGGACAGCGGGTGGACGCCGGGCGCGGACGGGGAAATCGGAGCTGCCGACAGGGTGCGGCGGCGCAGGAGGTCTCCGACCGCTTTGCTGAGGGAGGTCTTGGTCGCGATGGCGTGGCTGCGGACCATGGCGTAGAGATCGTCATCGAGATTGATCGTCAAGCGCATGAATGCACCATGGTGCAGTGGTGCAGCGGTGTCAAGCGGGCGGGCTTTTTACCGGCTCCTTTCGACATGCACGGCGACGCACTCGGTGTTCGGGAGGATGTGTTTCTCGATGGAAATGGCGACGCGGGCGAGCGGGTGATTTCCGAGCAGGTGGTCGGCGATGTCCACGGCGAGCGTCTCGATGAGGCAGCGCGGGCGGGCGGCTGCGAGGGACTCGATTTCCTGCGAGACGGCGTAATAATCGACGGTGCGGGAAATTTCGTCGGCGAGGCCGTCGAAACCTTGCGACGGGGTCATGCGGATGGTGACGAGGAGGGTTTGGGAAACGGCACGTTCCTCGTCCGGCACGCCGATGAGGGTGCTGACGCGCAGGCGGCGGATCTCGATGGTGTCAGGCGGATACATGGGGGGTAAGGTCGCGGTTGAGAGCTTCGGCGAGGAGGAAACGGGTGGGCTGGTTGAGATTGAGGGCGAGGGCGTCGGCGGGGCAGAGCCAGCGGAATTCCTCGGCTTCGTCGTTGAGGGTGACGGCGGTGGTGGTGGCGCGGGCGACGTAGTTGAGCAGCAGGAAATGCTCGGGGCGCTGGAACTCGGGCGAGAGGATGCAGTCCTGGACGAGCGCGAACTCGATGTCGCGGAGCTCAAGGCCGGTTTCCTCGCGGATCTCGCGGCGGAGGGCGTCGGTGGAGGATTCGCCGCGCTCGATTTTTCCGCCGGGAATGCCCCAGCGGTCGCCCCATTTGTGGGTGCGGATCATCAGGACGTGGCCGTTTCCATCGTGAATCAGTGCGCCGACGGTGGCTACCGGTCGGGAAACGCTGCGGCGGCGGTCGAGCAGGCAGCGGAGGACGCCGAGGTCCGGCACGGTGAGGTCCGGGCGAACGGCGGCGAGGATTTCCGCGTGGTTGTAGCCGGTGAGCACGGCGATGGAGGAAATGCCGCCGTGGCGCGCGGTTTCCACGTCGTGGGTCATGTCGCCGACGAAGGCGGTTTCGGCGGGGTCGAGGCCGTGGGTTTCGAGGATCTGGTGGATGATTTCCCGCTTGTCCAGCACGCCGGAATAGGTGGCCTCAAAATGATGGCGGAGGCCGAAATCGTCCATCTGGCGCTCGAAGGCGAGGGTGTCCATGGAAGTCAGGACAAAGCAGCGGATGCCGATGGCGCTGCACCATTCGAGTTTTTCGCGGGCGTGGGGCAGGACCGTGACGGGCGTCACGGCGGCGTCGAAGGCCGGACGAAAATGGGCTTCAAGTTCCTCCAGCGAGACGTCCGGCAGCAGCTCGGCGTAGAATTCCCGGTAAGGCAGCCGGAAAGCGCGGCGGAAACATTCGCGGTCGAGCGCGGCGATTTCATATTTCCCGAGCACGGCGTTGGTCGCCTCGATGACCGGGCCGAGATCGTCCACCAGCGTGCCGGACCAATCGAAGATGAGGTTGCGAAACATGGGGAGGTAAATTCTGAGATACTTAAACGCTGAAAAACTGAGAGGAAGAGCCTGAAATTTAGGATTTTAAGCGTTTAAGTATTTCAGCTTTACCCAAGAGTGAACTTAATCGATCTGATCCGCCCCTCGCCGAGCTGGCTGCGGATGCGGGTGAGGAGCATGGGTTTCATTTGCTCCAATTGGAAGCGCAGCGCCGGCTGGGTCACGCGGAGAACGAGATTGCCGCCTTTTACGGAGATCGGCTCGGTGTGGAGGGCGATGAAATCGCCGGCGAGCTCTTTCCACGTCGTGCGGACTTGGTCCTCGTGCAGGCCGTCCTCCGCCCCGGCAGCGCGCAGGATCGCGGCCACGAATTTCTGCGCGAGATGAATCCCGGCGTTGAGATCCGCCGGTTCCTCGGCACCGCGCCACTCCCGTAGGATCTCCTCGCGGATTCTGCTGGAGCGCGGCGGTTTTTTCATCGCGGCGTGGCACTTAGGCGTCGCCATCCTCCCCGATGGCCTCCACCGGGCAGCCTTCCATGGCCTCGCGGCACTGCGCGAGCTCCTCGTCGTTTTCCGGTTGCTTGAAAACGTAGGAATAACCCTCGTCCTCGGCACGGGTGAAATTGTTCGGCGCAGTCTCCCGGCAGAGATCACAATCGATGCACTGGCTGTCCACATAGAACTTGCCGGGCACGTTTTCCACATTCTTGTCTTCGCGGTCAGCCATAGGAAATATAAAGATTAACAGCGCCTTGGATGACGGCAGCGGGCATCGGATGCAACCCGATTTTTTCGAAAATTCGGATTCGGCTTTCGCACTGGTCAAGTCCGAGTCCTCGTTCTAAAAATCCCGCCGCACCTGTTATGACACCCAAGCCTCCTCCATCTCCCGAAGGATCATCCCTTCCTCCGCGACATCGCCCGAAGATGGATGATCTGGTCAAGGATACGACAGAGCTGGATTTGTGGGCCTTCGACGAACCGGTCGGGCCGATCGGCCCGGACGAGCAGGGCACGGAGGCCGCTCCCAGCCGGCCCGTGCGCTCCACGGGGATTCCCGCTTCCCGCAGTTCGGGAAACGTGACGAAGCGGCCGGTCGGCGATTCGCCGAAATCCGAGGAATCGACGCCACCGCAGAATGCGGCGGCCGCGGAACCCATCCAGATCAACGTCAGCAGCAAGCGTTCGAAACCTCAACCGATGTCCCATCCGGTGCATCGTGCAAAGCTTGGCGTCGAATTTGACGAGCTCGAAGACGGGAACGAGCCCGAGCCGGTTTCCGTGAGCGAAGTTGCGCCGTTGGAGCCCATCATCGAGGAAATCGTTGAGGAAACTCCGACGGTGGTGGTTCCACTGGTGGTGGGGCAGGACGAGTTTTCCCCGCAGATCCGGGAAAACGCCACGCCGGTCTCCTTGCGCCCGCATCTGGGTCTTTCCAAGGTCGAGCGCATCGGCCTGGCGGCATTGCTCGCAGTGCTGCTGATCGGCGGGGGGGTGGTTTATTTCAAAACAATCCACCGCTTGCCTGCAGGGTCCGAGCGTTTGCGGGAGAATGATTTCCCAGCCAAGGGCGCGCACCTAACAATCATTTCCGCCGACACCTACTGGCGCGCGCCGATCACCGAGGGGGCGAATGCCGAGACCGTTCGCCGCGGCACCCAGCTGGTGCCAGTGGTCGATCTAACAGTGGAAGGCGGCCCGGCCGCAGTCCGGGTGTTTTTCCGCAACAGCGACGGTGACGTCATCGGCGATACGGTAACCCGCGCCATCCGGGCTGGGGCCTCGCTGGAGGTGGCTGCCACCGCCGGCTTTGAGGATGTCGGAATGCACGCCGCCTACCGCACCGGCCAAAGCAAGCCATGGATGGTGCAGGTCTATGAAGCTCATTCGGAGAGCTCGCCGGGGCCTGCTTTCAAGAAGCTTTTTGAAATGAACGTCTCCACCGACCGCCGCTGAATTTCCACCGCCATGTCCAACCAAGAAGTCACTCCACTCGTGCCCAGGGAAGGCTGGCACGTCATGCATTTGTTCTATCACGTCGATCACGCGCAATGGGCGCTTTTCAGCGACGAGGAGCAGCGCCAGGCCAAGACCCGCCTCACCGAACTGGTGCAGGAAATCCGCGCCACGCCCGACACCCACCTGCTGATCTTCTCCGTCGCGACGCCCAAGGCGGACCTCGGCTTCATGCTGCTGACTCCGGACCTGCAGGTGGCTAACATGTTTGAAAAGCAGCTCAGCCTGTCGCTGGGGCCGGAAATCCTCAGCCCGACGTATTCCTATCTTTCCCAGACCGAGAGCTCGGAATACACTACCAGCCGCGAGCAATACGCCGCAGAGACCCTGGTCGCCGAGGAAGGTCTGGTAGAAGGAACGCCCGAGTTCGAAGCCGCGCTCAAGGCTTTCGACGAGCGGATGGCGCACTACCTCAAGCACCGCCTCTATCCGGTCCTGCCCGACTGGCCGGTGATTTGTTTCTATCCGATGTCCAAGCGCCGCAACGGCGCGGACAACTGGTATTCGCTCGATTTCAAAGCCCGCAAGAAACTGATGGCCGGCCACGCCCGCGTCGGCCGCACCTACTCCGGCCGGATTCTCCAGCTTATCACCGGCTCGACCGGACTCGATGAATACGAGTGGGGCGTCACCCTGCTCGCCAAGGACACCATCGACATCAAGTCGATCGTCTATGAAATGCGCTTCGACGAAGTCACCGCGCGCTACGGCGAGTTCGGGGATTTCTACATCGGCATGCAGCTTCCGCTTGATGTTTTGTTCCGCCGAATCTGCCTTTGATTTCACTAACGAAAAAGCCCGGCTCCAGTGATGGAGCCGGACTTTTTCCTGGAATGAAGAACAGGCAGGAATGCCTGTATCACTTACTCGCCGAGGCCGAAGCGGACGAAGCGGGTAACCGTTAGGGTGTCGCCGAGTTCCTTGCCTTTGGCTTCGAGCAGGGCGGAGACCTTGATGTCGGAGTCCTTCACGAA
Organism: Akkermansiaceae bacterium; assembly: GCA_947462535.1. Classification (GTDB taxonomy): domain Bacteria; phylum Verrucomicrobiota; class Verrucomicrobiia; order Verrucomicrobiales; family Akkermansiaceae; genus Luteolibacter. The sequence continues at coordinate 26,765 of CANHPN010000013.1, read as the reverse complement.
TCCTTGTTCGAGGAAGCAGCTTTCGGCGAAAAACTTGCCGATCTGGCCCTTGAGGATGTTCTCGATGATATTCGCAGGCTTGCCTTCGGCTTCGAGGCGTGCGCGGAAGATGTCGAGCTCGTTGTCCACCACGGACTGCGGGATGTCGTCGCGGGAAAGTCCCTTGGGCGCGCAGGCTGCGATGTGCAGCGTGAGATCCTTGATGAGTTCCTTGAAGCTTTCGGTGCCGCGTGTTTCCGGCTTGGTGGTGCCGACTTCGATGAGCACGCCGACCTTACCACCGAGGTGAATATAGGAGGCGACAACACCGCCCGGAGCCGCGTCGTAACGGACATACTTGCGGAATTGGAGGTTCTCGCCGACTTCGCCGACTTTGGCTTTGACCGTGTCTTCGATGCTTTGCTCGCCAAGCTGGACGGCAAGCGCGGCGTCAAGGTCGGCAGCGCTGGACACGGCGAGCGCGTCGGCGAGGCTGCCGACAAAGGCTTGGAAATTCTCGTTCTTGGAGACGAAGTCGGTCTCGCAGTTAAGCTCAAGCAGGAGGCCGGAGGTGGCATCGGCGTTGACGCGGGCGGTGATGACGCCCTCGGTCGCGGCGCGGTCGGCCATTTTGCTGGATTTCATGATGCCCCGCTCGCGGAGGAGCTTGATGGAGGCTTCGATGTCGCCGTTGGTTTCGGTGAGGACTTTTTTGCAGTCCATCATGCCGGCGTTGGTCTTGTCGCGAAGTTCTTTAACGATTGCTGCGGTGATCATAGTGGGAAAATAGTGTGAGTGGTAGAGAGGAAAAACGGGCGTCCCGTCGCGAGACAGGACGCCCGGTGGGTGGGATGATTTAGTTTTTGCGGGCGGCGACCATGGCATCCACCAGATTCTGGAGAATGATACGGATCGAGCGGATCGCGTCGTCGTTGCCGGGGATCGGGAATTGGACGAGCGCCGGGTCGGCATTGGTGTCGACGAGAGCGATGATTGGGATATTTAAGCGGCGGGCTTCGGCCACGGCGATGGTCTCGCGGGCGGAGTCCACGATGACGACGGCGTCAGGCTTCTTGTCCATGTCGCGCACGCCGCGGAGGTTGCGGAGGAGCTTTTCGCGCTCGCGGCCGAGGGCGGCGAGTTCCTTTTTCGACATGGCCTTGAATTCAGGCTGCTTCTCGATGTTTTCGAGATACTTGAGGCGCTCGACCGACTTGCGGACGGTGAGGCTGTTGGTGAGCATGCCGCCCAACCAGCGGTGGTTGACGTAGTGTTGACCGGTCGCTTCCGCAGCTTCACGGATGGCGTCCTGCGCCTGGCGCTTGCAACCGACGAAGAGGACTTTCTTGCCCTTGCCAACGAGGTCGGCGAGGAAATCGGAGGCTTTATCGAGCTGCTGAACGGTTTTTTCCAGGTCAATGATGTAGATTCCGCCTTTGTCCTTCATGAGGAAGGGCTTCATGCGCGGGTTCCATTTTTTGGTTTGGTGGCCGTAGTGGACGCCGGCGTCCACCATTTCGTTGATGAGTTCGTTGATCATGTTGTTTCTTGGTTTCCCGCCTTGGATACAGAACGGGCGATTGTGAAGATTTGCCGCATGGAGCCCCTCCGGATCTTCGTTGGTGAGTAAGGCGGCGTGAAGAGGGACGCGGGAGATAGGAAACCGGCCCGGACTTGGCAAGGGAAATCCCCGACAGGGAAATTCACAGCAAACAGAGTTCCGGGGGGCAACTGGTCTGCAACTACTGCCTCCGCGAGCTAACAAAAAATCCGACCTAGCGCGGGGGGCTTCAAGCCGGCAGCGGAATAGAGTAACGGACGAAGCGTTTCCAGCAGATGCCGCGCGGCGAGGCTGTCGCGGCAGAGCGCGCGGATCACATGGACGCCGCCAGCGAGCGGTCCATGGCCGAGGTAGGCGTCTTCCGTGTTCAGGGCATCCAACGCTTCCGCTGGACAATTTCCCGCCATCTCTCCGGCGGCGTAGACGGAGAGATAATGCGCGGCGGGGAACTTCGCGCGAAGCGCTTCCAAACTAGCATCATCGGGCCGCAGGTCGTAACGCTCGCGGGCGATGAGAGTCCCCCCGAGAGTAAGGTCCAACTCCCAGCGGAGATGTTGATAAGCAAAAATTTCCCCCATCGCCACACGACCGGGAGCGATCCAGTCAAAGAAAAGCAGGCTCGCCGCAGGATGCAGATCGATGGTCGTGCGCTGCACATACCTGGCTCCGGCATGCGGGATGAACGGCTCCGGAATCCATTCCAACGCGCCGTCTTTCTCGACCCGGAATTTCTGACAAATCACCGCCGCCGCGCCGGACCGCGTCCGATAGACGCGAGACGCCGACGGAGTGCTGAGCACCAGCTTTGCGCCGGGAGCTACGTGGATGTCCGACTCAAGATGGTCCCCATCAAAAAATCCGGCCGTCGGATTGACGATGCTTTGCACGAGATGCCCGTGATCCACATGCGACTTGCTGAGATGCACCGGTGCCCGGAAACTCTGGTGTGAAATGAAGGGCACGCCGTCGGCACGGTTCTCACAGCGTAGTTCAAGATGACCGCTGAGAGAAGAACCGGAAACGGCGGGTTCAGACGAAGAGATACTCATGCTTCAACCAGGCGATCAGGTCGTCCTTGCCCTTTTCAGATTTGAGATCGGCAAACAGGAACGGCCGGCTTCCGCGCTGCGTTTCGGAATCCCGTGCCATGACCGCGAGATCCGCTCCGACATAAGGAGCGAGGTCGGTTTTATTGATAAGTAACAGGTCACTGGTCCGAATGGCCGGGCCGCCCTTGCGCGGGATCTTGTCCCCTTCCGCAACGTCGATCACGTAGATGTAGGCATCGACGAGCTCGGGGGAAAACGTCGCAGATAGATTGTCGCCGCCGCTTTCGATGAGGATGAGCTTCAGATCGGGATGGCGGTTCTCGAGATCGATCACGGCGGCCATGTTCATGCTGGTGTCGTCGCGGATCGCGGTGTGCGGGCAGCCGCCGGTTTCCACACCGATGACGCGGTCGGCGGCGAGCACTCCCTCGCGGAGAAGAAACTCGGCGTCCTCGCGGGTGTAGATGTCGTTGGTGATGACGGCGAGCGAGATCTCGTCCCTGAGCCACTGGCTCAGGCGGAGGACGCACATCGTCTTTCCAGAGCCGACCGGGCCGCCGACACCAAGGCGGAACGGACGCTTTTTCAAATCAGGAGATGAAGAGTCGGGCATGGGCGCGGGCATGGCGGAGTGAGGCGATTTCGAGAAGCGGATTGAACCAGCCGTCCACCGGCTGGGAAAGGGAAACATCGATTTCCCCGCCCAACCCGGCGAGCGTGCGACGGACAATTTGCTGGCAGGCTGTCTGGCCGATGCGCATGAGCTTCATCGACGCGGCGGAGAGCCCCGCGATCGACTGGAAGGCGAACGCGCGGGCTGCCTGGCTAACGGGAACGCTGGCAAGCTCCAGCGCGGTGACGACGAGATGATGACTGCGCGGCGAGCTCTTACGATAGCGGAGAACGAGCGGGCAGGAATCAAGCTGCGCGAGAAGATCCAGCCGTTGCGAACCGATGCGTCGGGATGCGTCGCGCAGTTCCGCCGGGATACGCCAGGCGTCGAGCTCGCCATCCAGCGCGAGAAGTCCGTCGATATCTCCAGCGACGGCAGCGGCATGGGCGCGGGCGAAGAATGGAATCTCGAAGGCAAGCAGCGCTGGCAGGACTTGTTTCTGTAAGAAGCACTCGAGATCAGCCGCTGTTTGAACAACACCGGATTCGACCAATTCTTCAAGGCCGAACGAGTGCGCGTAGGCACCGGAGGGATAGGCAGTGTCGTTCGCCTGAAGCAGCCAGAGCCACGGGTCGGAGGTCATGGGGTGTGGGCCATGGCTTTCATGGGAGTGAAAACGACTTCAGGTTCGGTGTAGGGCCAGCCCTCGCGCCCGAGGAGCTGAGTCATGGCCTCGTCATGCAGCACCCGAATAGAGTGATCGAGAATCTGGGCAGGCAGGTGAAGATTACCCACTTTCCAAGCGACCAACGCGGCTTGCGCAGGAGACTCCAACGGAATTTCGTAAACGGCCTCGGCCAACTGCTGGACGATGTAGTCGATTCCCGCTTGCTGATAAATCACGCAGCCATCGGTGAGGCGCGTTTCCAGATCGAATCCAAACTCTGCTCCATCCTCCGCGACCGCCCTCCAACGGCGCTTCAAAAACAGACGACGCTCGACAGCGAGGGCGATTTGCTTTTCCGGCGGCAAATCGGAAGCCGGAGCGAGGGCGTGCTGGATGACGTGCATGGCCCGGATCTAAAAAAGGAAATAACGTTGGGCCATCGGCAGCACGGACATCGGCTCGCAGCGCAGCTCGCGGCCATCGGCCGTGACCGTGTAGGTGTCCGGATCGACGGTGATCTTCGGCAAGGAGTCGTTGAAGGGAAGGTCTCGCTTGGTCACGGAACGGCAGTTTTTCACGGCGACGAGTCGCTTGGTTAGGCCGAGTTCCGCGATAGCGCCGGATTCCAGGGAGGCGGCGCTGACGAAGGTGACCGAGGTGGAGGCAATGGCCTTGCCGAAAGCACCGAACTGCGGGCGATACATCGTCGGCTGCGGCGTAGGAATGGAGGCATTGGGATCGCCCATGTTCGCCCAGGCGATGAGGCCGCCTTTGAGGATGGTCTCCGGTTTGACTCCGAAGAACGCCGGTTTCCAGATAACGAGGTCCGCGAGTTTTCCCGGCTCGATGCTGCCGACTTCGTGGGCGATGCCGTGGGTAATGGCGGGGCAAATCGTGTATTTCGCGACGTAGCGGAGCGCGCGGAAATTGTCGGCGGCGGGATGGGACGGGCCTTCTAGCTTGCCGAACTGGACCTTCATCTTGTGCGCCGTCTGCCACGTGCGGGTAATCGTCTCGCCAATGCGCCCCATGGCCTGGCTGTCACTCGACATCATGGAAATCGCGCCGAGATCGTGGAGGAGGTCCTCGGCGGCGATGGTTTCCGGGCGGACGCGGCTTTCGGCAAAGGCGACGTCCTCAGGAATACGAGAGTCGAGGTGGTGGCAGACCATGAGCATGTCGAGATGCTCGTCGATGGTGTTAGTCGTGAACGGCCGGGTCGGATTGGTGGAGGACGGCAGGACGTTGGCCTCGCCGCAGACGCGGATGATGTCCGGCGCGTGGCCGCCACCGGCACCTTCGGAGTGATAGGTGTGGATCGTGCGCCCTTTGAAGGCGGCGAGAGTGCTTTCGACAAAGCCGGCTTCGTTGAGGGTGTCGGTGTGAATGGCGACCTGGATGTCGAACTCGTCAGAAACAGTTAGACAGGTGTCAATCGCGGCGGGAGTGGTGCCCCAGTCTTCGTGGAGCTTGAGGCCGATGACGCCCGCCAGAACCTGCTCACGGAGAGGTTCCGGTGAGGAACAGTTTCCCTTTCCGAGGAAGCCGAGGTTGACGGGAAAAGCCTCGGCGCTTTCGAGCATCCGGTGGATATTCCATTTTCCCGGCGTGCAGGTCGTCGCATAAGTGCCATGCGCCGGTCCGGTGCCACCGCCAATGAGCGTGGTAACGCCGCTCGCGATCGCGTGCTCGATTTGCTGCGGGCAAATGAAATGGATATGCGTGTCGATTCCGCCGGCGGTGATGATGCAGCCTTCGCCCGCGATGACCTCGGTGGAGGCTCCGATGGTCATGGTAATGCCGTCTTGCAGCAGCGGATTTCCCGCATGACCGATGCCGACGATGCGGCTGTGTTTGATGCCGATGTCCGCCTTAGTCACGCCTTGCGCGGCGTCGAGAATGAGGGCGTTGGTGATGACTAGATCGAGCGAATCCGCATCAAGCGCGAGCGGAGACTGCGCCATGCCATCGCGGATGACCTTGCCACCGCCGAATTTCACCTCGTTGCCATAGCCGCCAGCTTCGGCAATTAGATCGCGCTCGACCTCGATGAAAAGCTCTGTATCAGCGAGCCGGACCTGGTCACCCGTGGTGGGCCCGAACATGCCGGCGTAATTGGCGCGGGTTTGTTTCATGAGTCGAGCGGGCCGTTGACGAGATTGTTAAGACCGTAAACTTCGCGGCTTCCGGCAAGCGCCACCAAGGGGATTTCACGGGTGTCTCCAGGCTCAAAGCGGACCGCGGTGCCAGCCGAAATGTTGAGCCGGAATCCATGCGCTGCGGCGCGATCGAAATGGAGTGATGCATTCACCTCGGCAAAATGGAAGTGGCTGCCCACCTGGATGGGACGGTCGCCGGTGTTAGCGACGATGACGCTGATCGTGGCCAGGCCGTGATTGAGTATCAGATCCGGCGCGCCGGGCGGGGTGATAATTTCGCCGGGGATCATCGGACGGGGGCGTGAACGGTGACAAGTTTGGTGCCGTCCGGGAAGGTAGCCTCGACCTGGACGTCGTGAATCATTTCCGCCACACCTTCCATGACCTCATCGCGGGAAATCAAGGTGGTACCGTAGCTCATGAGCTCCGCCACGGATTTCCCGTCGCGTGCGCCTTCAAGGAGTTCCGCGGTGATCAGGGCGACGGTTTCCGGGTAATTGAGCTTCAGCCCGCGCGCGCGGCGGCGGCTGGCGAGATCACCGGCCACGACGATGAGCAGCTTCTCTTGTTCGCGCGGGGAAAGATGCATCGGCGCGAGCGGCTAGAGAACGGGGAGCAGGCAGAGCGAACACAAGGCCGCAACGAGCGCGCTGATCCGGACAGCTGGCTTTCCATGAAGCCAGGCGACCGCGACGCTTGAGAGGAACAATCCCGCGAGGATATAATCCAAGGCTCCGTGAGAGTGAAAAAACGCGGCTCTCAGAAAATCAAACTCATCGGTCTCATCCGGGTGGTAATGCCCCGGATGCGCGAATAAAATTGATGGATAAAAACACCCCCCCGCGCAAAGCAAGCGGGCGGCGGAACCTTGCCAATTTGACGGGCGGAAGATTTTCATAAGCGGATGAAAGGCCACGCTGAGAGTGAGCAGCGCTCATGCCAAGCAGGCACCGAAAAAACCATACCCTCCGAAAAGGGCATGGTTTGATAACCATAAGCAACCGAAAACCAAATCAGTTTGACTTGTAGGTACCCTTCAGGAATGGCTCGCCGACGACATCCTTGAATTCCTTGAGAATCTTGAATTGTCCGTCCGCGCGAGTTTCACCGATGAAGACGTTCTTGGTAAGGTGATGATTTTTTTGGGAAGTCACCTTGCCTCCGGGGCCGCCGAATGAGATGCCACCCTTGAGAGCCGCCATCACCTTCTCCACCTCGAATGAGCCGGCCTTTTCAACAGCCGCCTTCCAGAGATAGACGCCATTGTAGGAAAGCACCATCGGCGAGCAAGTCACGCGGCCTTCTTTGACAATTCCGGGAACGTCCGACTTGGCGAGCCAGGCTTGGAAGTTCTTGATGAACTTGGCATTCGCCGGGCTCTTGATCGACTGGAAGTAAGTCCAGCATCCGAGTTGGCCGACAAGCTGGCTGGCGGGAAGCCCGCGGAACTCGTCTTCGGAGACCGAGAAGCTAACCACAGGGCAGGATTCCGCGTCGAGTCCGGCAGCCGCATACTCCTTAAAAAAGGGCACGTTGGTGTCACCGTTGAGCGTGCTGATGATGCAGGCGTCGCCGCTGGCGGCGAACTGCTTGATCTCGGAGACGATCTGCTGGTAGTCGGTGTGGCCGAATGGCGTGTATTTGCCGGCGGAGATGATCTTGCCGCTGGCATCCTTGGTGAACCCACCGCCGATGTTTTCGAGAGGCACTCCCTTGCTGAGGAGATACTCAAGAAGGATCAGGTTGGTCGTCTGAGGATAAACATAGTCGGAGCCGATCAGGTAGAACTTCTTCTTACCTTCCTCGAGCAAGTAATCCACGGCAGGAGTCGCCTGCTGGTTGACGGCCTCGGCAGTGTAGAAAATGTTCGGGGACATTTCCTCACCTTCGTATTGAACCGGGTAGAAGAGCAGGCCCTTCTTCTCTTCGAACACGGGAAGCACCGACTTGCGGCTGACTGAAGTCCAGCAACCGAATGTCACCGCGACCTTGTCCTGATCAAGCAACTGCTTGGCTTTTTCAGCGAAGAGAGGCCAGTTCGAGGCGCCGTCCACGACGACGGGCTCGATCTTCTTGCCCATCACGCCACCGGCGGCGTTGATTTCGTCGAAGGTGAAGAGCAGGACATCGCGGAGGGAGGTTTCACTGATGGCCATGGTTCCACTGAGCGAGTGGAGCACGCCGACTTTGACGGTTTCTGCCGCCTGGGCGGAGATAACGGTGAGAGCAATCGCAGCAAGTGCGGAGGGGATGAATTTCGAGATCATGGGATTGGGATATGTGTGTTGGATCGAGAGATTGGAAGGAAGCCGTTTGAAAAAGCAAGCGGGAGAGCATCGATACCGGATGATCAATAGGACTCTCCCGCCGCAACCGTTTAATACCAAGAAATAGGATTAGAACTTGACCAGGGCTTGGACGCCGGTGAAGAGGGTGTCGGTGTCGGCCACATCGGTGTCGGTGTAGCTGACTTCACCACGGAGTGTGAAGTGGTCATTGAAGGCATAGCTCGGCGCAATCGTGTACTTGTAGCCGGTCGCATTGATGGTCTCCACATTGTCGTAGCCGAATCGGAACACGGTCGAGAACTTCTCGGTAAAGGCGTATTGCAGGAAAGCGAGTCCCTGGGTGCCGAAAACAGTGCCGTTGTCGCAATAGGCGAGTTCCGCGGCCACTGTCATTTTGTCCGAGAGCGCATAACTAGCCCAGACGTCATAAGTGACAAACTCGTCCACCGGCGCACCTTCAATGTCATCAGAGGTGTCAAAGGCAACACCGCCCCAGAGCGTGAGCTTTTCGATTCCCTTGTAGACGACATAAGCCTCGTAACCCAGACCGTTACCATAGTCTTCGTCACCGCTCCAGAAACCATCGCCACCGCGGATGGAGTCGGAGACATTGACGCCGGTGCCAAACACGCCGGTCGTGTATTCAAACTTGATGCCGGTGTGATAAGCTGGAATCGCCCCCAACAAGCTGTTGGCGTAGGACATCTGCGTCATGTTCACCGCGTCAAACGCTTCGTATCCAAGCCAGCTCAGATACTTACCCCCCGTGACGGAAAAATCACCGGTCTTGTAGCTGACATGTGCGTCCAGGATACCCGCGTCACTGCCGGAACCAAACGCATCATTGTCATTAACCGGCGAGAAGAAGATGCTTGCGTAAGCGGTGAAGGATCCCTTGGTTGCTTCGAGCCCGAGCTTCACGGCATCAAATGGAGTGCCGGCGTCGAACAATGTATCTTCATCAAAATCGCCAAGATCAGAATCCACCTCCGTGTGGATATAGGATACGGCGGCGTAGCCGCTGACCTTCAACCAATCCGGAGTCGGTGCCAGTGATGGAGCTGCCGCCGTCTCGGTTCCGGCCATCGCGCCTGTGGTGCCGAGTGCCATTGCCAATGGTAGGTGAAACTTACTGAATCGTGTTTTGCTTTTCATTTTCGATAGGTATTGTTGCTTTATTGGCGGAATTCCGCTCGGTATTCCTGGTAGCTCTATTTATGCCAAATTTGATGTTTCATTGGCAAAAATTCGAATCGGCCGGACCGGATCGGCACTTTTCCGATTCATCATGAATTCTGATCATGCATTCTGGCCATGGGTATGAAAAAACCACATCTCAGACCCCCGATTCAATCAAACCGTGAGAAACTCTTTCACGACATCCTCGGTCAGGGCGGTCACTTCTCCGGACGCGGCAACGGCCCCGCGCTCAAGAATGGCGAAGTCGTCGCCGAGCTCCTTGCAGAAATCGAGGTATTGCTCGACGAGGAGGATGCTCATTTCTCCCTCGGAGCGGAGCATCTTGATGGCGTCGCCGATCTGGTCGATAATGTTAGGCTGAATACCTTCGGTCGGCTCGTCTAGAATGAGAAGCTTCGGCTTCGTGAGCAGCGCGCGGCCGATGGCGAGCTGTTGTTGCTGTCCGCCGGAAAGCATGCCGCCCTTACGATGGAGGAACTCCCTGATGATAGGGAAAAGCGTGTAGATCCGATCCGTCTGGCTGGCATCACGCTTCTGGCCTCGGGCGTTGAGACCGATGAAGAGGTTCTCCTCGACGGTGAGATGGGGAAATATTTCGCGACCTTGCGGGACATAGCCGAGGCCAAGTCGGGCGCGGTCGGCGGAGGAAGCGCGGTCCAGGAAAGATCCTTCGAGCTTGATGCAGCCGGAATCCGCCGGGAGCAAGCCCATCAGCGCCTTGAGGGTCGTGCTTTTCCCGACTCCATTGCGGCCCATCAGGCAGAAGACGGTTTGGGGGCGGATGGACAAATTGACGCCGCGCAGGATGCCGCTTCCGCCGATGGAAACCCGGAGATCGGATATCGTCAGGCTTTCGGTTTGTGTCGGGGAGGCGATCATGCGGCTTTGGATTTGCGGCCGAGGTAGACTTCCATAACACGCTCATCGGACTGGACTTGATCGACAGGACCTTCGCAAAGAACGTGTCCCTGATGGAGAACGGTGACCTTGCGGCCTTGGGAAATCTGCCGCACGAATGTCATGTCATGCTCGATGACCACGATGGTATACTTTCCCGCAAGGGAGAGGAGCAGCTCGCCGGTGCGATAGGTTTCCTCGTCGGTCATGCCGGCGGCGGGCTCGTCGACAAGCAGCAGCCGTGCTTCCTGGGCGAGAAGCATGCCGATTTCGAGCCACTGTTTCTGGCCGTGGGCGAGCGCGCCGGCTTTGCGGTGAGCGTGGTCGGCGAGCTTAACGGTGGTGAGTATTCCGGCGATTCGGTCGCGCTGGTCAGAGGTGATCTTCCCGAACAGGCTATGCCAGATGCCGCGCGAACCGGCGAGCGAGAGAATCAGGTTTTCCGCGACGGTGTGATCGTTAAAAACGGTGGGAGTCTGAAACTTGCGGCCGATCCCGAGTCGATAAATCTCATATTCATTGAGCTTGAGAAGATCGTGCTTCGCGTCATCCCAGAGCAAAGTGCCTTCGTCAGGCTGGGTGCGCCCGGTGATGATATCGAGAAAGGTGGTCTTCCCGGCGCCGTTAGGACCGATGACGGTGCGCAGCTCGCCCTCATCGAGATAGAAGTTGAGATCATTGATGGCTTTGAAACCATCAAATGATTTGCTGAGTCCCTCTGCTGCAAGGAGAAATGGCTTCTGGCTCATGGGTCGGCGGTTTCGGATGAAATGGCAGGCTGCACTGGGTCGGCCTGCAGGCTCCTGCGACGGATTTTGGCGATGATTTCCTGGATCTGCGAGGGAAGCCCCACGATTCCCTTGGGCATGAACATCACGATGAGAACGAAGGTTCCTCCCAGGATCAGCACCCAGAGGTCCGGATAGGCGCGGGTGGCCCAGCTCTTCAGCGCGTTGACGGAAATCGCTCCAACCACCGGTCCTACCAGTGTGCCGCGGCCGCCGAGCGCGACCCAGACGACAGCTTCGAGGGATTTCTCGGTGGTCATTTCGCTGGGATTGATGATGCCGACCTGGGGCACGTAGAGCGCGCCGGCGAAGGCCGCGATCATCGCGCTGGTAACGAAGATGAAGAGCTTGAAATTCGCGGTGGCATAGCCGGAGAACAGCACCCGGTTTTCCGAGTCGCGGATGGCGCGCTGGATGAGACCGAAGCGGGAGTTCGTCAGCCACTTGCATCCCGCGACGACGGCGACCATCAGGACGGCGGTGCAGATATAGAGAATCCGCTGGGTGGAAGCGGTGCGGAGATCCGCGCCGAGGAGGGTGCGGAAGTCCGTGAACCCATTGTTACCGCCCATCAGCAGGTCGTTTTTGAAAAACAGCAGCGCCATTCCGTAGGTCAGGGCTTGGGTCAGGATCGAGAAATACACGCCTTTGATCCGGGAGCGGAAGGCGAGATAGCCGAAGACGTAGGAGAGCAGTCCCGGCACGAGGAACACCATCGCGAGCGCGAAAGGGAATGAATAGAACGGCTGCCAGAACGCCGGAATTTCCGTATGTCCGAGAAACACCATGAAGTCGGGAAGCTCGCTTTTGTATTGGCCGAGTTTCCCGATCATCAGCATCAGGTGCATCCCCATCATGTAGCCACCAAGGGTGAAAAACAGGGCCTGCCCAAGGCATAACAGCCCTGTGTAGCCCCACAGCAGGTCGATCGAAATTGCCATGATGCTATAACAGAGATACTTGCCCCACAGGTTGAGGGTGAAATTCTCGATGATCCCGAAGGCGTTCAGGGCCGGCATCACCACCACGAGGAAAACTGCGGCGAGGATGAGAACGGGGAGTTGGACGCGTCCGGTGAAAGGTTGGGAGGGCATGGTTCAATCAAGGCTGCGCGAACGGGTGACGAATATACCTGCGGGACGCCATTGCAGGAATAGGATGATGGTGCCGAGAACGAGGATTTTCCCGATCACCGGATTTCCGAGATACTGTTGGAGTGACTGGTCGGCCATGCCGATGCCGAGGGCGCTGATGACGGTTCCGAGAATGTTTCCAACGCCGCCGACGACTACGGTCATGAAAGCATCGACGATGTAGTTCTGCCCGAGCGACGGTCCGACATTGCCGATCTGGGAGAGAAACGCCCCGGCGAGTCCGGCGAGGCCGCAGCCGAAGGCGAAGGTCATCATGTTGACCCGCTCGGTGCGGACGCCCATGCAGGCGGCCATATTGCGGTTCTGCATGACCGCGCGGATGAGCAGGCCAAGCGAGGTTTTGTTCAGCACCAGCCAGGTCACCACGATGATGAGGGCTGCGAATCCGATCACAAAAACGCGGTTCCAGCCGAAGACCACGTCGTTGACCGTCCAATTTCCCGAGAGCCATGAAGGGCTGGAAACCTGGACATTGTTAGCACCGAAGACCAGCCGGAGGAGCTGTTGGAGGACGAGGGATATCCCCCAGGTCGCGAGCAGGGATTCCAGCGGTCGCCGATAGAGGAACTGGATCACGGCGCGCTCGAGAAGGAGTCCCACAAGCGCGGCGGCGAGGAAGCTGGCGGGAAGAGCGACGACGAAATACATGCCCATGCTGCCGGCGGGCAGATTCATGCCGGGTATGGAAATCGAGATTCCGAATGGCGACAGGTTCAGGCCCGCCGCGAAGATGTTTTGAATGACATAGGTCGTGTATGCTCCCAGTGCGATCAGCTCGCCGTGGGCCATGTTGATGATGCCCATCAGGCCGAAGGTGATCGCCAGTCCGATGGCAACTACCAGCAGAACCGATCCTAACGAAATCCCCCGGAATACCGTGCCGGCGGCGTTGATCCGGGAGATGTGACCTTCGATCGCGGAGAGCGCCGTCTTGGCCGCATGCGCGGTCGGAAGGTCTTTGGCGGCCTCGGCTTCCTTGAGGATGGTCCTGATCGTGTCTTGCGCGGCGAGAGAATTGAGTTTTCCGAGTCTTTCGCAAGCCGCGACCCGTTCCCCGGCTAAGGGCGAGCGGAGCTGGATGATCGCGATGGATTCCTCCAGCGCGCGGACGGCCTTGGGATGTTTCTCCGTGGTCAGGAGCAACTGGAGCTCTGGGAGTTTTTCTGATTTCTGGCCGATAGCAGAGTCCTGGATCGCCCGGATTCGCTTGGATAAATCTGGATCCGCAAGGGCTGCCAGATCGGCGACTTCCCTCATCGCGCGGCGGAGACCGGAGTCGGTCTCCGCAAACTCGACTTCCTTGGGATTGATCCTCACCGCGCTGCTGTCGACGGCCAGCAGCGGGGAGCCGTCCGACACGCGAACGGTGGCGAACGAATCATCGCCCGCCGCCGCACCGGTCAGGACGACGGGGGTGATCACGCCGGATGAATCTTCGTGGAGGAAAATTTCACCCGACTTCCATCGATCAAACCACTTCACGACCTCGGGCGAGGGGTTGCTCTTGAGAGAGAGGATGATTTGGCGCTGTTCGGCGGGGGTCTTGGCGACGGTGGCGGACGCGATCATTTCGCGAATCGAGACTTCCCGCGCCTCCACGGAGCCAATCAACGAGAAAGCCACTCCAAGCTGAAGGCCGCTTTGAAGGAATGGAGCGAGAGTTTTGAAAATCGACTTCAGCATGGGCCGGCGTCGCTAGAGCACCCGCTGTGCCACGTGCCGGGAAAATCGCCTGACACCCGGAAGCAAGCCGGCCTATCAGAGCGGTCTGCCGTAGGTGGCACAGCGGTTGTGCCAGCCCTCTTCCCAGCGTTTTTCACCGCGCTCCTGCGGTGAGTTCGCGATCCGGCGGGAGAGCACGCGTTTCGCGGCGGCGGAGAATTCCGTCGCCGCGGCGGTGCCTGACGGCACCTCCCTCATTTCGCCCAACACCTGGAGCAGACCCCAGCCGCGGCCGTTGTAGCGCTCGGAAACCTGCGTCCCGTCGCCCTTGAAATTCACGTAGTCGATCAGCGCGTAGGTCCCCTGCGAGGTGGTGGAAACTTTCTGGTAATTCGCCTCGATCCGCTTTTTCTCACTCGCAGGTGCCGCCGCAAGAATCTTGGCCAGCGCAGCGCGCGAGCGGGCGATGATGAAGTCGGTTTGCAGCCCGACATTCCCCGCCAGCCAATTCCTCAAAGCCGTCATCTGTGCGCTTTTGAAATCCTTTTGAAACTCGGTCTTCGTCCGCCACGGGCTGTGTGCTTCAAGCGCCACCGCCGGCAGATTGGCTCCGCGCTGGCGGGCGAACACAACAAATGATGGCCAGCTTTCCTCGAAGCGCCCTTTGAAACCGGCCGGATACCAAATGAAATGACCGATGCCCATCGAGGGAAATTCCTCGCCCGCATTCCAAGTCGTCAGCCCGGCGACGCTGCCCGCGCATTCGTTCTGCCAGATTTTTTTACCGATCGCCGCCTTCTGTCCATCGCTCAGACCGGCGGCCTGCACGGCGGAAGCGGATGCGGCGAAAAGCACGGCGATGGAACAAACAAGACAGGCGGCTTGCATGGCGGCAAGCTATCCATATCGTTCCGGCAGCCGCAAGCTCCCTTCCCCATGAACCGCATTCCCTGGGATAAAATCCTCAGCATCACCCCGCTCGATCTCGGCAAGCTGTTTCTCAGCGCCTTCATCATCCTGCTGGTCAACAAGGTCCAGCTCGTCAACGACCGGCTTTCCGCCCTGCTTATCGCCCTGCCGCTCACCTCGCTGCTCGCCATGATCTGGATGCACCAAGCCAGGCAATCCTCCGAGCGACTCGCGAATCACGCCGAGGGCACGTTCTGGTTCGTTCTCCCCACCCTGCCGATGTTTCTCATTCTACCGTGGATGCTGCGCAGCGGCTGGGGATTCTGGGTCGCGCTCGCCGCCAATTGCCTCATCACCGTGGCGCTCTTCTGGATCACTGTCATCGTCCTCCGCCGCATCGGCATCGACCTGATGCCGAAATGAGCCTCAGCGATCTGAAATTTTCCTTTTTTAAAAACCAGATAAGACTTGTCAGCTCGCCGATTCTCTGGTTTGACCATTGGCCCGGCGTGATCGCCGGAAATTCTGTCCATCCCATTTATTTTGAGCGAAAAAAAACCGTCTCTGCTCCCCAAAAACGTCATCCCGTTTGAGCAGGAGCGGCCCATTTCGCGATTTCCCGGTTCTCCTATGAAAAGCGATCTTCTTGATAAGGCCTCTGAAATTGTCACCGACCCACTTGTGCTGGTCAATCTGGTCTCCCAGCGCGTCAAACAGCTCAACAGCGGGCGTTCCCCCTTGATTGCCACCCGTCCGAGCATGGGCGTGGCGGACATCGCCCTGCAGGAAATCATCGAGGGCAAAATCAAATTGATCCAACGGGAAGCTCCCTGAGAGCGGCCTTCCTGACCACCGAGCTTGGCCATGAGTGCGGAAATCGCCACCAACCGGAAGGCCGGACGCGATTTCAACATCACGGAGAAATACGAGGCCGGCATCGAGCTCAAAGGCACCGAGGTCAAATCGATCCGGGCCGGGAAAGTGAATATTTCCGACGCGTTCGCCCGCGTCGAGAACAACCAAGTCTTCCTCTACGGCTGCAACATCCAGCCCTGGCAAACCGCCGGCGAGTGGTATAACCACCCCGAAAAACGCCCGCGCCGCCTGCTCCTCCACAAGCGGGAAATCCTCAAGCTCGCCAACGCCTCCGCCGTCAAAGGCTGCTCGCTTCCCCTGCTCCGGATGTATTGGAAAGACCGCCGCGTGAAGGTGGAAATCGGCGTCGGTAAGGGCAAAACCCACGCCGACCAACGCCAGGACCTAAAGGAAAAAGTCGAGCTCCGCGAAGCCCAGCGCGAGATGTCGCGCTTCAACCGGCGCTGACTATTCCACCACCTTCGGCTTCACCCGCGACGGCGGATCCGTCGGCGGCCGGGAAATCACCGCCCCCGAGCCAGAACTCGTTTTCTGCCCGACCGGACTGGTCGAACGGAAATCCCCATCGCTTGGCATGCCGAGCATGTCCGGCATGCGAGTCCCATCGTCCGGGAGCACCACAATCTCCTCAAGCACGGGTTCGGGCAATTTCTCCTCCCGCTTCGGCACCGCCTGCTCGACGACGACCGCCTTCGGCGCGGCGCACGACGCCAACGCCAACGCAACGCCAAGCAGCGCGAATGTCCTTATGTTCGGAGTCGGCATCATGAATTTCCCGGATCGTGTCAGGCCGCAAGAAAACCGTTTACCGCCCCGTGCGCAAGGCTGAACCGCGGCGCTGTCGGCGCTGTTTTTTGGAGAATTCTAACTCGTCTTCAAAATCCTGACAAGGACACCGTTCCACTTTCCAATCCCTCAAACCGGCTCAATCGGCATCTCCAATTCCCTCACCATCCTTCCCAGCGAAGAAGGACTCGCCCGCGGAATTACAGAAAAGAACTATCACCCCGCCTCCACGGCGCGAGCGGTCGAGAAGTCCGCAGCTGTGACCCCGACCTCCCAAAAAGCCTCGAAGTAAAGTTTCGAGTCGAGCAACTTGCCCGAGATTTCAAACAAGAGACTCCGGGAGAATCCCCCAATCTTGTCGAAATCCTTGCCCACCCCGCCCGCGTCCTCTAAACCCCCTCCGTGCTCACGATTCACAAGCTCACGAAAACCCTCGGCGGCCGCTGCCTGCTTCGCGAGGCGGAAATGTCCATCAACTGGGGCGAGCGCGTCGCCCTCGTCGGCCCGAACGGCGCTGGCAAGTCCACTCTCTTCCGCATGATCCTCAACGAGGATTCGCCCGACGAGGGCACCATCGAGCGCGACGAATACGCCATCACCGGTTACCTTCCGCAGGAAGCCGGCGAGCCGACCGACGAGACGATCCTCGAAATCTCCATGGGCATCACCCCGGAAATGATCGGCCTGCTGCGCATCATCCGCGAGGGCGAGAAATCCGGCGACCTCTCCAGCCCCGAGTTCGGAAAAGCCCAGGACCAGTTCACCGCTCTCAACGGCTACCAGCTCGAACCCAAGGCCAAGAAAATCCTCCACGGCCTCGGCTTCAAGACCGAAGATTTCAACAAGCCGGCCCGCGAATATTCCGGCGGCTGGGTCATGCGCGCCCACCTCGCCCAGCTCCTCGTCATGGAGCCGGACCTGCTCATGCTCGACGAGCCGACCAACCACCTCGACCTGCTCTCGCTCCTCTGGCTCCAGCGCTATCTGTTAAATTACTCCGGTGCCATCCTCATGATTTCGCACGACCGCGACTTCATGGACTCCATCATCGAGACCGTCGTGGAAATCGATCCCGACGCCGCGAAGCTCAATTCCTACACCGGCAACTACAGCGCCTACCTCGAACAGCGCGAAGCCCGCTTCGAACAACAAACCCAAGCCTACCGCAACCAGCAGAAGGAAATCGAGCACGTCCAGGAATTCATCGACCGCTTCCGCCAGGTCGGATCCAAAGCCTCGCAGGTCCAGTCCCGCATCAAGTCACTCGAAAAACTCGAACGCATCGAGAAGCCACGGACCCCGCGCAAAGCCTTCAAATTCAGCTTCCCCCAGCCTCCGCGCTCCAACCAGAAAGTCATCGAGCTCCAGAAAGTCAGCCAGGCCTACGGCGACAATCAGATTTACAAAGACCTCGACCTCACCATCGAGCGCGGCGACCGCATCGTGCTCGTCGGTCCTAACGGAGCCGGCAAATCCACCCTCATCAAGATCCTCGCCGGCCAGATCCCCATCAACGGCGGCAAGCGCGAGGTCGGCTACGCCACCAAGATCGGTTACTACTCCCAGCACCGCTCCGAGTCTCTCAACGAGAACAACACCGTGCTCGAGGAAGTCATGGGAGCCTGCACCACCCTCCGCGAGGAGGAGGCCCGCAGCATTCTCGGCTCCTTCCTTTTCCGCCGCACCGACGTCGAGAAACGCTGCGGCGTCCTATCAGGCGGCGAGAAATCCCGGCTCAATCTCGTCAAGTTCCTCGTCGATCCGCCGAACCTCCTGCTCATGGACGAGCCCACGACCCACCTGGACATCCTTTCTATCGACTCGTTAGTCCAGGCGTTGAAAAACTACGAGGGCACGCTCGTGTTCATTTCCCACGACGTCCACTTCATCCGCACCCTCGCGGAAACCACGCTGCACATCAACAACGGCACCGTCACCCGCTACACCGGCGGCTACGACTACTTCATCGAGAAGAGCGGTCTCAACGACGACCGCAGCGCGGTCACCGCGTAAGGTGGAAACCATCGGCAGCACACCCGCATCGTGGGGACGTTCGCCCTGTTCCTCGTGAAGGGGCCGCGGGGTGCTTTCAGCTCAATTGGATTGCGGCGGGAAATCATCCCGGGAAATCTTAAGATCGCCACTCCGGTCGAGCAGCTCGAACCGGCGCTCCTGTTCGTCCTCGGTCAGGTCCTTGACCGCAGGCCCGACACGGAATTCCGCGAATGCCAACGCCCGTCGCCTTCCGCATCGAGCTTGCGGTTGATCGGGTTCGAGCCCTCGTCATTCTCAGGAGGTCGGCCGTTTGGGATGCGGCTTGCCGTCGGGGCGCTTGAACGCGGGCTCCGGGCGGTCCCTCGGCGTGATCATCCCGTCCTGGTCGGTATCCAATCTCTTGAAAACCGCTTCCTGCCGTTCGGGAGGCAGCTTCATGAAAACCCGCCCGCCCTTGAACTCGTTAAAACTAACGCCGCCGCTCTTGTCGGTGTCGAGTTGCCACAGCCGCGCCATCGGCTGGTCTCGCCAGTCGTGAGGCTTACCCATGTGACCGAGTTCGTCCTCGCCCAGCTTGCCGTCGCCATTTTTGTCCAAGCGCCTGAAAAGCTTGCCGCGTTTTTCCTCGGCCAGGTTCTGGATGCGCGGCATCGCGCCGAACTCATCCTTTGAAATGAAACCGTCGCGATCCGTGTCTGCGGCCTTCAGTCCCTCGCCCAAAGGCCGCTCCATTCCGCGTCGCTCGCCCTTCTCGTTCCGCGGCGGGTTCTCCGGCGTAGCCGGAGGCTGGGCAAGGCAAACCGCAGGCAGCAGCATTCCCGCAACAAGAAAGGAAACAGGGATTGTTTTCATGATCGATTGACGCTTTTTTTGCTGCGTGACGCGAAGCCAGGTCCCAAAGAAACTCCGCCTCCTTGAAAAAGTTTCGGTCTTCGGCCCGGAAACTTGCCGTTCCCTATCACCCACCCGCCATGCACATCCGAGACATCCTCAGCGATTCGAAACCATCGCTCTCATTTGAATTCTTTCCGCCACGCACCGCCGCCTCCTGGGAAGACCTCTATCAAGCGATTCGCGAGCTCGAAGCGCTGCGCCCGTCCTTCGTCTCGGTCACCTACGGCGCCGGCGGCGGTACCCGCGTACTCACCCACGATCTCGTGGTCCGCATCAAACAGACGACCACCATCCCGCCCGTGCCCCATCTCACCTGCGTCGGTCATTCCGGACAAGAAGTCGGGGAGATTCTCCAGCGTTACGCTGCGGCAGGCGTCAGCAACATACTCGCACTGCGCGGCGACCCACCGCGCGACCAACCGGATTACGACTGGTCCGAGAGCGGATTCCGCCACGCGGCGGACCTGGTCCGTTTCATCCGCGAATTCAACGAATCCGGAGCGCACCCCGACCCGCGCGGATTCGGCATCGGCGTGGCAGGCTTTCCGGAAGGCCACCCCGCAACTCCTAACCGGATCGACGAGCTCGATTTCCTCAAGGCCAAGGTGGACGAGGGAGCTGACTACATCTGCACCCAGCTTTTTTTCGACAACCATGACTTCCTCGACTTCCGCGACCGCTGCGATCTGGCGGGAATCCGCGTCCCGATCATCGCCGGCGTGATGCCGGTGACATCGCTCTCCGGCATGAAGCGCATGGCCGAGCTCGCCGCCGGCGCGAGATACCCCGCTAAACTGCTGCGGGCGCTTGACCGGGCAAAATCTAACGCCGAAGCCGTCGAGCGCGTGGGCATCCACTACGCCGCAGAACAGTGCGCCGGGCTGCTCAACGAAGGCGTGGACGGCATCCACTTCTACACGCTCAACAAGAGCCACGCGACCCGTGAAATCTATCATAGCCTCGGCCTCGCCGCCGACGCGTGATTTCTAGCGGGCTCCTTGCTGGTAGATATCCTCGGCTTGCGTCAGAGTGATTTCGTAAAGGCTGCCCTCGAGGGGAACCATCAGCGGGATTCTTCCGATGTTAGCATCCACCGGGAACTGCGCGGCGAGCTTTGGCGCGCGCTCGAATGCATCCGCTGGCAAGGTGATCCGGAACAAGCCCTCGTAACGCAGTGTCCTGGACAAGCGATCGGCCGCCTGCTCCTCAAGCCGGCGCATCTCAAGACTGAGACCCAGGCGGTCGAACAACGATGACGTGCCTTCGCCCATGTTTCCGTCCCTCGCCCGCTTGGCCGCCAGAGCGGCACGGCGCAGGGTGAAATCCGCACTGCTATCCTCCTTCGAGGCGACATCTTCATTCCCAGCTTCATCGCCTCTGAACAGCGGCGCACTGCCGGCACCTGCGGTTTTTTCCAGGGCCGCCCTGGTCTCTTCCGGCGTGGGCAGCCTCACCCGCAGGTTTCCTTCGAGCGAAACCAGATCCTCCGCTTTGAGCTTCAGGTCCGTGATCACCATTCCGCCGCCGCCCGTCTTCATCTGGAACGAGCCATCGCGGAAATCCACACGGTAGTAGTTCCGCACGTAATCCACCACCGACAGCGCCTTCAGCAAATGCAGCCGATCGCGCAGACTGATCGTATCCCGGCCGTCCAGCGCGACCTGGCCTTCGAAGCCGATTCCATCCGACGAGTTGGTGGAACCCGACACTTTGAAATCTCCGGAAATCGATCCATCGACGAAACTTCTCAAAGCCAGAGGCACCACGCTATCCAAGCCGAGCCTGCGGATTTTCGCGACGCCCTCGACCAACGGACGCTCGCCACCGGTCACCCTCAGGCCGGAAAAATCGACCGTCCCCTGCCCCTGCTGAAACTCCGCCCTTTCAAAGGTCAGACCGTCCGGATCGCAGACCACCACCAGGCTGACGATTCCGATCCTTCGCAACCAGTTCTGCGAAAACGTCCCGCCTGCGAAATTCAGTTTCAACCCGTTTTCCAACCGCTGGACCTTGAGAACGCTGTTCTCGATGGACCCCCACGTCCGCTCGGAATATCCCCAGCGCAGGGTGGCGTCGGTGATCTCCATCGAGTTGATCAACACATCCTTTGATTTTTTGAAGAAGGCCTCTGAAAGGTTTTTTGCCGACTGCGCATCGTCCGCACCGGCGTGGAGTTCCACATCGAGCCTGGAAATCGCAATCGTGCCGGGATCCCACTGCCCGACTAGGCCATCAAAAAAGCCCATTTTGCAGTGGAGGTTTCTGGCCTCCAGCGAGGTGTAGAACGTTTCACTGCCGCCGTTGCAGGCCAGCCGGTTGATTTCAAGCTGGCCCTGGACCCGCGAAAACCCCTTGAGCTCGAGCTCGGAAGCGGAAAGCGCCGACTTGAGGGATTCCCGTAATCCATCGTTAAACCCTTTCGTCTCGGTCCGTTTGGCCAGATAGACCCACGTCCCGGCCGCCACCACCACCATGAAAACCATCACCCGGAAAGCCATTCGCAACAAATGGAACATCGTAGCCCCCTTGCCGCCAGTGCCCGTCATCGAGTAGCGAACCTGAAACCAAAACCCTTGGTTGGCCACCCACTGGCTCAGGCGTTCATTGAAATCTTGCGCTTGTTCGGCTTCCATAATTCGACTCGCCTTGCGGCGTGAGAAGTAAAACGCTCCTCCACCGCCGATGCGAGGGAAATTTACCCTCGCACAGACCGCATCCATCCCCTACCACCCGCCCCCGTGGAATCCAACGATTACAAAGTCCGCCTCGAAATCTTCGAAGGCCCTCTCGACCTGCTACTCTACCTCATCAAAAAGGACGAGGTGGACATCCATGCCATCTCCATCGAGGGCATCACCCGCCAGTATCTCGACTACATTAACACCTTCAAGCTGCTCAACATCGACCTCGCGTCCGAATTCATCGTGATGGCCGCCAACCTGATGTATCTGAAAAGCCGGACCCTGCTTCCACGCATGGACCAGCCGCCGGAGGAAGACGCCGAGGAAGACGATCCGCGCTGGGAACTCATCCGCCAGCTCATCGAGTATAAAAAATTCAAGGACGCCGCCGGCTTCCTCTGCCTCCGCGAGCTCGAACAGGAAGGTCGCTTCGCCCACCAACCGGATACCTCCGAGCTCCCCGCCGAGGAACCCGCCGCTCTCGCGGAAGTCTCGATTTTTGACCTCATCCGCGCTTTCCAGAACGTCCTGAAACGCTTCGAGGAATCCCACGATTTCGGCGATATCATCGACGACCGCTTCACCGTTTCGGATAAAATCGAGCTGCTGCTGGGCCACTTCGCGCCCGGGGAATCCCGCCGCTTTGAAGAGCTTTTCCAAACGGCCACCACCAAGGCTGAGGTCATCGTCACCTTCCTCGCGCTGCTAGAACTGATGAAACTCAACCAGTTCGTGGTCCGCCAGAGTGAACTGCTAGGCGACATCGTCATCGAAAGACGCGACAACCAATCCGTTGCCGCGTTGGAAGCCGCCGAGGTCGGGGCCGACTACGCTTGAATCAGCTCAAGCGGAAGACGATCCGGGCTTTCGTCAGGTCGTAGGGAGACATCTCCATCTTGACCTTGTCACCCACCACCAGGCGGATGAAACGCTTGCGCATCTTGCCGGAAATGTGAGCCAGCACCTCGTGCCCGCTCTCCAGCTTCACCCGGAACATGGTGCCAGCGAGAACGGATGAGATTTCTCCATCCACCTCCACCGCCTTTTCTTCCTCGTCCTTGGTGGAACGCTTCGGTGGACCATAACGATTGCGATTGAGACGACGTCCCGATTTCTTTGGGCGAGGAGGCATATTGACTTGAGATAATACAAACGGCGAATCGGAAAACCCGCGCCTTGCTGGGCTTTGGTAACTCATCCAATCCGGGCCATCAATCCCAAAAAACGCGCTCCCCGCGCATTCCCTCTATTTCCCCCTCACCCCACGCTTGCAAAGCCGTCGCAACCTCTCCACTTTTTCCCTCAGCCATCGCAAAGTGGCATTTCCAAAAAACCACATTATTCTCACCGCCATGCCCGAGATCAACGAAAAAGAACTTCCGTCGAACATCAAGCCCCTATGGCTCAAAGCGCTAACCGCCGTCCAGACGTCCAATCTCTCTTACGGCATCACCCTGCTCCAGGCCGTTCTCAAGGACTCTCCCGGATTCCTCGAGGGCCGTAAAATGCTCCGCTCCTGCGAACTCCAGCTGGCTGGAAACACTAGGAAAAAAGTCGGCCTTTTCGGCATCTCTGGTGGCGGCATGGGCGTGATGAAACTGCAAGGGCTGGCCAAAAAAGACCCGGAAGGCACCCTCCCCCTGATTGAAAAGGAATTGGAAAAAGATCCCCTCAGTGATCAGGCCAACGAGCTCCTGTTTGACACCTGCCTCAAGCTCGAACTCTTCGAGACCGCCGCCTTCGCCCTCGAAACTGTCCGCAAAGGCAGCCCGGAAAACGCCAAGCTGCTTCACAAGCTCGCCGAGTTCTACATCAATCGCGAAAAGCCGCAACTGGCGTCGGAAGTTTACAACGACATTATCAAGCACCACCCCACCGACGGCGCCGCAATCAAGGGCTCCAAGGACGCCTCCGCGCGGGCTTCCATGCAAAAGCAGAAGTGGGATGAAAACGCCGACATGCGCTCGCTCATGAAGAACTCCGCCGAGTTCGAAGAACTCGAAAAGGCCTCCCGCACCGGCCTCACCCGCGATCAACTCGAAGAACGTCGCGACAAGGTCATCGAGAAATACAACATGGATCCCAACCATCTCGCGACGGTCAAGGATCTGGCCGGCATTTACGAGCAACTCGAAGACTGGCACAACGCCCACACCTTCTACAGCTGGGCCCACTCCCTCAGCAATGGCGACGTCGCCCTCGCCACCAAGGCCTCCGCCATGAACGACCGCGCGCTTGAGACCGACATGAAAAACCTCGAGGCCGCCGCCGCAGCCGACCCGGAAAACGCGGAGCTCAAGGCCGCGCTCGACGCCCGCAAGGCTGACCGCGTCGCCGAGCAAGTCAAGGAAGCCCAGAAGCGTGTCGATCAGAACCCGACCGATCCCCAGCTCCGCTTCGAACTCGGCACCGCGCTTTACAAGGCCGGCGAATACAGCGCCGCCATTCCCCACCTCCAACAGGCGACGCGCAACCCGCACATCCGCACCAGGGTGCTGCTCACACTGGCCCGCGCCTTCCGCGCAAAAGCGATGTTCGACCTTGCGATCAAACAGCTATCAGACGCGCTCGCCGACCTCGTCGCCATGGACAACACCAAGAAGGAAGTCCTCTACGAAAAAGGACTCATCCACTCCGAAGTGGGCGACAAACCGTCCGCGCTCGATTGCTTCAAGCAGATCTACGAAGTCGATTACGGCTACCGCGACGTCGCCCAGCGCGTGGAGTCATCCTACGCCTGACCTATCAGAAATAT
This sequence comes from Akkermansiaceae bacterium, assembly GCA_947462535.1. Classification (GTDB taxonomy): domain Bacteria; phylum Verrucomicrobiota; class Verrucomicrobiia; order Verrucomicrobiales; family Akkermansiaceae; genus Luteolibacter. The sequence goes on along the minus strand of CANHPN010000013.1, from coordinate 1,852 downwards.
CCGCCGCCCTTCCGCTTGGAGAGGCGACGTTTTTTGCGGAAGGGATCAATCGAACTCATTGAAACCTTCGTCAAAAGGCACCTCGCCCACGACCCAGTCCTCGGCAATGACCTTGAGAATTTCAAATTGACGGGACTCCCCGCCATCGACCCGCCGGATTTCCAGGGTCGCCCGGGTCATCTTCTCCTCCTGTGAAAACATCCAGTTCAAGGCGGCTGCCTGGCGCGAACCGACTTTGCAATAACCCAACAGCATTTCCTCCGCGTCAGGTGAAGCCATGCGATGGCAGACCCATTGCTTGTCGTCCCTAAACGCGGCGTTGTAGTAACTGTCCTTGACGATGTGGACCCGAACCAGGGCGAGGGCGGCACCTTTTTCCACAATGTCATCCCACGACGGCTTCACTGTGCGGGCAAAGGCATCGAAATCGATCTTCCACGTCCCGGTCTCATCAGGAGTTAGCAACGCCAACCGGGATCGCGGCTTCTCCGGGTCGTTGAAGCTCACTAGCACCCCGTCGATCGAAAGCCGGTTCGCATCCATGCTGCTGAGCCACGTGTAGCGCTCGACCACGCCGTCCACGGACTTCATGCCTGCCAGGAAATCCACCACCTCCTGCGGACTCGCGGCACCCGGACGAAAAAATCCGGCGACTTTCTCTGGATTGCGAATGGATAAAGCCTGCCTGACCAGGGCCAGCGCCTCGTCCTCGGACGGCGAGGCAAACCGCGAGACCACCCGCGCCTCCTGCCGGGGTCCTGACGAAACCTGTCCGGCCCGACCTCCCGCCGACTTCATCTTCGGGCCCAGCCATAGGAAAATCACGACCGCCAGGCTTACCGCCGCCAGTCCGCCCATGATCAACGACCAGACCCGGACCAGCTTCTCGCCGTATTCCCCCCCGCGCCTGCCCCGGCTGCCATCGCCGCCTTGTTGTCTGCGCCGTTGCCTCGGCAAACCCGTGCCACGCATCCGCGCGAATCGTCCCATGCTGGGCGCATCACCCGCAGACCGCCCCTCCCGGTAGAACTTGACTGAACGTTTGACATCGTTGGATTTCATACAGGTAGGAACTCAGGAATCTCGCTCAGCGTGGAATCATCGTGATCCGGAAGCGGTCGTAGCGATCGTCCGGCCGGAACAGCCATCCAGGCTGGCTATCCAACGGCTCGTAGCCGGTCAGCATGAATTCTGATAAAAACTGGTTGCTGTTCGGATCATACGCCTGCTGGCCGGTGTAGTAGCCGCGGAGACGATATTCGGTGTTGTTGTCGAAAGCATACCGCTGACCGGGAGCGCCGTCCTCGGAAAGCCGGTCCGGAGTTTTCTTCTTGTCCTCGCGCATGATCACGAGCTTCGCCCGGTTCCATGGCTGCCGGGGTTGGCGGACGTAGCCCCAGAAGCGGGTTTTTTCCACGAAATAACGTCGTCCATAGAAAAAGTCACCGGTCGGTTCACTGGCGATCTTCGCATTCCGCTCCTCGACGCCTGGCCCGCCCAGATTGCCGCCTCCCATTGATGACGTTCCGCACTGGGTGAGCAGCGAGCACAAGGCTCCAAGCGCGATGATATGGTTTATCGAAATCGTCATGGGCGAAAGTAGGAAGCCCGTTTCCTCCCCGCAAGCTCCCAAAATGAAAAATTCGGGGTAATTTTAATTCGCCGATTTCCCCACTTGGCAGGCACCCCGGATCACCCGACAATTCGGCAATGCCGCGCATCATCATCACCCTCGGAGACCCCGCCGGCATCGGTCCGGAAGTCATCGACCTCGCGCTGGCCTCACCCCACATCCCCCGCGGATTTGAAATCGAAATCATTGGCGACCGATGCGCGGGAACACCCGGAAAAC
>CANHPN010000012.1 GCA_947462535.1 Akkermansiaceae bacterium | reverse complement strand
TGGTTGGCAACGGGCGGGAAAACTGCCCATGGAGTTTCAGAATGTCAAAGCCGCATGCAAATCCTGAGGAAAGAAACCGGCAGTTTCAACTGAGCTCGATGACCAGTCCGGCGATGATTCCTATCAGGGCAAGGACGCTCACGATGATTCCGACGATTTCAAACCAGTTCCTGGAATGACCAGGCTTGGAAGACGGACCCTTGACCCACTCATCCCAGGTTCTTTGCCTCTGAGGGGTGGAGCGGTGATAGTGACGCAAATTGCCGCTGAACTTGGAAGGTTTGTCGAGCGGATGGCGACGTTTCGTAAAAGGCACAAAAGTAATTGGCAAAAGGCTTCTCGCTTGGCGGGGGACCCTTGATCGGAGGCGATAAACGACCCCGAAATGCCCGAATTACTTGGAGTAATGCACTTCAGGAGCAGGAGCAGGAGCCGACGGGATTTCCTGGAACTGGGGAAGCGGACGCAGGCCGGGTGCCTTTTGATCACTGGTGCAGCAGCAGGAAGCGGCCAAAAGTGCGAAAACGGAAGCGGCGAGAGATGTGACGATGCGGATCATGGGAATGGAATCAGGAGGTTTTAGAAGGAAAGGGAAGGCCGGAGAGGAAAATCACTTGGATGGAGTCACATAAACCGGGCGACTGTTAGCGGGAGCGCTGGGGCAGCATGAGGCCGCGAAGAGGGCGACAGCGGCGGCGATGAAGGCAAGTTTCATGATTGGCTATGAGGTGGTTTTTGGTGGGGCGATGCCATGAAACGCATGCCATCGAGCCGCGAGCCTAGCGGCGGTGCTCGCCCCTGCAAGGCAAAAGGCGAGCCGGGCGGCGGCGATTCCCGTCTTCCCACTTGTAAATTTCCTCCGCAGCCCGGACTCTCGCGACATGCCCGCAGTGCCCGACGCCGATCCCCGGTTCAACGAGTTCATCATCCTCCAAGCCCAGAACGCCGGGCTGTTTCTCGGCCAGATTCCGAACCCCCACAGCGGGGAGAAACAAATCAACCTGCGCGCCGCCAAATCCGTGATGGATTCACTCGAAATGCTCGCTTCCAAAACCCGCGGGAATCTCACACCTTCCGAGCAGAAACTCCTCACCACCGCGCTCGATAATCTCCATCCGCTGTTCCAAGCCGCCCAGGGCTCCACCGAACATTGATCCCTTCCAACTCCCATGAATTTCGACCCCTTCAACATTGGCAAAGTCCCCGTCGGCGGGCCGGTGCCGTTTTTCATTCTCGGCCCCTGCGCCCTCGAATCCGAGGCGTTCGCCTGGGAAATGGCGCGCTCGCTCAAGGAAATCGCCGACCGCACCTGCATTCATTTCATTTTCAAAGCCTCCTTCGACAAGGCGAACCGCACCTCCGTGGACGCCTTCCGCGGCCCCGGCGTGAGAGAGGGCTGCCGCATCCTCGGTGAAATCGGCAAGGAGCTCGGCGTCCCAGTCACCACCGACATCCACACCGCCGAGCAGGCGGAAATCGCCGCCGAGCACGTCGATCTGCTCCAAATCCCCGCCTTCCTCTGCCGCCAGACCGACCTCCTCGAAGCCGCCGCCAAGACCGGCCGCGCCGTGAACGTCAAAAAAGGCCAGTTCCTCGCCCCGCTCGACACCGTCAACATCGCCGGAAAAATGCGCGCTTTCGGCTGCGAGCGCTTCCTCATCACCGAGCGCGGCACCACCTTCGGCTATAACAACCTCGTCGTGGACATGCGCTCGCTCTACTGGATGCGCAAGGAGGGCCTACCTGTTATCTTCGACGCCACCCACTCCGTCCAGCGTCCCGGCGGACTCGGCGGTGCCACCGGCGGCGATGGCGAGCTCGCTCCGGTCCTCGCCCGCGCCGCAGTCGCCACGGGCCTCGAAGGCTTGTTCATGGAAGTCCACTCGGACCCCGCCAACGCCGTGTCGGACGGACCTAACCAAATCCCGCTCGAATTCATCGAGGACCTTCTCGTCAAACTGGTAGCAATCCATCACGCCTCGCATTGAGGCCGCGCGTCTTCCATCGATCCCGCCCATCCTTGCGCCGCATTCTTACAGCACTCGCTCTCGTCTTCCCCGCCGCCAGCTTGGCGGGGGACGTGCCCGCAACGCCGCCGCCGGTGGAAAAACTCCCGGCCTTCGGGCTGCTTCCCGACGGCAGCGAGCTCAAGCACGTGATCCTCCCGCGTTACGATGAAAACCGCCGCCTGGTCAGCGTCGTGAGCGCGGAGGCGATGACTCTCGTTGGCGCGGGGGAGATCGCCGGCAAGACGATTTCCGTGTGGTTTTACAATTCCGACCAAACCCAGCGCGGGCGCGTCGATCTCGCGAAGGCGGTTCTAAACCAGCAGAAAGGCCTTCTAACCACCAAGGAGCCCGTCCACATGCGATCCGACCGGATGAGCATCCGCGGCACCGGACTTTATTACGCCATCGAGCTCGGCAAGGGTTTTATGCTCGGCCCCGTGACCACCACCATCCAAGCTCCTCCCACCGAGACGACCATGCACGCTCCCAAATCACCGCTCCGCGCCACCGCCCTTCTCGGCGTTTCACTCCTCACCCAGTCGCTGGTCGCCGCGCCACCCAAGCCGCTCACCGCCGCAGAAACCGCCGCGATCCAGGCGGATGCCGCATCCAAGGCTTCCGCCGCCGCAGCCGCCCTAACCGCCGCCCGCGCCAGTCTGAAAACCGATGTGGCGGATGCCGCCGCTGCCTCGCAAGCCGCCGCCAGCTTTCTCACCCAGGCCGACCTCCCGGCCGTCGCCACGGACGCCGTGCCCGCTCCCGCGAAGCCGCTCGAAATCCAGACCGGTCCTAACGACACCTTGATCCACTGCGAGGGCGGCATGTATTACGATACGGACGAGGGAGTCATGGTTTACCTGAAAAACGTCACCGTCAAGGACCCCCGCTTCAATCTTTCCGGAGCTAACGAACTAAAGATTTTCTTCGGGAAAAAGCCCGCCAAAGTCGCAAAAGACGAGTCCAAGGAATCGCCGGAGGACACGGCGAAGCCGGCGACTCCGCCAAGCGTTCCACCGGACAAAACCCCCGGAAAAGCCAAGCCCGGCACCAAAGAAAGACCCGGCGCGGGCTTCGGCGACGTCGAGCGCATCGTGGCCACCGGCGCGGTGCTGATCGAACAGAAAGTCGAGGCCGGCAAGGACCCCATCCACGCCAGCGGCGCTGTTTTCACCTACAACGTCAAAGCCGACCAGATCATTCTCAGCGGCGGCTACCCGTGGTACACCCAAGGAACGACCTTCATGCGGGCGAGAGAGCCGAACCTCACCATCCGGATGTTTCCCAAGACAGGCAGCTTCGTCACCGAAGGAATTTGGGATATGGGCGGAAATCTCGAATCCAAAAAATAGGCGTTCCCCGCCCTGATCGACACTCTTTTAACGATGCACCACCCCGGCTCCACCTGCTCCCACACGGAATCCGCCGTTCTCTTTGCTAACGGACTCCGCAAGACCTACAACGGCCGCGCCGTGGTGGACGGAGTTTCCATCACCGTCCAGCCACGGGAAATCGTCGGCCTGCTCGGCCCTAACGGCGCGGGCAAGACAACCTCGTTCTACATGATCGCCGGCCTGATCCCCGCAGACGCCGGTTCGGTTTGTTTCAACGGCCATGACATGTCGCGCATGCCGATGCACCGCCGCGCCCGCCTCGGCCTCGGCTACCTGCCGCAGGAAGAGTCGGTCTTCCGCAAGCTCTCGGTGCTCGACAACCTGCTCGCCATTCTCGAAACCCGGCCGAACCTCAACCGCGCCGAGCGCCATGAACGCGCCCATGATTTGTTGGAGCGCTTCGGCATCGGCAAGCTCGTCAAGTCGCTCGCCATCACCCTGTCAGGCGGGGAGAAACGCCGCCTCGCCATCGCCCGCTCGCTCTGCTCGGACCCGACGCTGCTGATGCTCGACGAGCCGTTCGCTGGTATCGACCCCATCGCCGTGGAGGACATCCAGCGCATCGTCCGCGAGCTGCGCGACCGCGACGGGCTCGCCATTCTAATCACCGACCACTCGGTCCGTGAAACCCTCAGCATCACCGACCGCGCCTTCCTCATTCACGACGGCCGCGTCATCCTCGAAGGCGCGTCCGACGAGCTCGTCAACGACCCCATCGCCCGCAAGCATTACCTGGGCGAGGATTTCAGGATGTGATGGCGGCACCCAGCGCGCCGCCGACGATCCAGCCGGTAGTCACCGACGTGTCTGCAAATCACATCACTGCTAACGAAATCCCGCCCGCCCAGAACACGTGCGACGCGAGCAGGACGATCAACACTTTCGATGGCTGGATGAAAGGGGTTGCGGATGAGTCCGGCGAGACCCGCCGGCTTGGGCGTCCTCTTCACGGGGGCGGCATCGGGAAGTTGCCATTTTCCCTTGTTGTGACTTGACCCGGACTTTTCATCCCGCCAGTGTGCCGCCCCGCCGCAGCCCCGATGGCAGCGGCGTGCCCTAATAGAACCAACCTAACGATCAGCCATGGCCGCGAAGATCTACACCACCAAGGACGCTCCGATTGCTCCTCTCAAGAAGAAAACACTCGCCGTGATCGGCTTCGGCTCGCAAGGCCATGCCCACGCGCTCAATCTCAAGGACAGCGGCCTCAAGGTCATCATCGGTCTCTATCCGAAGTCGAAGTCGCGCGAAGTCGCCAAGAAGCTCGGCTTCGCGGTCATGGACACCGCCGAGGCCGTCAAGGCTGCCGACGTGATCTTCGTAGCCACTCCAGACACCGTGATTCCTTCCGTTTATAACAAGGACATCGCGCCGAACCTCACCAAGGGCAAGACCCTGCTCTTCTCCCACGGTTTCGCCGTTCACTTCAAGACCATCACCTGCCCGAAAGACGTGGACGTTATCCTCGTCGCGCCGAAAGGCCCGGGCCACACCGTGCGCTCGCAATTCGTCGCCGGTAAAGGCGTTCCCGGCCTCATCGCCATCGATCAGGACGTCTCCGGCAAGGCCAAGCAAACCGCGCTCGCATGGGCCGGTGGCATCGGCTGCGCCCGTGCCGGCGTGTTCGAAACCAACTTCCGCGAGGAAACCGTCACCGACCTCTTCGGCGAACAAGTCGTCCTTTGCGGCGGCACCACGGCGCTGGTGAAAGCCGGTTTCGAAGTGCTCGTCGAGGCTGGCTATCAGCCAGAAATGGCCTACTTCGAGTGCCTTCACGAGCTCAAGCTCATCGTTGACCTCATGAACGAGCAAGGCATCGCGGGCATGCGCTTCTCCATCTCCGAGACCGCGGAATACGGCGACGTCACCGTCGGTCCGAAAATCATCGACGGCTCCGTCAAGAAGCGGATGATCGCCCAGCTCAAGAACATCGAGAACGGCAAGTTCGCCAAGGAATGGACCGCCGAATACGCGGACGGCAACAAGAACTTCAACGCGATCCGCAAGGCCGAAGCGCAGCACCCGATCGAGAAGGTCGGCGAAAAGCTCCGCTCCACCATGAGCTGGATCAAGTCGAGCAAGATCAAGAAAGGTGCCAGCCAAGCAAGCTTCACTTCTTCCTCGAAGTAATCCGCGACATCTGTCTGAAAACGCCCGTCTCCCGCGAGGGAGGCGGGCGTTTTCGCGTCCACGCCTCAGCTGCAAAACGTTGTGCCCGCCCGGAAGTCCGCTATCATCCCGCAGACCGATGAATGCCGCACTCTCCCCATCGCAGGTTTCCACGGGCGTCGTTTTCGAGGCCCGTGACTTGCGGAAAATCTACCACACCGGCGAGCTCGACGTGGTCGCGCTCGGCGGCGTGGACCTGGAGCTCAACGCCGGCGAGCTCGTCTGCCTGCTCGGCGCGTCCGGCAGCGGGAAATCCACCCTGCTCAACATCCTCGGCGGCCTCGACGTGCCGACATCCGGAAATTTGATCTACAAAGGCTGGCCGCTCGACGGCTCGGACGAGAACACGCTCACGCTCTTCCGGCGCAACTGCGTAGGCTTCGTGTTCCAATTCTACAACCTCATCCCCAGCCTCACCGCCCGCGAGAACGTCGCGCTTATCACCGCCATTTCCCGCGACCCGATGACGCCGGAAGAAGCGCTCGACATGGTCGGCCTGAGCGGGCGGATGGACCATTTCCCCTCACAACTATCCGGCGGCGAGCAGCAGCGCGTCGCCATCGCCCGCGCCATCGCCAAGCGCCCGGAAGTCCTGCTCTGCGACGAGCCCACCGGTGCGCTCGACGTCACCACCGGCGTCGTCGTGCTCGAAGCCGTGGAGCGCATCAACCGCGAGCTCGGCACGCTCACCGTCATCATCACCCACAACGCCGTGATGGCGGAAATGGCCGACCGCGTGCTGCATCTTTCTGATGGAAAGATCGTGAGCTCGCACCGGAATGAGGTGCGCCTGCCCGCGTCGCAGCTGAAGTGGTGATAGAACCCATATGACTTATAAGACCTATAAGTCCCATCTCTTGCCATGATCTCCCCGCTCGACCGCAAACTGCTGCGAGACCTCGCCAAGATGAAGGGCCAGGTCTTCGCGGTCAGTCTGGTGATGGCTTGCGGCCTTGCGATGATGATTATGACGCGCAGCCTGATCTTCACGCTGGAAACGACGCGCTCCACTTACTATCAGCGCTACGCGATGGCCGACATCTTCGCCACGCTCAAGCGCGCGCCGCTGGCCGTCGCCGACCAGCTCGCCTCGCTGCCCGGCGTGGCCACCGTCGAGACCCGCGTGGCAGTGGACGTGACGCTGGACCTGCCCGGCCTGTCAGAACCCGCCACCGGCCACATCATTTCCCTGCCGGACGACGGCGGTCCGCAGAAGCTCAACCGCCTGTTTCTCCGCAGCGGCCGTTTCCCCCGCGCCGACGAACGCCGCGAGATCGTGCTGGGAGAATCCTTCGCGAACGCCAACGGCCTGCAGCCCGGCGACTCGCTCGCCGCCGTGATCAACGGCCGCCGCGAAACCTTGAAGATCTGCGGCATCGGCCTGTCGCCGGAATTCGTGTTCGAAGCGCGGGCGGGCGAAACCCTGCCGGACCACAAGCGCTTCAGCGTGATCTGGATGAACTACCGCGCGCTCGCCGTGGCCTACAATCTCGACGGCGCTTTCAACGACGTCTGCATCGACCTGGCTCCCGGCGCCTCGCCCGAGCCGGTGATCGAGGAAATGGACCGCGTGCTCGCCCAATACGGCGCGGGCGGCGCGTTCCTCCGCAAGGAGCAAGCATCCGCCCAACGGTTGGATGACGAGCTGCGGGTGCTGCACTCGTTGTCGGTCGCCTATCCGCTGGTGTTCCTCAGCGTGGCCGCGTTCATGGTCAACGCGGTGCTCGCCCGGATCGTCCGCTTGCAGCGCGAGCAGATCGCCCAGATGAAGGCGCTCGGTTATTCATCGCGGCAGGTCGGCGTGCATTATTTGAAATTCGTGTGGGTCATCGGCACGCTCGGCACGCTGATGGGCGGCATCGGCGGCAGGCTGCTAGGCGCGGCGCTGGTGGATCTCTACACGATGTTCTTCCGCTTCCCGTCACTGGTCTTCACCATGGACTACGGCGCGCTCGGGCTGGCGCTTTTCATTAGCCTCGGTGCCTCGGTGCTCGGCGTGCTGACCGTCGTCTGGCAGGCGGTGAAGCTCCCACCCGCGGAGGCGATGCGGCCGGAGCCACCCGCGGATTTCAAGCCCGCCTTGTTCGAGCGCCTCGGCCTGACGCGGTTTTCCAGCCCCACCTTCCGGATGGCGGTGCGCAACATAGAGCGGCGGCCGTGGCAGGCGGTTTTCACCGCGTCCGGACTCGCGCTCGCCACCGGACTGATGGTGCTGCCCGGCGCGATGGCCGACAGCATCGACTACCTGCTCACCTTCCAGTGGAACAGCCAGCAGCGCCAGGACGTAGCGATTTTTCTGACAGAACCCGGCTCCGGCCGCGGCTTCCACGATCTCGAACACCTGCCCGGCGTGATCCGCGCCGAGCCGATCCGCAGCGTGCAGGCGCGGTTGAAATTCGGCCACCGCGAGCGGAAACTCTCGGTCACCGGCATCGCCCCGGACGCGAATCTGAACCGCTTGCTAGACGACCAGGGCCAAGCCATCACCATGCCGGAAGACGGCCTGTTGATGTCCGAAATGCTGGCTAAAGTCATCGGCGCGCGCGTCGGCGACGAGGTGGAGATCGAGGTGTTGGAAGGCCGTCGTCCGGTGCTCCACGTCCCGATTCGCGGCCTCGTCACCGACTTCGCGGGAGTCGCCGCCTACATGGATATTTCCGCGCTGCGGCGCTTGATGAAGGAGGGCGACACGGTCAACGGCGCCTATCTGGCGCTCGATCACAAGCGCTGGGATGAGTTCATGCGCACCCTCAAGGACACGCCGCGCGCCGCCGTGGTGATGGTCAAGCGCGACCAGCTCGCCGCCTTTCGCGAGACCACCGGCAAGAGCATCGGCATCATCCGCAAGCTCTACTTCGTGCTCGCCACCATCGTCGCCTTCGGGGTGGTTTATAACAGCGCCCGCATCGCCCTGTCCGAGCGCAGCCGCGAGCTCGCCACCCTGCGCGTCGTCGGCTTCAACCTGGCGGAAGTCCGCGGCGTGCTCGTCGGCGAGCTGGCGATCCTGGTGCTTGTCGCGCTGCCCGCCGGCCTGCTCTTCGGCCGCGGGCTGGCCTTGTTCATCATGTCGTCCTTCAGCACCGAGACCGTCCGCCTGCCCATTGTGATCAACCCGTCCACCTACTCCATTGCCATCCTCGTCGTGCTAACGGCGTCCGTTCTCTCTTTCGCCCTCGTCAGCCGGATGATCGGCAAGCTCGACATGGTCGGCGTCCTGAAAGCGCGGGATTAGCCATTAAATGTAGTCCAGGACTTCAGTCCGCCTCTTCCACAAAGCCAAAACATCCATCATCCACCCAAGGAAGCTCCGGCCCGCTGCGCGTCGTCTCATTTTTGAAAAGTCCACCTGTTTGAGTCACTACAACAGGCCGCGACTGACTTCTTAAAATTACTTTTGACGAGTTGCGGGAAAAGAGGTGCTTTTCTTATCCCCCTTTTGTAAACCGGCTCATGACTAATATTCCTCAGGTTACCATCTGCCGCCTCCTCCACCGGAAAGGCCGGATGCGGGTGGATCTGCTGTCGCTCTTTGTCTCGCTGTTGCCACTCGCCGTGACCTTGTCTGCGGCTGAGGAGGTCCGCCTCTCGTCTTTGAACCTAAGTCACGTGCAGCAGGGCGAAGGGAAACCAAAAGTGGATCTTTCGGCGAAAGGCAAGCCGCTCAGTATCGCCGCCCGCACGTACACCCACGGTCTCGGCACCCAGGCACCGAGCGTGCTTCATCTCGACTTGCAAAGAGGCAGTAGCCGCTTCAGCGCCCACGTCGGCGTCAATGACGACGGCCAAGCCATCAAGAAAAACGGTAGCGTCGAGTTTGTCATCGAGGGCGACGGCAAAGTCCTGTGGTGCAGCCCGCTGATGCGCGGTGGCATGCCTGCGCAAGCCGTCGACCTCGATCTATCAGGAGTGAGGATGCTCACATTGCGAGTCAGCGATGGATTTGACGGGACCGGCCATGATGAGGCGGACTGGGCGGAGGCGACGTTTCATGTGACGGGAGCCAAGCCGATCACCGTGGCCGCGCCAACCACTCCTCCGCGCTGGGTTTTGGGCAAGGATCTCACGACCGAGTGGCCGGTAGCCGCCGATCAGCGACTGCCACATGCGGACTTCATCGAGCAAGGAGGGCTGCGCGTCGGTCAGGTGGTTCGCTATCGGGTCGGTGCCGAACGAAATCTTTCGATGCGGCGCAGCGTGGTCTGGCCCGGCCTGCGCAAAGGTGAAAACGGACTGTTTGACGGCGTCATCCAGCATTATGACTCGAAGGTGGCCGAACCCGTCATCACCATCGATGGTGTCCCGCTTGGCCCCATCACGGTGGAGCGGGTGTTGTTGGATGGCACTCTCACCATCGAGGGGCGGTCTGGCCAAGAACTCAGTATCACCCGCTGCGCTTTCCCCAGCACGACTTTGCCCACGGCCATCGACCGCTGGACGCTGCGCAATACCGGCAAGGAGGCGCGCACGGTGGCCGTCGCGCCATTGTCACTCCGGCACCAGGTGCAAGGACCCTATGGTCTCAACGTCACGGAGGTCAGCTGCACGGCACCAGCCTCCACCTTGCTCGCCCCCGGCAAAGAATTGGTCTTCGCGGTGTTGTTCGGCGGCCGTCTTGAGAAGGAATCAGCCGCGACCATTGACATCGTCGCCGAAGAACAAGCCAGGCGCGCCTATGTCGCGGGACTCCAGCGCGATCTCCGATTGGAAACACCCAATCCGGAACTCGACCGCGCTTTCGCTTTCTGCAAACTGCGCGTTGCCGAAGCCATCAACGCTACCCGCGGCGGCATGATGCTCGCTCCCGGCGGGCTGGCCTACTACGCCGCCGCATGGTGCAACGACAACGTCGAATATGCCGGACCGTTTTTCCCCTTCCTCGGTGATGCCAACGGCAACCAGGCGTCGCTCGATACCTATCGGTTGTTCCAAAAGTACATGACGCCGGACTACAAGACCATACCACCCTCGCTGTGCTCCGAAGGCGTCAAGACCGCACTCACGGGCGGCGACCGCGGCGACGCAGCCATGTATGCTTACGGCTGCGCCCGCTTCTGCCTGGCGCGCGGCGACAAGGCGCTCGCCGAGGAGTTGTGGCCCGCCATCGTCTGGAGCCTGGAATACTGCCGACGCCAAATCACTTCTGACGGAGTCATCGCATCAGACTCCGATGAACTCGAAGGCCGCCTGCCCACCGGCAAAGCGAATTTATCCACCTCCTCGCTCTGCTATGGCGGGCTGCGCTCCGCCGCCGATCTCGGCCGCACCCTCGGCAAGGAGGCAGAGGCCCGCGCCTACGACCAACAAGCCGACACCCTCGCCACGGCCATCGACAAGTATTTCGGTTCCAAGGTCGAGGGCTTCGACACCTACCGCTATTATGATGGCAACGACGTGCTGCGCTCCTGGATCTGCCTGCCGCTTTGCATGGGACTAACGGATCGACGTGAAGGCACCGTCGCCGCACTATTCTCGCCACGGTTATGGACTGCCGACGGACTCGCGTCCCAAGCGGGAGATCTTGCGTTTTGGGACCGCTCGACTCTCTACGGACTGCGCGGTGTCTTGCAGGCGGGGGAAACCGCCGCCGGCTTGCGCTATCTGACAAATTACACGCGGCGGCGCTTGTTAGGCGATCACGTTCCATACCCGGTCGAGGCCTGGCCTGAGGGCGACCAACGACACCTGTCGTCCGAGAGTGGACTGTATTGCCGGATTTTCACCGAGGGCTTGTTCGGCATGAAGCCAACCGGACTTGATCGTTTCCGCTGCACGCCGCGCCTGCCGGATGGCTGGCCACGCATGGCACTGCGCTCGGTGCGTGCCTTCAACCGCAACTTCGACGTGGTGGTGGAACGCCGTGGTGAAAAGCTGTACCTGACAGTGACCCAAGACGGAAGGGCCGTCGTCGGCCAAGATCTGGCAAACGGTGAATCCGTCCTGATCATACTGCCGTAGTGTCGGCGACTGAGCAAAAGTGGATTGCAAATCGAGCCGGTTCCCTGCGTCACCGAGCACCCGTTTCAGGTCCACTAAAAAAGCCCGGTGTTTCCACCGGGCTTTTTGAAAATTATATCAACGGGCGATCAGATGATCCCGGCCTTCTTGAGCGTCACGAAGGCACCATTCTTGTTGATGGTCTTCAGCGCGCGGCAGCTCAGCTTGATGCGGACGAACTTGCCGAGCTCCGGAACCCAGATGCGCTTGTTTTGAAGGTTCGGGGAAATCGTGCGCTTCACCACCTTGGTGACGTGACGGCCGATACCGCCCTTTTTCTTGGCCAAACCTGAACGGTGGATTTTGCCGCCGGAGCGGACGCGGGTTCCTCGAATACTGCAGATACGTGCCATAAAAAAAATTGGTTGGAGTTGCGGGACGCGGAGAATGGCCACGAGGCCCGACCCGTCAAGACGAATTCTGCCAATTTCCGCTTAAAGTTGCTTGAGACGTTTTTTCCGCAGCAAATTCAGCCAGTGCTCGATGTCCTTGAAAATCACCTCCTTTTTTTCGTCATACATCAGCAAATGGTAGGCCTGCGGGTAGTCGTGGTAGGTTCTCGAAGCCCCCGGGGGAATCCGGGCGACGAAGCCGCGGACGTCGGAATCGTTGTTGAAATAGTCGTTTCCACCGTGCAGGACGAGGATCGGCGAGCGAAAAGTGGACGCGCAGGCATTCATATTTTCAATCAGCCCGGCAAGCGCGCCGATCATCCGCAAGGTGTATTGCTCGATGGCGTAGGGGTTCTTTTTGCTCTGCTCGGTGTGATGGGAGGTCTGCGTCATTTGCACGTCTTGGCCGCCGGCGAGGGTTTCCAGGGAAATCCGGGCGAGCGGCAGCGTGGTCGCCGCGATTTGCACCAAGCCCGGCGTCCAAGCGGGAATGTCGTCGCGGAAGCGAACGATCGGCGAGGACAGGATCAGGCCGTCGCAAGGCGGATCGCCGACGGGTGACTCACGCCAGGCATGCGCGGCGATGAGCGCGCCCATGCTTTCGCCAAACCACACGATTTTCGCATCCGGATGCTGCTCCTGCACGAGCTGGGTAAAGGCGAACAAATCGTGATACCAGTCCTTCGGATCACCGATGTCGCCGCGCCGCTCGCGGATCGGATCGCTGCCCTGTCCGCGCACTTCGTAAGCATAAAGCCCGGTGCGGGGCTGGTATTGGAGAAGATGGTTGCCGAGGTTGGCGTAGTCGCTGGAAGCACCGCTGAAACCGTGAATCCCGATGAGCACCACGTCGGGCTCGGCAGTTTCGGAAATCCACTTGCGATAACCGAAGCGATCGACTTTCGCCTCGTGCGCGGACTTGGCTCCCGATGACTTCTGGTGGTTCACCAGCGTGTATTGGGGAGCGCACGCGGCCGCGAAAAGCGCCACCACGCAGACGGCGAGCCCGCCGATTTTGAGAACCGCGAATCGTAACACGTCCGGAATTTCGCAGAATCCAACGAAAGCGCAATGCCGCAAGCCACCGTAATTTGGATCGCTCCGCGCAATAAATTGAATTCCCTCCCGCGCGATTTCGTGTATGCATGCGATCGGCCTAATCCCCTGTTTTTATGAAAAACCACCTTCCCGTCATCGCCGCGATCCTGTCCATTCCGCTGACCGTTGCCGCCGCTCCCCGACTGGTCGTGTCCACTCCGTCGCTGGTCCCGGAATCGCAAATCGACCTCGTCCTCGACTCGCCGGCCGTCGCCATTTCGGAACTCGGAAAAACCGTCGATAACAGCTTGCTGGAAATCCAACCCGCGCTCCCCGGCAAGCTGCTTTGGAAGGCGCAGAACATCGCGCGGTTCATTCCCGCGCAAGCTCCGGCGATCGGCGCGACCTACACGTTCTCGATTTCGCTAAACCACACCCATCTCGATCAATCCGCCGTCCCCGCCGGAAAATTCGCCACCCTCTCCAGCGAGCCATTCCGCGTCATTACCGCGAATTCTCCTAACCGCTGGTCATCGGACTACTCGCCCTCCACCGGCGCGTGGCTGATCGTTTTCAACGACGCCGTCGATCCTGCGGCCGCCGCGGAGTTCGTCTCGTTCTGCTCGAATTCCGGCCAGCGCGTCGCCGCCCGCCTCGAGCGCGCCACCGTCGAGCGCGCGAATTATTACGCGAATCAATACAAGCCGTGGGCAGCGAGATTTTCTAACACCAAAGCTCCGGAAACCACGCCCGACAGCCCGGTGCCCAACATCATCGTCGCCACGCCCGTCTCACCGCTTCCCGTCGGCGACGGCTGGGAAGTCTCCGTGCTCAAGGGCCTGCCCAATCTATCCGCCAACGTCCGCCTCGCCGAAGACAGCGGCTACGGAATCGGCAAAATTGAGCCGTTCAAAACCGCCGACATCAAACCGCGAGTCGTCGCCGACAAGCCCCGCCAGGTCATCATCCACCTCAACCAGCCCGCTCCGGAAAAACTGCCATCGAACTTTCTGGAAACCTGCATAGAGATCTCCCCGCGCCCGGAAAACCTCCGGGCTGAGGCCGACGGACGGGAGATCCAACTTTCCGGAAACTTCTCCGACAACGACACCTACACGGTCACTCTCAAGCCCCCCTTCACATCCAGGGGCGGCCTCGCACTCGCCGAAGCGCTGACCCGGAAAATCACCTTCGAGCACCTCAAGCCGCACATCGCCTTTCCCTCCGAAGACGTCGGCCAGCTCGCTAACGGCAACCGCAAATACCGGATGCTCACCCTCAATCTCGAAAGCGCCCGCATCCGCATCAAGAAACTCGCCGGCACCGACCTCATCCGCGCCTTCCAAGGCTACCGCCATTTCACCGGCAACGGACCTAACAAAAAGTCGATCCGCCCCACCGCCCCGGTTCCCTATCCGTTGATCGTCGGCACGCCCGTCGCGGATCTGGAGATTCCCCTCGGCAACCCGATCGACACCACCAAAATCATCACCTTGAATTGGGATGAAGTCCTCCCCAAAGACACGCGCTACGGCGTGCTTTTCGTCGAGGCCTCGGGAAAATGCCACGCGACTTGCGACACCGAGAACCGCCCGACGACCCAGGCGATCCTCCAGCTTACCGACATCGGCCTCGCCTGGAAGCTGACCCCGCACGAAGCCATGATCTACGCGTTTTCCTGCGACACCGGCGCGCCGCTTCCCGGCGTGAAACTCCAGCTTTATGGCGAGGACGCCGTCGCGCTCCAGTCCGCCAGCACCGATGCCTCCGGGCTCGCCACGATTCCCCGCTCCGAAGCCATCCGCCACCTCCACGCGACGCTCGGCGCGGACAGCTACCTAACCGCCTTCGACTCGTCGCTCGACACCGTCGGCCTCTGGCATTTCCCGGTCCGCTATTCTTGGAACAAACCCGCCGAAGCCCCGCGCAAGGCGTTCCTCTTCACCGACCGCTCGCTCTATCGCCCCGGCGAAACCGTCCGCATGAAGGGCATCGTCCGCACCCAGCGCGGCAACGCCATCGAGCCCGCGAAACCCGGCCCGGCGCGCATCGTCATCACCGACCCCACCGACAAGGAAATCCACACCCGCCCCGTCACGATCTCGGAAAACGGCTCCTTCGATTTCACCTACTCCCTGCTTTCCGGAAAAACCGGCACCCATATGATCCGCCTCGAATACCCCGAGGAACTCGCCCAAGCCGCGGAACTCGAAGACCAATGGGAAAAGCAGGAAGCCCTCCTCGCAAGCGCCCGCTTCGAGATTCCGCTGCGCGTCGAGGAATTCCGCCGTAACGCCTTCGAGGTCGAGCAAACCGTGGTCACACCGGCGCCCGGCGCCACTCGCATTTCCGCGGACCTCACCGCGAAATACTACCAGGGCCAGCCGGTCGCCGCCGGCAAGGTGAAATATTTCAGCCGCGTCACCGCGCAAAACCCCTACCCCGAGCGCTTCCGGGATTTCCTCTTCGGAAACCACCGCACCAACGACTGGGCCTACTGGTATCACTACTTCGGCTACCGCGATGACGAAGGCTCCGCAACCGAGATCTCCCAGGCCGAGGGTGAGACTCTGCTCTCCCCCAACGGCAAGGCCACTCTATCCGTCGCCATCCCGCAGGCGGAATTCCCCACCTCCCGCGAAGTCGTCATTTCCACCGAGGTCACTGATGCGAACAACGAGACCCTGACTTCCGCCGCCACCACCACGGTGCATCCCGCGACCGTTTACGTCGGTGTTTCCAGAATCGACCGCCTCGTCCGCGCGGGCGACGCGGTGCCGCTGAAAATCGTCGCCACCGATCCTAACGGCGAGCCCTTCCCCGGAGCCGTGAAAGTCACCGCCACCCTCGCCCGCGAGGTGAATTCCGCGGTGAAATCCCGCACCGACTCCGGCGCGACCACCACCCGAAACAACGTCGAGGAGGAATCCGTCAGCAGCGAGGAGCTCACCCTCGACCCCGCCGCTTCCGCTGGTCAAGGCACCGCCTTCACAGTCACGCCGAAGTCCAACGGCCGCCATTTCCTGACCCTCCGCGGCACCGACCCCGATGGCCGCGCCTTCGCCACCGTCACCTATTTTCATGTCTATGGAACCAATGAATTCCCATGGCTCTACGAAGACGGCCTGCGCGTGAAAATGGTCGCCGAGAAAAAATCCTACAAGCCCGGCGAGACCGCGCGCGTGCTCGTCCTAACGCCCATCGAAGGCACCGCCCTCGTCACCGTGGAGCGCGAGAAAGTCCTCCGCACCTTCTCCGTCCAGCTCAAGGCCGACAAGCCGGTCATCGAAGTTCCGCTCACCGCCGACGACGCGCCTAACGCCTACATTTCGGTCCTCATCGTAAAGGGCGCGAAGGAATCCGCCCGCGAGCTCAAGGAGCCCCAGCTCCGACTCGGCTACTGCGAGCTCATCGTGGAAAACCTCCGTGACAAGCTCGCCGTGCACCTCGAAACACCCGCGCCATCCTACCGCCCCGGCGACGAAGTCACGCTAACAGGAAGCATCACCCTCGCCGACGGCAAGCCCGCCGCCGGAGCTGAGGTCACCTTTTACGCCGAAGACGAAGGCACGCTCGCCGTCATGGGCTACGAGACGCCGAAGCCCATGGACTACTTTTACACGCCCCGCATCCTCACCGTGGATTCCGGCACGTCCTTCCAGACCTTCATCTCCGAAGACCCGGAAAAACAATCCTTCTCCAACAAGGGATTCTTCATCGGTGGCGGCGGCAACCTCGACAAACTCGCCGATCTCCTGCGGAAAAACTTCAATCCTTGCGCCACTTGGGCACCCGCGCTCGTCACCAATGCCGCCGGGAAATTCAGCCACAGCTTCAAGCTTCCCGACACGCTCACCCGCTACCGCCTGATCGCCGTCGCCCATCAGAATTCCGCTAGATTTGGCCACGCCGAGTCGTCCATCGTCGTGAAAAAAGACCTCATGCTGGAGCCGAAAACCCCGCGCTTCGCCAACCAAGCGGACACCTTCAATACCCAGGTCCTCGTCCAGAACGCCTCCACCTTCACCGGCACCTGGGAAATCAAATTCAGCACCGCCAACGGTCCGGAAACTCCCTGCGCCGTCGCAACCGGCTCCACCGCCGAGACCGTCACGCTCGCACCCGGCGCATCGACCACCGTCATCTTCCCGACACGCGCCGAGACCACCGGCGAAGCCATCCTCACCTTCCAAGCCACCCCGGTTTCCCTGAGTAGCGGCGAGCTAACACCCGTCCTGAAACGCAATCTGTCAGACGCCGTCGAATCCCGCTTCCCCGTCCAATACCCGATGCCGCTGCTCCGCCAGATGAAGCTCGTCAATCTCGACAAACCCGGCGCGAAACAAAACCTCCGCAGCCAGCTCGACGGGAACTTGCTAGACGGCAGCGGCGAGATCGACCTCGAATTCTCCCGCTCCCCGCTCGTCGAAGCCGGCGGCTCCGTCGATTTCCTGCTCCACTATCCCTACGGTTGCATCGAGCAATCCACCTCCTCGCTGATCCCGTGGCTCACCGTGAAGGAACTCAGCCCGGTCATCCCGGGCTTCGCAAAAATCCCGGAGAAAAAAGTCCAAGCCGCCATCCAGGCCGGAGCCGATCGCCTGCTATCGATGCAGCTACCCGACGGCGCGTTTAGCTACTGGCCCGACGGCACCGATTCCGCGCCATGGGCCACCGCCTATGCCGGCATGGGACTGATGTTAGCCGCTGAAAAGGGCGCGGACGTCCCGGACTCCGCCATTGAGTCGCTCAAGAAGAACCTCATCGAAAGCCTGCGCGGTATCGCCGCTGAGAAGTCCGCCCAAGCGCTCGAAACCCACGCCCGCGCCCTGCTCGTCCTCGCGCTCGGCGGATCGCCGCAGCCCGCCTATCGGAATTCACTCGTCGACCGCATCGCCGAGCTAACACCCAGCGCCCGCTGCCTGCTCGCCACCGCCATCGCCGCCGAGGAGAAAGACAACCCAGCCAATCTCTCCATCGCGAAATCCGTCCTCACCTCCAACGTCGCCTTCAAGCTCAGGAACGACGACTGGATGCCTTGGTCCGCCGCCGACGCCTACAACCTCATCGCCTGGCTCGCCGTCGATCCCAAAGGCCCGGAACCCACCAAAGCCCTCGACCGCATGCTCAACGAGCGCAACCCCTACGGCCACTGGCGCACGACCTGGGCGAACGGCTGGAGCCTCCTCGCCATGGCCGGATACGCCGGAAAACAGCAACTCAGCGACCAGCCTGTCAATCTAACCTTCGAAACCGCGACCGGCACGGAAACGATTTCCCTCACCCGGGATCAGCCCGCCGCCGCGCGCTCCTTCAAGCTCACCCCCGATCTCAAACTCGACCTCACCGCCGACCAAAGCGCCTTCGTCCGGCTGAAAATCGCCGCCAAACCGCAGATCGCGCCGATCCAGCCTGTCGCGACTAACGGCCTTTCCATCGACCGCATCTACGAGCGGGTCAACGCCGACGGCTCCGCGCAAATCCTGATAGAACCACGGGTCGGCGACCTCATCCGCGTCTCGCTCCGCGTCACCCTGCCCAAGGACAACACGCGCTATCTCGTCATCGAGGACCCGCTGCCCGCCGTTTTTGAAACCGTCAACACCGACTTCAAATCCCAACGCGCCGCTGTCGGGATCCGCACCAGCGAGAACGATTGGAACGTCAGCCACTCCGAACTCCGCAGCGACCGCGCCTCGTTTTTCCTCGATGAAGTCTGGCGGAAAGGCACCTATACCCTCACCTACCTCGCCCGCTGCACCGTCGCCGGCCAAGCCACTGCCCCGCCCGCCAAGGTCGAGTCGATGTATGACCCGGAAAACTTCGCCCTCTCCGCCTCACGGGTATTCACCACGAAATAGCCCGAATCCCGTCTCACCTTCCATGTTCCCACTCGGTAGATCCAGTCTCCGGCTCGCCATCTATGGCGCGGTCCTCGCCTATCTGGTTGCAGACCTTCTCATTTTCAACGGGCCGCTCCGCCAATCCATCGAGGCTATCAGGCAGCCGAGGCCGGACATCGTCGCCCGCGTCGCCGGCCACCCGATCACCCGCAGCCAGCTCGATCGCGCGGTAAGCGAGAAACTCTGGCTCGAAGGAAATCCGGCCGCGGATCCCGCGACCATCCGCGCCGCCGCGCTGGAAGAACTCATCGACCACGAGTTGCTGCGCCTCCAAGTCAAGGAACTCGACCCGCCGCTCACCGTGAGCGACGAGGAGATCAACGAGCGCCTGCGCCGCCTCGTCGGACGGTTCGAGAGCAAGGGCGAGCTCGAAACCGCGATGAAATCCCAAGGCATTCCCAACGAGCGGGGTCTCCGCGACCGCCTCGCTGCTAGAATCCGGCGGGAAAAGCTCGTCGCCCTGCGCGTCGGCGAGTCCATCAAGGTCACCGACGAGGACGCCCGCAAATGGTTCGATGCAAACCAGCAATCCATCGCCCTGCCCGAGCGCGTCGAAGCCCGCCACATTTTCATCCCCACGCTCGATCACCCGCCAGAGGAGGCGAAGCAGAAGCTCCATGCGGCGCTCGTCGAACTCACCGAAAAGAAGAAGGACTTCGACTCTCTCGCCAAAGAAATCAGCGAGGACCCCGCTACCAAAGACAGCGGCGGCGCGCTCGGCTGGATGACCCGCGAGCGCCTGCCCGCCGATTTCGCCGCACCTGTTTTTTCGCTAGAAACCAACCAGCCCGCGCTCGTCCGCACCAAGCTCGGCTGGCACCTCGTCGAAGTGACCGCCCGCAAACCCGCCGAACCGCGAGGTTTCGAGCAGGCGAAACCCGAAATCCTCGCCGCCCTCGAAGCGATCAAACGCCGCAAGGCCACCGAAGATTTCCGCAAGTCGCTGCGCCAGGCACACGCCGCCGAGATCGAGGTGTCAGCCGGGAATCTAACTCAAGTTTCCCAGATTGCCCCGAAAAGCGAGCCGGTCGATTGGCGCACTTTGCTGGTCGCGGCAGCCTTGATCCTCAGCCCGCTTTTCGCCGGCTGGGCGCTGGCGAGACGGCAGTCCAAAAGCCGGCCCTGAGCGTTTGACATCGCGGCCCGGTTTCAGACACTCCGGTCATGTACGAAACCGCAGGCAAATTAAAATGGATCGGCACCACCCAGAGTTTTGCGAGTGGCTTTACCAAACGCGAGTTCGTCGTCACCACGGCGGCCGACAAATACCCGCAGGATCTCAAGTTCGAGGTCGTGAAGGACAAGTGCCCGCTGCTCGATCCCTTCGAGCTCGGCCAGGACGTGCAAGTCAACTTCGACATCCGCGGCAACGAATACAACGGAAAATATTTCGTCAATCTGGCCTGTTGGAAAATCCAGGCGGCGCAAGCGGGCGGTTCGGCTAAAGAGCCTTCGCCACGCCAAACCAACAATGTTTCCAGCAGCGAGCCATCCCCCTCTGATCTCCGCGGCGACGACGATTTCGACGACGAGAGCCCGTTCTGACAGCCGGCCAGAATCGGTTCCGCCCCGCCAGTTTTACCAAGGCGGCAGGCCCAGCATTTCCGGCAGGGCCTCTCTTGGCCGCCAAGTCAAAATCTCGGGGTCTCCGGAAGTGATCAGGACGGTATGCTCGAAATGGGCGGAAGGTTTCCGGTCCTCGGTGATGACCGTCCAGCCGTCGTCCAGGATCCTGACAGATGGCACGCCGGCGTTGACCATCGGCTCGATGGCCAAAGTCATGCCGGGCATCAGCGTGGGCGACTTGCCTTGCGGGCGGTAGTTGGGAACTTGCGGCTCCTCGTGCAGACGGCGGCCCACCCCGTGACCCACGAACTCGCGGACAATCGTGAAACCATGGGGTTTGGTGAATTCCTCCACCGATCCACAAAGATCGGCGAGCTTTCTGCCAGCGCGGGCGTGACTGATCGCTTCGAACAACGATTGCTCGGTGACGGCGAGAAGCCGCTTCGTTTCTAGCGGAATATCGCCTGCCGCCACGGTGGTCGCGTTGTCGCCGATGAAGCCGCTTTTCACGATGCCGACATCGATCTTCACGATGTCGCCGGGCAGGATCTTGCGGGCTCCGCCGATGCCGTGAACGACTTCCTCGTTGACGGAAATGCAGGTGTAGCCGGGGAAGCCGCGGTAGCCGAGAAACGCGCTTTTGCAATCGAGCTCGCGCATCATCTCCGCGGCCAGCTGGTCGATCTCGCCGGTGGTGCGGCCCGGCGCGACCTCCTTGGCGAGCGCCTGCAAGATGGTGGAAGCGATGGCGCCGGCCTTGCGCATGAACTCGATTTCACGCGGCGACTTGATCGGGATACGGGTTCTGCGGGACACGATGTTGAAACAGAAATTGAGAATTGAGGATTTCAAGCGGGACGGACCGGGAAAAGTTGGAGTAGCCGGGCAGCTACTTCACTCTCGGGGGCCGTCGCATCGCAAGAAGAAAGAAGACCCGCTTGCCGATAGTGACCGATCACCGGTTGGGTGAGATTCACAAACTCCGCGTGGCGGCTGCGGAAATTCTCCTCGCTGTCGTCGGCGCGCGGGCCGGCGGAACTGCCGCAAACCGGGCACTTGCCGCCACTTGTTAGCTGGTCGCGCTGGCCGGACCATCGGCACTCGGGGCACTCCACGCGGTTTTGAATGCGGGCGAGAAGCTGGTCGAACGGAACTTCCAAGGAAACCGCCGCGTCGAGTTTCAATCCGTGCCGCGCCAGCCAGTCGTCGAGGAAAACCGCCTGTGGCAGGCTGCGGGGAAAGCCATCGAGCACCCAGCCGCCGGACTGGCGGGCGAGCCAGTCGGCGAGGATGGGACACATCAGGTCATCCGGCAGATATTCGCCGCGGGCGAGGATGGGCTCGGCTTGTTTGCCAAGATCGGTTTCCATCTCCATTTGCTCCCGGAGCAGCGCGCCGGTGCTGAGGTAGCCGAGACCGAGACTCGCCGCGAGCCGTCGTCCCTGGGTGCCTTTACCGGAGGCCGGAGGCCCTAGCAGGACAACGCGGAGCGGCTTGGCGGCGGGAGCGATCAACGGGCGCTGTTGTAAATGTAGGCCGCGCTTCCGATCACGATCAGGATACCGATCACGGTCCACAGATAGACAATCGCCGTGCGGGGAGCGGCACCGCTGGTCTGGCTGAGCCGGTCGTAGCGACCCTTGAGTTTTCCTTTGCGGAGGAAACCGTCATAGTGCTTCTGAAGGAGCTGGGTTTCGACCTGGCGCATCACGTCGAGCACCACCCCGACCATGATCAACAGCGAAGTACCGCCGAAAAACTGGAGGACGAGCGAACCCGGAGGAAGCCCGACGGCTTTGCCAGTTATTACCGGCAGAACGAACAACGCGACCATGAAGAAGGCACCGGCGAAGGTGAGGCGCGTCATGGTGAAATCGAGGAAATCCGCCGTCGGCTTGCCAGGACGGATGCCGGGAATATAGCCGCCGTTGCGCTTGAGATCCTCGGCGATCTGCGAGGGTTGGAACATCATGGCCACCCAGAAATACGAGAAGAGGAAAATGCCGATACCGCCGAGAATATAGAACCACATCCCGCCCTGGGAAAGCTGTCCGTAAAGTTTCACCGCCCATGGCTGGCCGGAGACTCCGGGAATCCATTGCAGCATCAGCGGCGGAAGTGAAAGCACTGCGGAGGCGAAAATGATCGGCATGACGCCGGCGTAGTTGACCTTGAGCGGCAGATACTGGGTCTGGCCGCCGAACTGTTTGCGACCGACGACGCGCTTGGCGTATTGCACGGCGATCCGGCGCTGGGCCTGGGTGATCGCGATGGTCGCGGCTATGACGACGAGCAACAGCCCGATCATGACCACCATCCACATGGCTTTGAACGGCTCCACGGTTCCTTGCGAGGGAACAAAGTAATTCCAGGCCTGAACCAACGCGCCCGGCAGCGCGGAAATGATGTTGACCGTAATGATGATGGAAGTGCCGTTGCCGATTCCTTTTTCAGTGATCTGGTCGCCGATCCACATCAGGAGAACCGTGCCCGCCACGATGGTGACAACGGTGAGAGCCATCCAGGTATAGGAGGGGTCGGGAACCAGGGTACCGAATTTCTCAATCCCCTGCATGTAAGGAATGTTCTCGGGATTGGTGAGTGATTTCGCAACGAAGAACCCCTGGACGACGGCGATGCCGATGGTGATATAACGGGTGTATTGCGTGATCTTCTGGCGGCCACCGTCCTCGCGGGCGAGGCGCGAAAGCTTCGGCACGACCGCGGTCATCAACTGCACCATGATCGAAGCGGAAATGTAAGGCATGATTCCCAGCGCGAAGATACCCGCCTGTTGGAGACCGCCACCGGAGAACACCGTGAGCAAGGCGGTGATGCCGCCTGCCGGGCTCTTCGGATCCGCGTTCTTCATGCTGTCCAACCACGTCTTGATAATCGTGGCATCGACCCCGGGAAGCGTGATGTGGACACCCAGGCGGATGATGACGATCAGGGCGAGAGTGAAAAGAATCCGGTCCCGTAATTCGGGGATTTTCCAAGTGTTGGCAAACGCTGAAATCATGGCTGAGTGATGGGAAGAGTGAAGCTTGGGCTATAAACACGATGAGGAAGCGCGGGTGCGCTTCCTCATCGGAATTCAGAGATCTAATGAAGTGATCAAGCGGCAGGTTCGGTGACCGTGCCGCCCGCTTTTTCGATCTTTTCACGAGCGGAAGCACTGGCATTGTTCACCACGAGGTGGAACGCCTTGGTGATTTCGCCCACGCCGAGGACCTTGATCTTGTCGTAGGTGCCGTTGACGAGGCCTTGACCCTTGAGGGCGGCTTCGTCTATGGTGGTGCCGGCGTCAAACAGATCGTCGAGCTCGCCGACGTTGAAGACGCAGAACTTGTCGCGGAAGTCGTAGTTGTTGAACCCACGCTTTGGAAGACGACGGTGAAGTGGCATCTGGCCGCCTTCGAAACCGACACGGGTGCCGGAGCCGGAGCGGGCTTTCTGGCCCTTGTTGCCTTTGCAGGAAGTCTTGCCGTGGCCGGAGCTTTCGCCGCAACCGAGACGCTTGTTCCGGTGCTTGGATCCCGGATTCGGGCTGAATGAATGAAGTTCCATAATCTAAATGTTTCGTTGGTGATGAAGTGGGAAACGGTCGATCAGATCGCCTTTTCGCGCTTTTTCTTGCCGCGCCCACCGAGAACCTGATCACGGGTGCGGAGCTGGGAGAGCGCCTTGAGAGTGGCTTTCACCACGTTAGCGTGGTTGGAGGAACCCATCGATTTCGCCAGGATGTCGCGGATGCCGACAGCTTCGCAAACAGCGCGCACACCGCCACCGGCAATAATGCCCGTTCCCGGAGAAGCCGGCTTGAGGAGGACCTTGCCACCGCCGAACTCGGCGTAAATTTCGTGGGGGATGGTGCCATCGACGACGCTCATCGAGACGAGCACCTTGCGGGCTCC
The DNA here is from genome assembly GCA_947462535.1 of Akkermansiaceae bacterium. Classification (GTDB taxonomy): domain Bacteria; phylum Verrucomicrobiota; class Verrucomicrobiia; order Verrucomicrobiales; family Akkermansiaceae; genus Luteolibacter. Next base: position 22,720 of record CANHPN010000012.1, on the reverse strand, counting down.
CTCGCTGGCCTTCTTGATTGCATCAGCCACTTCGTTCGCCTTGCCGTAGCCGAGCCCGACCTTGCCGAGCTTGTTGCCGGTGACGACGAGAGCGGAGAAGCTGAAGCGACGACCACCCTTGACGACCTTGGCGCATCGGTTGATGAAGACGACCTTTTCGGAAAGCTCGTTGCCTTCGGCATCGGTCGGGGCTGCGCGCTCTTCACGACGCGGGCCGCCGCGACCGCGACCGCCGCCACCTTGGCCACCGCCTTGGTAGCCGCCACCGCCGCCACCCTGATAGCCGCCGCCTTGACCGCGGTTGCCTTGATAGCCGGAGCCGGCGACAGGACCGAGAGGCAATGCTGCTGGAGTTGCTGCTGCCGGAGTTTCCGGCGTTTCGTTTTCTGGAATTGTTACCATGATATGTGTCTGGTCAGGGCGTTAGAATTGGAGGCCGGCTTCACGCGCCGCGTCGGCGAGTGCTTTGACTTTACCGTGGTAGAGGTGACCGCCGCGGTCGAAGACGACGGCGCTGATGTTCGAGCCCTTGGCGCGCTCCGCGAGGAGTGCTCCGACTTTCTGGGCGCTCTCGACGTTCGAGGAGGCGTTTTCGAAAGACTTGTCGAGCGTGGAGGCGGAGACCAGGGTCTTGCCGGCCGCGTCGTCGATGACTTGGGCGTAGATGTGTTGGTTCGAGTAGTGAACGGCCAGACGTGGACGTTCGGCAGTGCCGGAGACTTTCCGGCGGATGCGGTTGTGGATCTTGCGACGGATCGACTTGCGATTGATGGTGCTCATGGTGCCGTAATTGTTTTGAGGTAGCGGGCGACGATAATGGATTATTTGCCGACGCTCTTGCCTTCCTTGCGGCGAACTTTCTCACCGACGTAGCGAACGCCTTTGCCCTTGTAAGGCTCGGGTGGATAGAAGCCGCGGACTTCGGCAGCGAACTGACCGACGAGCTGCTTGTCGATTCCTTCGACCTTGATCTTGGTGTTCTCAACGACAGTGACGTTGAGACCGGAAGGAATGGGGTGAAGCAGCGGGTGCGAACGACCCAGCGAGAGGTCGAGGTCCGCGCCTTTGACTGCGGCGCGGAGACCGACGCCGATGATTTCAAGATCCTTCACGAAACCTTCCGAAACGCCGACGATCATGTTCTGAACGAGGCTGCGGGCGGTGCCGTGGAGGGCGCGATGCTGACGGAGTTCGCTGGCGCGGGAGACGACAACGGTGCCGTCTTCGCTAGTGAGCGAGATGCCTTCCGGAAGCGGGAAGTCGAGTTTGCCCTTGGGGCCCTCGACGATCACCGTGCGGCCGTCAAGTTTGACGGCGACCTTCGCGGGGACAGAGATTGGTTTGAGTCCGACTCGTGACATGGTAGTGTTTTCCTTTGACGAGTTAGGGTTTACCAGACGTTGGCGAGGAGCTCGCCGCCGAGGTTCTGCTTCTTGGCGGAGCCGCCGGACATGACGCCTTTCGAAGTGGAAAGGATCGAGATGCCGAGGCCGGACATGACGCGTGGCACTTCACCCGCGCCGATGTAGTGGCGGCGGCCGGGAGTGGAGACGCGCTTGAGGTCAGTCAAGATGGAACGGCCGTCGATGAACTTCGGCTTGGCCTTGATCGTCGTGCGGTCGCCAGTGACGACTTCGTAGTTCCAGAGGTAGCCTTCTTCCTGGAGAATGCGGGCGATGTCCGCCTTGATCTTGGAGTAAGGAGCGGAGAATTCCTCATTGCCAGCACGGGCGGCGTTTTTGAAACGCGTGAGGAAGTCGGAAATTGGATCGGTGAGAACTGCCATAATAGGATTCCTTTTTTGAGTGTGTCCGGTGTTTTAGTTGGCAGCGACGGCCTCGAGCTCGTTGGCCTTTTTCATGTCGCGGAAAGGCAGGCCAAGCTCCATGAGCAGGGCGCGGCCTTCGGCGTCGGTCGGTGCGGAGGTGACGAAGATCAGGTCGAAGCCGATGGTGCGCTTGATCTGGTCGATTTCGATTTCCGGGAAGATGGATTGATCGCTGATGCCGCAGGCGTAGTTGCCGCGCCCGTCGAACGACTTCGAGGAAATCCCGCGGAAGTCCCGGATGTTCGGAGCGGTGACGTTGATGAAGCGATGAAGGAACTCCCACATGCGCGGGCCACGGAGGGTGACGCGGGCACCGAGTGCTTCACCTTCGCGGAGCTTGAAGTTGGCGACGGCCTTCTTCGAGAACGTGATGGACGGGCGCTGGCCGGTGATCTTTTGGATCTCGTTGACGGCGTCGTCAACGGCGACCTTGCGGTCCGGTGCCTTGCCCATGCAAGAAGTGACCACGATCTTTTCAAGACGTGGAACCTGATGGAGGTTGGTGTATCCGAGGCTCTTCTTGAGCGCGGGGACGACCTTGTCCTTATAATGTTGTTGTAGTGCTGGTGTGCTCATTTTTTTGCGGGTCAGCGCTGATTGCTCAGGCGCTTAAGCGCGGGCGGTAGGGAAAAGAAACTGGCAAGTTGCCAATTTCAGCCGGCGAGGGCGCCGACGCTCCCCTCAGCCCACTTTTTTGACATTGGAGATATGGACCGGGCCGTCGATGGTCTTGAGACCGCCGGAGTCGGCTTCGGTGGCTTTGACAGCCTTGATGATCGGACGGCCACCTTCGACGGTGACCTTGCCCTTGGCGGCGTTCACAAGCAGCACGGTGCCGCGCTTGCCTTTGTGATTGCCTGCGATGATTTCGACTTGATCGCCTTTTTTGACGTGGGTCTTGATGCGGCTCATGAAATTGGAATGGGTGAGGAGTTAGTGCCGAGGCTCAGAGAACTTCGGGTGCGAGAGAAACGATTTTCATGAACGCGCGCTCGCGGAGTTCACGGGCGACGGGTCCGAAGATCCGGGTGCCGCGCGGGTTGTTGTCCTTGTCGATGATGACGACCGCGTTGGAGTCAAAGCGGAGGATCGAACCGTCGGCGCGGCGGATCGGATAGGCGGTGCGGACGACCACGGCCTTCACGACGCTGCCTTTTTTGACGGCGGCGGTCGGGATGGAATCGCGGATGTGGCAGGTGATCACGTCACCGATGCATGCGGTGCGACTGCGCTTGCCGAGCACGCCGATCATTTTTGCGCTGCGCGCGCCGGTGTTGTCGGCGACGACGAGCATGGTTTCCATCTGGATCATGACAATAAATTAGGTAAAAGCTGAAATGCTGAAAAACTGAGAAGCTGAAATTGATTAGTGCGAAATGACCTCGGCGAGCGTCCAGCATTTCAGTTTCGAAAGCGGACGGGTCTCGACGATGCGAACGCGGTCACCGATCTGGGCTTGGTTGCTCTCGTCGTGCACGTAGTATTTCTTGGACCGCTTGACGATCTTGTTGAATTTCGGGTGGGGAACCCGGGCGACGTGTTCGACGACGAGGGTCTTGTCCATCTTGTTGGAGATGACTACGCCGACGCGGGTTTTACGGAGGTGGACTTGTGTGTCCGAAGGAGTCTCGCTCATGGGAAGAATAGGTTGGAACTTGGTTTAGGCGAGCGACTTGGCGGTGACCGCCGTGAGCACTTGCGCGGTTTCGCGACGCACCTGGCGGATGCGGGCAGGATTTTCCAATGTGCCGGTAGCGCGTTGGAGACGAAGGTTGAGAGCTTCCTGTTTGAGTTCCCGAAGACGGACTTCGAGTTCGGTGGAGGAAAGTTCGCTGGTAGTTTTGGCTTTGGCCATGGTTCAGACGGTATTAGATTGAATTGATCTAGCGGATCAAGCGTGCGGATTGCGGGCGACGAGGCGGGTGCGGATGCCGAGCTTGTAGGATGCGAGACGCATGGCCTCTTTGGCTGCGGATTCAGGAACACCGCCGATTTCGAAGAGCATGTTGCCCGGACGGATGACTGCCACCCAACCTTCGACAGCGCCTTTACCTTTACCCATCCGTGTTTCAGGAGGACGCGAGGTGATTGACTTGTGTGGGAAAATCCGGATCCAGACTTTTCCTTTCCGTTTGAGCGAGCGGTTGATCGCGATCCGACAAGCTTCGATCTGGCGGTTGGTCATCCATCCGCGGTCGAGGGTTTGCAGACCGAAGTCACCGAAGGCGACGGTGGTTCCGCGCTGGGCGTTACCGGAGCGGCTTCCGCGGTGGCTTTTGCGGAACTTGGTTCGTTTGGGCATCAAAGGCATAACTCGGTCCTTCTATGAAAAGTGTTGTTTGGGAATTGGGAGATTTGAATATCAGTTGCGTGGATTCGGACGACGGTCGCCGCCGCGATCACCACCACCGCCACGACGATCGCCGCCGCGGTCACCACGGTCGCCGCGACCTTGCGGTTGCTTGCCGGTGCCGTCGTCTTCCTTCTTGTTGACCCAGCACTTGATGCCGATGATGCCATACAAGGTGCGGGCTTCGGCAAAGCCGTAGTCGAGAGGAACACGGAGAGTTTGAAGAGGCACTTTTCCTTCGCGGTAACCTTCGGCGCGGGCGATGTCCGCACCACCGAGGCGGCCGGCGCAACGGAGACGGATGCCTTCGGCACCGAATTCCATGGCGGTTTGAAGCGCGCGCTTCATGGCGCGGCGGAAAGAAATCCGGCGCTCAAGTTGCACGGCGATTTGCTCGGCGACCAATTGGGCATCGAGCTCCGGCTTACGGATTTCGATGATGTCGATCTTGACCTGAGCACCTTTGCAGATGTCGCCGATCTCCTTGGTCATCACTTCGATTTCCTTGCCTTGGCGACCGATGATCAGGCCGGGACGGGAGGTGTGAAGAGTGACGCGAACGCTGTTCCATGCGCGCTCGATGACCACGCGGGCCAGTCCGGCGTTCACCAGCTTGTTCCTGAGATAGCCACGGATCGCGAGATCTTCGTGGAGCTTATCAGTGTAGTCTTTGCCTTTGGCATACCACTTGGAGCGCCAGTCCTTGTTGACTGCGAGACGGAATGCGATCGGATTTACTTTTTGGCCCATATTCGGTGAGGGATGAAATTAAGAGGTGTATCAGGCTTGTTCTTCAGCAGCTGCGGCAGCGGCGGGAGCTTCTTCGGTTTTTTTGGCAGCGGCCTTGCGGGCGGCCTTCTTTTTCTTCTCGGGAGCGGAGCCGACGAGAGTGATGGAAATATGGCTGGTGCGCTTGAGGATCGGACCGGCGGAACCCTTGGCGCGCGGCTTGAAGCGGCGGAGCGTCGGACCGGCGCCGATGACGGCTTCCTTGATCACGAGCGTCGAGGCATCGAGCGAGAAATTGTTTTCGGCGTCCGCGATGGCGGTCTTGAGCGTCTTGCCAATCAGCTGTGCGGCTTTCTTGGGAGTGAAGGTCAGAATATCAAGGGCGCTCGATACGGCGAGACCTTGAATTTCGCGGGCGACGTCCCGCGCCTTTTTAGGCGAGAGGCGAACGAATTTAGTGGTGCTTTTGACTTCCATGGAACGTCGGACGTGAGTGGTTACTGCGCGGATGCTTGTGTTTCGAGAACGGCGAGATCGCCGGGGCGTGGGGATTCGGCGACATTGTCGAGGTATTCGACAAAGGCACCACTGACGCCCTTGCGGACGTCAGCGAGAATGGCGTTACCGTAGGGCTGTTGCCCGCGGGTGAGGCGAAAGGTCATGCCGATTTTAGCGCCTTGGCTTTCGCCAAGATTCAAAACCATCATGCCGCTTTCTTGATCGAGACTGACAATCCGGGCCTGCTGCAATGAGCCGGTCCGAATATCGGGGCGGGGCTTCTGGCGCAGTCCGAGGACAGCGTCAAGCTCTCTTAGTGAAGTTTCCACACGAAGTCTCGCATCCGGGTCGGATACCACCGCGAGGCGGAGGTAATCAGTGACGGCGGCGGAAAGACGCGTGACGGAGTTTTCAAGGTTGGTGGTGCGCTCGCTTGCGAGTTGCAAGTCTGCGGCGGCCTGGACGAGACGGTCGTCTCCCCCGTCGAGCAGGTTCTTGCCGAGTGCTTCGAGACGCTCGCGGACCTGGGCCAATTGGCGGGACGCTTGCTTCTCGCCGCTATTGGCCTCGGCAAGGCTGCGCTGAAGGGAGCGGTTCTGCTCCTGGAGATCGACGATGATTTCCTGAAGCTCCCCAGAGTTAGGCGCTTGGCCCGCACACACCCCGGCAACGGCCAGCGACCCGAGGGCGGCGGCAAATGCTGAGAGATGGAAGGTAGAACGCATGAACATAGAGGAGTGAACCGAGGTGAATTATTTCTTACCGATGCCGCCGTGGGTCTTGAAGATCCGCGTCGGGGAGAATTCGCCGAGTTTGTGGCCAACCATGTTTTCGGTCACGTAAACGGGAACGAAGGTCTTGCCGTTGTGGACGGCGAAGTTGTGGCTGACGAAATCCGGGGTGATCATCGACTTGCGGCTCCATGTCTTGATGGGCTTGCGGTCGGATCCAGCTTCGGCGACGGCGTCGATCTTCGCGAGAAGCTTTTGATCGACGTAAGGGCCTTTTTTAAGTGAGCGTGGCATGAGAGGAGTGAGGTAAAGATTTTGCTAGATTACTTCTTCTTCGCTTTGTGGCGGGACTCGACGATGAAGACGCTGGTGGTCTTGCGCTTGTTGCGAGTCTTCTGACCCTTCGCGTGGCCCCATGGGCTGGTAAGGTGCTGGCGACCACCACCGGACTTCGACTTGCCTTCGCCACCACCGTTCGGGTGGTCAACGGGGTTCATCGTCATACCGCGGACGGTCGGGCGAACGCCCTGCCAGCGGGTGCGGCCGGCCTTGCCCGAGGTTTCGTTCATGTGGTCGCGATTTCCGACTTGGCCGATCGTGCAGAAGCAGCGGTCGTTGAAGCGGCGGATTTCACCGGAAGGCATTTTCACCAGTGCCCAGCCGCCATCGCGGTTAGAGAGCACGGCGAGCTGGCCGGCGGCGCGGGCGACTTTGCCACCGTTGCCCGGGATGAGCTCAATGTTGTGGATCGATGTCCCGAGCGGCACGGCGCTGAGTGGCATGGCGTTGCCCGTTTTCGGAGCGACGTTCTGGCCGGCGACGACGGTGGTTCCGACTTCCAGGCCGAGCGGGGCGAGGATGTAGGACTTCTGGCCGTCTTCATACTGGATGAGGGCGATGCGGCAGGTGCGGTTCGGATCGTATTCGATGCCGACGACGGTTGCCGGGGCATCGTGCTTGCCGCGCTTGAAGTCGATGAGACGGTAGTGGCGCTTGTGGCCACCGCCGATGTGACGGGTGGTGATGCGGCCGGTGTTGTTACGGCCGCCGCTGCGCTTGAGAGGCGTGAGAAGGCTCTTCTCAGGCTTGCTCTTGGTAATCTCGTCGAAGGACGGGAGATTCTTGTAGCGAGCGGAGGGTGTGATTGGCTTGAAAGTTTTCAGGGGCATGACAATCGGAACGTTAGAGTGTTACGTTTGGAGCTGCGGTAAATCGCTTAGACGAGATCAAGCGATTCGCCTTCCTTGAGGCGGACGATGGCTTTTTTCCAGTGGTTGGTACGACCGGCGTCGGCACGACGCTGGCGCTTGAGTTTGCCGTCGTAGTTGGCAGTGCGGACTGCCAGAACGGTTTTTCCGAAGAGTTGTTCGACGGCCTGCTTGATTTCAAGCTTGTTGGCCTTGCGGTCCACTTCGAGGGTGACCTCGTTGTTGTTCTCCTGAAGCATGGTGGCTTTCTCGGAGAGGCGGACGTTTTTAATGACCTGGTAAATGTCTTTCATGATCTCGGTGTTAGGTCCGGGGTTCAGGCGGTGCGAGCCGCGAGGGTTTGCACGGCATCACCCACGAGGATGATGGTGTTGGCGAGGAGGAGCTGCTCGACGTTGACGTCCGAACCCGTGACGAGTTGGGCGTAAGCGACGTTGCGGGCGGCGAGGTAGGTGGAGTCGTCGAAGGAATTTCCAACCACGAGGATCTTGCCGAGAGGCGCGATGGCATCGAGAGCAGCCACAAAGGACTTGGTCTTGCCATCGGCGACGGAGAACGAAGGAACGGTGAGGACTTTGCCGGCGCTAACAAGGTCACCCAGGGTGCGGCGAAGTGCGAGCTTGCGGACGGTCTTCGGGACCTTCTTGGAATAGTCGCGGGGGCGTGGTCCGAATACAACACCACCACCGACGAAGATCGGGGCGCGCTTGTCGCCGTGACGGGCACCACCGGTGCCTTTTTGTTTGTAGATCTTGCGGTTGTTACCGGAGACCTCGCCCCGGGTCTTGGTGCAAGCGGAGCCGGTGCGGCGGTTGGCGCGATAGGCGACCACGAGATCGTGGACGGCTTGGCGACCTTTCTCTGCACCTACCAACACGAGGTTGGAGGCTTGAGCGTCTTCTGCGGTGAAAGTCTTAGCGGACATGACTGGGAATCGTGAGAGGTTTCAAAAATGCCACCGGATCAGGCGGACTTCTTCTTGGCTGGGCGGACGGTGACGTAGTTGCCGTTTGAACCGGGAACCGCACCAGAGACGAGGATCACGCCGTCTTCTTTGCGAACGGCGACGATCTTGAGATTTTGCACGGTGGCACGGGTGGTTCCCATGTGGCCGGGCATCTTTTGGTTTTTCCAAACGCGACCTGGAGTCGAGCGGCAACCGATGGCGCCGGTCCGGCGGTGCATCATGGAGCCGTGAGTCATCTTCAAACCACCGAATCCGTGGCGCTTGACCGCACCTTGGAAACCGCGGCCCTTGGATTCGCCGATCACGTCGACCCATTGGCCCTCCGTGAAGGTTTCGAGACCGGGATGAACTGCTGGAAGCTCGACGCCGTTTTCGACGCGGAATTCCTGGATGAAACGCTTGGGAGCGCAACCGGCTTTCTTGGCGATGCCGAGGGCAGGCTTGCTGGCGCGTTGTTCCTTTTGATCACCATAGCCGACTTGGACCGCGGTGTAACCGTCGGTTTCAGGAGTCTTGGACTGGAGAATCGTGTTACCGGAAACGTCGATAACAGTAACAGGGATCATGATGCCGGCCTGTTGGTCGAACAGGCGGGTCATACCGATTTTTTTGCCGAGGAGGCCGAGTGACATGGCTAGAGAGATTTGAGATTTAAGATTTGAAATTTAAGTAACAGACGCTCCTGAACTTAGATACGGATGGTGATATCGACACCGGCAGGAAGATTGAGCTTCTTGAGCTCGTCCACGGTGCGGGCGGTTGGATCGACGATATCGAGAAGGCGCTTATGGGTCCGGATTTCGAACTGCTCCATCGACTTCTTGTTCACGTGAACCGAGCGGTTAACCGTGAACTTTTCGATGCGGGTCGGAAGCGGGATCGGACCGGCGACGCGGGCGCCGGTGCGCTTCGCGGTCTCCACGATTTCTTGGGCGGAGCGGTCGATCGCGCGATGATCGAAGGCGCGCAGGCGGATGCGTATTTTCTGATTTTCCATGGTGGAGAGGTTGTTTGACGGTCTACGTGGTTGGGCTACAGGGCGAGAAATCAGGATCAGTTAGCCTAAGCGGTCGCTGACGATTTCTTCGACGATATTGGTTGGGACTTGCTCGAAGTGCGATGGAGTCATCGCATACGAGGCGCGTCCCGAGGAGAGGGTGCGGACGGCGGTGGAGTAGCCGAACATTTCTTTGAGAGGCACATTGGCATGTACGATGGAGAGCTTGCCTTTGGACTCGGTGTTTTGGATCTGCCCGCGGCGCCGGCTGAGGTCGCCCATGACGTCACCTTGGTAATCGTCAGGAGTGGAGACTTCGACCGACATGATGGGCTCAAGGAGAATGGACTTTGCTTTCTTAAAGCCGTCCTTCATGGCGAAAATGGCCGCCATGGTGAAAGCGTTTTCGTTGGAATCCACGTCGTGGTAGGAACCGTCGAGGATTTCAACATGCACATCGATGACCGGGTAGCCGGCGATGATGCCGTTGGTCATCGACTCGTTGATGCCTTTGTAAACCGCGTTGATATATTCTTTGGGAATCGTGCCACCGATCACCTTGTTCTCTATGGTCAGTCCCTTGCCCTTTTCATTAGGCTTGATGGCGATGATGACGTGTCCGTATTGGCCGCGGCCGCCGGACTGCTTGATCAGCTTGCCTTCGCCGCCAGCGGCTTGGGTGATCGTCTCGCGGTAGGCGATTTGGGGAGCACCGGTGTTCGCCTCGACTTTGAACTCGCGGCGGATGCGGTCGATGATGATTTCCAGGTGAAGCTCACCCATTCCGGAAATGATGGTCTGGCCGGTTTCCTCGTCCGTCTTGACCATGAAGGTAGGATCCTCTTCGGAGAGACGACCGAGTGCCATGCCGAGTTTTTCCTGGTCGGCTTTGGTGCGAGGCTCGACGGCCATCGAAATGACCGGTTCCGGGAAAGTCGGGGGTTCCAGAACCACGTCGTGGTTTTCGGCGGCGAGCGTGTCGCCGGTGGTGACATTCTTGATGCCAACCATGGCGGCGATGTCACCGGAGTAGCAGGCGTCGATGTCTTTGTGCTCGTTCGCCTGGATTTGAATCAAACGGCCGACGCGCTCGGAGCGGCGGGTGCGGGGATTATAAACGGTGTCGCCCTTGCGGATGACCCCGGAATACACGCGGAAGAAAACGAGTTTGCCAACGAACTTGTCGGCCCAGAGTTTGAATGCGAGGGAAACGAACTTTTCGTTGTCCGAGGTAACGACTTCGATGTGTTTCTCGTGGTCGTCGGGGTCCATGCCAAGCGCCGCGGGAATGTCGAGCGGGCTCGGGAGATAGTCGAGAACCGCATCAAGCAGATACTGAACACCCTTGTTTTTGAAAGCGGAGCCACCGGCGACGGGCACCAGCAGGTTGTTGATCGTAGCGCGGCGGATGCCTTGCTTCAGTTCTTCAAGAGTGATCGGCTGCTCGTTGAGGAATTTTTCACCCACCACATCATCGACGTCTGCAACGGCGTTGACGAGTTCGTCGTGGGCTTCTTTACAGAGATCGATGAGGTCGCCTTCGAGTTCCTTCACCGTGTAGGTGGAACCGAACTTGTCGTCGTCGGAGTAATAGATCGCCTTTTGGTTCACCACGTCGATCTGGCCGATCAACTGGTCTTCGGCACCGATCGGGATCAGGATGCGGACGGCATTGGCGCCTAACTTATCCTTCACCTCGTGAAAGACGCTGTCGAAATTCGCGCCGGTGCGGTCCATCTTGTTGACGAACACGATCCGCGGAACGTGGTATTTCGAGGCTTGCCGCCAGACGGTTTCGGTTTGCGGTTGCACGCCGGCGACACCGCAGAAGACGACGATGCAACCATCCAACACGCGAAGGGACCGCTCGACTTCAGCAGTGAAGTCAACGTGTCCCGGGGTATCGATGATGTTGATCCGTTGTTTCTGGCCTGGGAAAAGCTTGGTCATCCCCTCTTCCTCGTGCTGCCACCACTCGGTGGTAATGGCGGCGGAAGTGATGGTGATGCCGCGCTCGCGCTCTTGCTCCATCCAGTCGGTCGTCGCACCACCATCGTGGACTTCGCCGATTTTGTGAATCATGCCTGTATAGAACAGGATCCGCTCGGTGAGCGTCGTCTTGCCCGCGTCAATGTGCGCGGCGATCCCGATATTTCGGGTGCGCTCGAGCACGTATTGGCGGTTTGGACTGTTTGGATTCACGGACGGAATTGCTGGAGCGCGTATCTATATTAGAAACGGAAGTGAGCGAAGGCACGGTTGGCTTGCGCCATCTTGTGCACGTCGTCGCGTTTGCGGACGGCGCTGCCTTGATTATTAGCGGCGTCCTTGATCTCGTTGGCCAGAGCGACGTGCATCGGAGTGCCCTTGCGGTTGCGGGCGTAGTTGACGAGCCAGCGCATGGAGAGCGACTCGGAGCGGTCCGCGGCCACCTCGAGCGGCACTTGATAGGTCGCACCACCGACGCGGCGGGATTTCACTTCCACGCGTGGTTTGGTGTTCTCGACGGCGCGGGTGATGACTTCGAGTGGATCGATGGTATCGACGCCTTCATTGGCGCGATCAATTGCGGCGTAAACGATGCGCTGGGCGAGCGAACGTTTTCCGGATTCCATCACCTTGGTAATAAGGTGACCAACGAGAGCGCTGTCGTAGCGAGGATCGCGACGGTCGGGCTTGGTAAAGATGCGCTTGCGGCGTGGCATGGCGTTGGGATGGTGTGTTAGTTGGATTGGGAATTACTTCTTCCCGCCTTTTTTGGCAGGAGCGGCGACAGCGCCGGGTTTCGGACGCTTCGCACCGTATTTGGAGCGGCTTTGGCGGCGCTTATCGACACCGAGGGTATCGAGCGAACCACGGACGATGTGGTAGCGCACACCGGGAAGGTCCTTCACCCGTCCGCCGCGAACGAGGACGATGGAGTGTTCCTGGAGGTTGTGGCCTTCACCGCCGATGTAGGCGATGACTTCGAATCCGTTGGTGAGGCGCACCTTGGCGACCTTACGGAGAGCCGAGTTAGGCTTCTTGGGCGTGCGAGTCATGACTTGAAGACATACTCCGCGGCGCTGTGGGCAGTTGACAAGAGCGGGTGACTTCGACTTTTCGGCCGGAGTGAGGCGTCCCTTGCGAACGAGCTGATTGATGGTCGGCATGATTTCCTTGCGGTGGTTCTGATTTTCCCATGGGGACAAACCGGAGCGACGACAAGGCGACCTTGTAGTAGCTTTTTTCCGGAGCTGGACCCGATAAATTTTCCCTGTAATTTGAGCTGCTTCGAATCCTATTCGTCAGCGGCTCTCGCTGTGGGGGGGGCGACTCTAGGAGCCAAACCCGACCTGACAAGCCCTATTTTGAAATTTTCTTCTAATTTTACATCAGAAGCGGCGATTGTTTGAAAAACCTGGTGGCAGAGGGCGGATTTGAACCGCCGACCAAAGGCTTATGAGTCCTCTGCTCTACCGCTGAGCTACACTGCCTAGGTTCTTCAGGGGCGGATGCCCCGTCAGGAGGCGAGGTCGGTAACGGTCATCACGAGAATTGTCCACCGGAAATTTGAAAAATCATCCGATGCTTCTTCTGCGAGCAGCATCCAGGAAATTTCCTTCAATGACGAGCGGCCAAAGCTCGACCGGTGGGTGACTTTGGATTCTTCCGGATCACTTCCGGCGGCCCTTCTGCGACAAGAAGCCCGCCGTGGATTCCTCCGCCCGGCCCGAGCTCGATCACCCAGTCGGACGCGGCAATCACGTCCAGATGGTGCTCCACCACCAGCACGCTGTGCCCAGCGTCGCGCAGCCGGAGAAACGCAGCCAGCAGCTTCTCGACATCGCCGAAATGCAGCCCGGTTGTCGGTTCGTCGAAGAGATATAACGTGTGCGGTGCCTGCGGTTTCGCCAATTCCACCGCCAGCTTCAGTCGCTGCGCTTCACCGCCGGAAAGCGTGTTCGCCGGCTGCCCGAGCTGCAAATAGCCGAGCCCAAGATCCTCCAGCGTTTCCAAAATCCGGTGGATTTTCGGAATCGGCCGGAAAAATGCCCGCGCCTCGTGCACCGAAAGCGCAAGTACCTCGGCGATGGATTTCCCTTTGTAAGTCACTTCCAGCGTCTCGCGATTGAACCGCCGCCCGTCGCACGCCGGACATGGCACCCACGCGTCCGGCAGGAAATGCATCTCGATCTTCAGCCGCCCGTTCCCCTGGCAGCGCTCGCAGCGCCCGCCCGCCGCGTTGAAACTGAAGCGCCCCGGCCCGTAGCCGCGTTGTTTCGATAAATTCAGCTTCGTGAAAAGATCCCGCACCAGATCGAACACCCCGGTGAACGTCGCCGGATTCGACCGCGGACTTCTCCCGATCGGCGACTGGTCCGCCACCACGAATTTCTCGATCAACTCCAGCCCGTCGATCCCATCATGTTTCCCTGGAGCCGCGCCCGCGCCGTTGAAATGCCGCGCCAGCGCCCGCCGCAGAATATCATCCGCCAGCGTCGATTTTCCGCTCCCGCTCGGCCCGCTCAGACAAACCAGCCGCCCCAACGGAATCACCACGTCCAGATTCCTCAAATTATGCCCGCGAGCGCCCCGGATCACCAACTCCCCGCTCTTCTCCTTCTTGAGTCTGGATTCTTGCCTCTGGTTTCTCATCCTCAACCACTCCCCCGTCGGCGAATCAATCTCCCCCGGCACCCCCGCCGCCAACAACTCCCCGCCCGCCGCACCCGCGCCCGGCCCGATGTCAATCAGCCAATCCGCCGCACGGATGATCTCCTCGTCGTGCTCCACCACCACCACCGTATTTCCCAAATCCCGCAACCGCGTCAGCGCCCCGATCAACCGCGCCGTGTCCGCCGCGTGCAGCCCGATGCTCGGCTCGTCCAGCACGTAAATCACCCCGGAAAGCCCCGCGCCCAGCTGCGTCGCCAGCCGGATTCGCTGCGCCTCGCCGCCGGAAAGCGTCCCGCTCGTCCGTTGCAGCGTCAGATAATCCAGCCCCACCTCCACCAGGAACGCCAACCGCGCCCGCACATCGCTTGCCAGCCGCTTGCAAACCTCCGCCTTGCCCGCCTCAAACGCGATCCCCTCCATCCACCGCATCGCATCCGCCACCCCCAGCTCGCAAAAATCTTGAATCCCCAGCCAAACCCCTCCCTCACCTCCCCTTGGCGTCTTGGTGGTCCCTAAACTCTCCCCCTCTTCCTCCGCGTCCCTTTGCGACCTTTGCGCCTTTGCGGTAAACTCTTCCCCATTCCCAAAAATTTTCACCGCCAGCCACTCCGGCTTCAACCTCTTCCCCCCACAAACCCCACAAGCCCGATGCGCCATGAACTTTGCCAGCTTCCGCCGCGTGATCTCCGACTTCGCCTCGCGGTATCTTAATAGCGTCTTTTCCGCATCCTCGCCCTCCCCCAACAACTCTGGATCGCAAAACATCTCCGTCCCCAGCCCCTCGCACGCCTCACATGCCCCGAGGTGCGAGTTAAACGAAAAATGCTTCGGCGAAAGCTCCTCCACCACAAACCCCGTCCGCGGATTCCGATAGCTCGTCTGAAACGCCAGATCCCGCCACACGTCTCCACCCGGCTCCTGTACCGCCGCCCGCGCCTCCGCCCCGCACAGCCGCAGCGCCGTTTCCACCGAATCCGCCAGCCGCGATTCCACCCCCGGCCGGATCACAAACCGGTCCACCACGATCTCCACCGCCGCCGGAAACTCCGGCCATTTCGCCGCCGCCTCCTCGATTTCCAACACCTCCCCGTCCACCCGCACCCTGATATATCCCTGCCGTTGCAAATCCCCCAACAACCGCGCCGGCTCGCCCAGCTCCTCCTTAGGCAGCGGTGCTAACAAAACCACCTTCGTCCCCTCCGCCATCACCGCCAGCACGTTCACGATGTCCGCCGCGCTCATCCGCTCCAACCGCTCGCCCGTCTCCGGATCGTGCGGAATCCCCGCCGCCGCCCACAGCACCCGCAGGTAATCGTAAATCTCCGTCGCCGTCGCCACCGTCGAGCGCGGGTTCAGCCCGCCGCCCCGCTGCTCGATCGCGATCGCCGGACTCAGCCCCTCGATCGAATCCACATCCGGCTTTTCCAACTGATCCAAAAACTGCCGCGCATAGACCGACAGCGATTCCACATACCGCCGCTGCCCCTCCGCATACAGCGTGTGAAATGCCAGCGACGATTTCCCCGAGCCACTGGGCCCCGTGATCACCACAAGCTTCCCCCGCGGAATATCCACGTCGATATTCTTCAAATTATGCTGCCGTGCCCCACGGATTCGGATCGCGTCCACCCCATCAGGAAGAAGTGTGGAGTGCGGAATAGCGAGTGCGGAATAAAGATAAGGCCCTAAGTCCACACCACCTTCAGCACTTCAGTTTTCAGCATTGCTGCTCTACCCAAATGCTGGGGGGGTAAATGGGCGGGTGCGGTGGAAAAGGACGGTCCGGCCACTGGCTCTCTCAGCGGCCTTCACTCCACAAGCAATTTATTAACAAGCTTACTTTTTCCTTGTTCGCTGGAGGGGGTGAAAAGATACGCGTCACCCAGCCGCATCACTTTCCCTGAAATTCCAGGATCTTCCATTCACCATTCCACATTTCTTCACCCCCTCCGGCGGCGCAGCAGCATGAGCATGCCGAGGCCGCCGAGCAGCGCAGCGCGGGGCTCGGGGATGGCAATCAGCGCGATGTCGTTGCCGTTCGGGGTCCCGGTAAAGGTGTTGGCTACCGAGTCCGCGTTGTAGCTGATCGCCCAGTCGAAGCCACCGTAGCTGGCGACCACGGCTCCCTGCGAGTAGTCGGCGTAAGTGCCGGTGATGGCATCCACCCCGTCATTGAGCAGGATGAAGATCATGTTGTTGAGCGCATAAGCACCGGAGAACAGAGCCGTAAGGCTGCCGCCGGTGATGTTCACGGTGCCGGTGACGTTGATCTGATCGTGCTGGGTACCGGCGGTGAGGCCGTTGATCTCCGCGGTGTAGAGGCCCGACTGGGTGTAATCGCCTGTATTGAAGATACCGGGGCTGTTGCCGGGGGCGATGTTCCCGCCGGCAAGGATGGTTAGCGCGCCGGTGGTTCCGCTGCCGCCGATGGTGGCTCCCGAGGCCACGGTGGTGAGCGAGCTAGTGGAGATGTTGGCATTCACAACCAGCTTGCCCGCGTTGACCGTCGTCGTGCCGGTGTAGCTGCTGTTGACTGAGAGGACGTTGGTGCCGCTGCCGTTTTTGACCAGGTTGGTGGCGCCGCCGGAGTCGGTGAGCGCCGAGGCGAGGGTAAAATCCGACGACAGGACCATATCCCGGCCGACCTGTTGGATCGCGCCGACCGTGACCGGAGCGCCGCTGGTGTCGTAGGTCCAGTCCTTGATCAGCGCGCCGCCGGCGTTGTTGGTGAGGACGACGCGCATCGAGCCGTAGCTCGTGCCATTGAGCCGGAAGCCGACGTAGCCTTCCTGGCCGGCAGTGAAGTTACCGCCAGATCCGGTTAGCATCTGTGAGTACCCGTAGCCCGGGGCACCGGGGGTTTCACCGCTGGCTCCCTGCACAAAGGTGGAAAACACGCTGCCGCTGCCGACGCTGGTGCCTGCCGCCAGGTTGAGGATGGCGGAGGAACTTCCCGTGCCGCTGCGCACCGGTTGGAAGTCCGGGCTGTTGGCAAAAAACTTCCCGCCGTAATACGGATTGATGTCCCAACCGGCGGCCGGGGCCGCCATGTTGGTGTTCCATGCGCCGGTCTCCAGGTTCAGGTAGAGCCCGTCGAAGGTGGTGGGAATCGCAATGTCCTGCAGGTTCTTGTAGATGATATCCGCCGGGGCGGACACCACCAGCCAAGGCGCGCCGGATGCGAGAACAATCAGGGTTTTTGCTTTCATTGTATATGTTACGAAGATTTTTTGTAAACGTGCGCGGTTGCTCTCATCCGGGAGCGCAGACGTCCTCGTCGGCACGGCGAATGAGAAAGCCAACGAAAAAGCCGTAAGCGACACCCTGTTGACACTTCATTCGCCAGCCAACGGGGACGTTGGCGTTCCCGGGGCATCGTCCGCCAAATTCAACCTTACACGACACTAGCGATTGATGCCACTCTTTGATCATCTGCGTTAATCCGTCTGGATCTGCGGTTCTGTTTTCCTCCTTCGGCTTATTGGTTGTTAGGATGACTGATTGCCGGTGACCGGGCACTCATGACCGGTCACCGGTTTCAGAACCGGCTCAGGGAGCAAGCACGACTTTCACGCGGGAGAACGTCGGTTTGCGCGGGCCGCTCGGGGTGTCGATGATATTGGGATACGGCACGCTCATGACGTTGATCGTATTATCGGTGGCCACCTGCACGGGCGGATTGGTCCCGTCGTTGTTGTCCACCCAGGCCTCCAAGGCGGTGCTGAACTGCACCGTGTAGGTCAGCCCGGCGGCCACGTTGTCGGCCCGGCGGCCGAACACCATGGAATAGTTCCCGCTTGCCGCGACGACTTTGGGCGCGCCCGGCGTGGTGAGGCTTGCGCCGGAATAGGCGATTTCCCCGGTGGAAACCGTCGGCTGGGTGCCGAAGGCGAATTCCTGTTGGTTGGTGAGGCCGTCGTTGTCGGGGTCCAGGGATCGGGAGGAGTCGGGATGTGTGGTGCTGCCCCAGTAACGCATCTGATGGGCCTCATAGCCGGTGTGGGCGGTGAAGCGGACATTGTCGAAATCGAGCACGGTCGAAACTCCGCCGACTTTGGCGATGCGGAGCGCGAGCGATTGATTCGGGGTGACGGAGGCTCCGGTCACGTAGCTAAGGGTGGCGTCGTTGAAACTGCCGGAGGCATCGCCGCCATGGAGTGCGTCAAGAGCGGTTTTATCATAGGTCGCAGTGGCAACGACGACTCCGTCCGCCAGAATGTCGAGACGCGAGTTGCCGAAAGTGCTTGCGATATTTCTCACGCCAAGGGCGACGGTCAGGGTGTAGCGGGTGTTTGGAGCGAGCGTCGCACGGGTCGTGTGCAGGAAGCAATTGTTTGCGGTGCCACCATCAAGGACCGCAACATGGCGCCCGTCCATGTGGGGCAGCACGCCGGCGTTGATGGTGTCGATCGCGGCGGCATAGGTGCCGGTGGTGGGATTGTGGAAGCCGTTGCTGCCATCCGCCGCGGTTTGGCCATTGGCGGAGAGAACGCGCCAGCCGAGCACCGACGGCGAATCGAAGTTTGATAGGTCAACAACATGGCTGGCACCATCCGCGAGCGCGATGAGACCGGTAATGGCGGGGTTACGGTTGTCTTCGAAGTCGCCATTGCGCGGAGTCGCGGTGGTGGTCCCGCGCAGGATGTCACGCCACTGAGTGGCGAAATCCAACAATCCGGCGGCATTGAAATGGACCGAGTCACTCAACTTGCCGCCTGCGGCATCCTCCAGATGGAAGGCATCGGTAGTCGGACCGATGAACACCTTCGCATCTCCATGCGCAGCCAGGCGCTGGCCGGCGCAAACCGGTTCTTCCTGGGTCAGATTCGAGCTGGGGTGAAATGAGGCCTCGGCCAGATACCACGGCACCGTCCAGCCTGCGTCCGTCCGGCTTTGTGTGATCATCGAGTTCAGCCGTGCGGCGTGGGTGATGGCGGTGACGCTGGCAAGGGAGTCGGATTCCCCCTGATGCCACAACACAGCGCGGCAGCCGGACGCACCTAACGATTGAAGCGCGGGCTTGAGCAGGCTGTTATAATTCGCGGTGCCCGGACCCCACTGGCTGACCTGAGTGGCACCCACGCCCACGCAGATGAAGCCGATGGGAATGTTATCCGCGGCGGCGAGTTGGTCACCGAGTCGCGACCAGACCGAACCTCCACTGGCTTCCGCCAGAGGTTGCGGATCGTATCCTTGACGCCAAGAGGCCGCGCTCACGGAAGTGCGGGTGGAAACGCGGTCATCGGCAGGCGTGAAAGCCGACCCGCCGTAATTGGCGGAATTCGATTGCCCGGCGGTGATGTAGATATCGCCGACTCCGACCTTGTCCCTAACCGCCGTTGTGCCGGGGGTTTCGCCGGTCATGCCGCGGACCTCGACCTGATACCACCCTCCGGCGGCGACGTTGGCCAAGGTGCCGAAGAACGCACCGCCCGAGGGGGTGACGGCGATGGTTTGCCAGTCAGTGGTGGTGCCGGAGTTGGCAGCACCGGCCATCACCACGGCGCGCGCCTCGATGCGGTCCGGGGTGCCGGTGTAGGTGCCGGTGATGGGAATGGAGGCGAGATTGGCGCTGCTGCGCTGAACGATGTGGCGTTGCGTGGGGCTGGTCACCGACACAAAAGCTTCCGGTGGGTTACCGACCGGATTGCCGACGACATCGATTTCCTGAAGCACGGTGCCGTTGTTGGTGCCGCCGGATTGAGTGGGGAGAGCCAGATTGAAGCGCAGCGCCGCCACACCGGTGGCGAGCACACCGGATCGACCTGTTAGGGAGATCCTGGTATTGGCCGGGGTATCCACCAGGCTTGTGAAGGGGCTGTAATCCACGCTTTTGAGGAACACCCAGACGACACTTCCCACCGGGCGATATTCGATGGTGTATTTCTGGTTGGCATAGGTCTGTGTGTCGGCGTTCTTCCAACCGGCGAAGCTGCGGATCGCGCTGATTTCATAACCTGCGGGATGGGCGGCCACATTCAGCTCGAAGGTGAGAGTCGCCGGCAGATTGGAGGAACCATACCAAGCTGCGGACGGAACGCTGGCCAAGCCGTAAGCACCGTCGTTTTGGCCACCCGCACCGAATGTCGGAATTGTGGAACTGACGAATGAAGCCAGGGAAGTTTGTCCATTGTTGACCAGATCGCTGGCGCTGACATCCGCAGCGTAAGCATTATCGGTTTCGCTGGAGACCGCCTCGGTATCGATAGTGGTAGGAGGCCCCAGCGTGAGGGTGCCGGTGGTTTCGTCAAAGGTGTAGAGATTGGGTCCGATGGGTTTGGTCCACTTGTTGCTGCCGACATCGGTGAAACCGACAACACTGAAATTGGCACCATAAGCACCGGTGAGAGAGGCTACACTCTCCAAGGCCCATGTTCCGTTAGAGAGGGTGTCGGCGGCGGACGTATCGATTGAGAAATTGCCATTAATGATGGCCGTGCCCGCGCCGGTGATGCTGTTGGCGACGCCGCTGGTAGCGCCAAGGACGAACTTGAGCTGCGCACCGGCGGCAAGAGTCAGCGTGCCGGCATTCACTGCGGTGTTGCCGGTGTAGGTGTTCTCCGCAGTGAGGATGAGCGTGCCGACACCGGCCTTGGTGAGGCCGGCGGTGCCGGCGATGACCGAACCGATGGTGGCACTGACGGCCGGATCGGTAGTGATGGTGGGCGTGGTGGTGGGCGTGGTGCCGTTGAGCGTGAGGGTCTGTCCCGTGATAGAGTAGCCGGTGGTTTTGAAGGTGAGATTATTAGCGGTCACGCCGCCCGTGGCGAGGGTCACCGTGCCCGCCGTGTTGGCAAACACCGCATCGTCGAGGCCGCCGGGAGCCGGCCATGTCACATTCGTGGTGCCATTCCACCAGTTGAGATTGTTGTTGGCATCCCAGGTGCCGCTGCCGCCGTTTGGATTCGGGTTGGTGGCACCGTTGCCATCCCAAGTCCGTGCCACGGACAGGGGGACCACGTCGAATTTGAACGTGGCACCGATATAGGGGGTGGGATTGGTGAAGCCGCCCGCACTGCGTGGATCCGTGAAAACCCCGTCGTTCGCGATCCCCAAGCCTCCGCCGAAGGTGATTCCAGAAGCAGGGGTGAGGGCAACGCTCCACTTCAGGGTTTCGCCACCGCCCCCGTCCATGCGATTGGCGATGACATAGGTGCCGGCGGGTAGAATCACCGGGCTGGCCAAGGCTTGAAAATACTCTTTGCCGGCGGTGACGGTGTCAATGATGTCAGCCCCGCTGCCAATGGGAACCGTGACCGTTGCCAGCACATTGTTGACGGTCGAGTAAATCGCCACCGGGGTGGCTGCGACCAGACCATTACCTTCCCAGTCATGAACTCCGAGGTGGGTCACGGAGATGGGTGTCGCGGTGGTGAAATAATAGCCGATGGCACCAAATTGACCACTGTAGGAACTACCGCTGTTGGTTGCCGTGTAAGCACTGGTGGCGGCATAAAGTGGACTGGACATCGCCATGCAGCCGAGGGCGGCGTGGAGGAATTTGGCTTGGATGCGTTGTATTAATTTCATGGTTTTGCTTTTGTTTTCTTAGAGGCTGTCTTAGAAATACAATTTTTCAGATTTTTAATCTGTACTAGTTTGGTCTGGTATTGGAGAAACTCTGGTAAAGTTAAAGCTGGCATTGCCGTTGGAGTTGAAGCGCACCTCACACGGGCTTGCCATTGAGCGCGTCAGTCTGGTAAGTGGCTCCACTGCCGGTGGCGGCGGCGGTGGCGTGGTTGTTATTCCCGGACATGTCCGTCCAAGTGGTCACCGTAGCGCCATTGGCCAGTCCGGTAAGTGCCGAGGCATCCAGCGCGAGCTTGAGGCCGCTGGTTACGGGCAGTTGTGCGCTGGCGGGAGCTGCGGGCATGATTAGCGCGGCCAGCGCGAAGGCGGGACCTGCGAGGATGCGATGGAACAAATTGCGTGGGTTCATGGTCTTGGGATTCTTGGGGTGTTGGTTACGGGGATTAATCTTGGAATTGGTGTGTCGCGGAATTGGTGGTGCTTGGCGGGACGGGAAATGGGAAACGACAGGATTGTGGAGTGGTTTGGGCTGGGAGTGGTTTGGGCTGGCAGGAATGGCAAAGGCGGGCTGGCTGGGGAGATGGTGGAGAAGGGCGGGGGCTTGCTGAAGCGGCCGGCAGGGCGGAGGTCGGAGGGAAGATGGGCAATTTTGAATTTTGGATGGGAGAGGGAGATGTCGGAGGGAAGAGGAAGAGATTGATGATTTTTGAATGGAAACCGCCGGCGTAAAAAAAGCCGGGGCGGCGGATTTGCAGGCTTCGGGCCTGCTGCCTACTGGCCCAGGGCAAGGCCCTAGGTAGGAAGGTGGAGAATCGATCGCAGGCTGACGGCCTGCTTCATCACGAGGGAGGCGTCGTTTGACGGAATGATGGGGCAGGCCTTCAGCCTGCGGGTTCCTTGTCGGCCGCAACCCAAGGCGGCCTTGCCCTGGGCTGGCATGAACGAGGCCGTTGGCCTCGCGGAAGATGCGGCTGGCCTCGTGGAAATGAAAGCCGTCGGCTTCTTCCTTCGTGTGCTTCGTGGCTTCGCGTGAGAAAATCTTGCTCCCACCCCGCCGCTGGCAGGGCTTGACCCCGCCGGACTTGCCACTACCCTCGCAGGCCCGCTGTCCGCTGTCCGCTGTCCGCTGTCCGCTGTCCGCTGTCCGCTGTCCGCTGTCCGCTGTCCGCTGTCCGCTGTCCGCTGTCCGCTGTCCGCTGTCCGCTGTCCGGGCATGGATGTTA
>CANHPN010000011.1 GCA_947462535.1 Akkermansiaceae bacterium | reverse complement strand
TGATGGCGCGGTCGAAGACGTGGAGGTTTTTCGTGGGATCGGGCGAGGTGGGATCGGGGCGCGGGACTTCGAGGATGTCGCAGAGTTCGGAGAGGAACATCTGGTAGTTCGCACGCTCGGCGGCGCCGGAGTTTTCCCAACGGGTGATGAAGGATTCGATGGCGTCCGGCGGCATGGCGCGGAGCGTAGCGGCGATCACCGGTCGCCGCGAGCCAAGATGAAGGCGGAGTGACGGGGAAATTCCGAAACGGGCGTGGAGAGTGCCGAAATGGTCACGGCGAAGGCCGAAGTGGTCATTGCGAAGGCTTAAGTGGCCGTTGCGAAGGCCGAAGTAGTCGTTGTGAAGGGCTAAGCGGCCGTTGGCGTGGGGAAGAATAGGACTGAAGTCCTGGACTACTTTTTTGGAGGCCTTCGTGGCGAGGGGGGCGGGTTTTGGATTTCCTAATCCAGCGGCGAGAGCAGGTGGGAGAGGGTTTCGGCGTCGATTTTGAGCTTGCTGGTTTCGTCGGAGAGGAGGGCTTCGACGAGGGCGGACTTGTGTTTCTGGAGGTCGAGGATGCGGTCCTCGATGGTGCCGCGGCAGACGAGTTTGTGGACGAAGACGGGCTTGGTCTGGCCGATGCGGTGGGCGCGGTCGGTAGCTTGGTTCTCGGCGGCGGGGTTCCACCACGGGTCGTAGTGGATGACGGTGTCGGCGGCGGTGAGGTTGAGGCCGGTGCCGCCGGCTTTGAGAGAGATGAGGAAGACGGGGGTCTCGCCCTCCTGGAATTTCCGGACCAGCGAGGCGCGGTCCTGGGTCTTGCCGGTGAGTTTCAGATAGGGGATTTTTTCCTTTTGCAGATGCTCCTCAATGAGGGCGAGCATGGAAGTGAAGGTGGAGAATAACAGGATGCGGCGGCCTTCCTCGATGAGGGTGGGCAGGAGCTCGGCGGTGAGGTAGTCGAGCTTGGCGGAGTCGGTGACTTTCTGCGCGGCGGGCGACTTGAGGAGCTGCGGGTGGCAGCAGATCTGGCGGAGCTTGAGCAGGGCGTCGAGGACGATGATGTGGGACTTGGCGAGGCCCTTGTCGGCGATGGCGTCGCGGACGCGCTTGTCCATGGCGGCGCGGACGGATTCGTAGAGGTCGGTCTGTTTCTTGGATAGATCGATGCCGTGGATGATCTCGGTTTTGGCGGGCAGCTCGGTGGCGACCTGGTCCTTGGTGCGGCGGAGGATGAGCGGGGAGACGCGGCGGTTGAGGGCGAGCTGTGCATCCCCGGAGCGGTCGCGCTCGATGGGGCGGCGGAGGTGGGTGTTGAAGGTTTTCTCGTCGGATAGAAATCCGGGCATCAGGAAACGCATCAGGCTCCAGAGCTCGCCGAGGTGGTTTTCCATGGGCGTGCCGGAGAGGCAGAGGCGGCTGGCGGCCTTGAGTTTACAGGCGTTTTGGGCGGCGAGGGCTTTGGGGTTTTTGATGTATTGGGCCTCGTCGAGGACGACGAGGTGCCAGTCTTGTTTCGAGAGTTGTTCGAAGTCGCGGGTGAGGAGCGGATAGGAGGTGAGGACGACGTCGGCCTTTTTGATCTGGGCGAACAAGGCGGCGCGCTCCAGTCCCTGGAGGACGAGCACCTTGAGCTTGGGAGTGAATTTCGCGGCTTCGTCCGCCCAGTTAGGGACGACTGAGGTGGGGGCGATGACGAGCGATGGCAGGCCGGGGTTTTTCGCACGCTCGGCGGCGAGGTGGGCGAGAGTCTGGACGGTTTTGCCGAGACCCATGTCGTCGGCGAGGATGCCGTGGAGACCGTGGGCGGCGAGGAACTGGAGCCAGCGGAAGCCTTCCGCCTGATAGGGGCGGAGCTCGGCGCGGACGGTTTTGGGGACCAGCGCGGGCGGAAGCTCGGTGATGTTTTTCAGGCTGTGGCCGAGTTTGGCGAGGGCGCGGGTGGTCTCGGAGGAGTCGATGGCGAGGGTGTCGGCGACGTCGGCGGCGGCGAGGCGGTCCATTCGGATCGGGCCGTCGCCCGCGCCGTTGCCGTGGAAGAGGTGGCGGACTTGATCGACGATTTCCAACAGGCGGCGGGCTGGAAAGCGGATGAATCCGTCCTCTGGATTTTCGCACGGCAGGGTGATGAACTCGGGGAGATCCGGGGTGTCGGCAGGCGGGAAATCCTGGCGGATGGCGTCGGCGATGATGGGGATGAGGCTGAATTTTTTCCCGCCGAGCTCGAAAGAGATGTCGAAGCGGAACCAGTCGATGCCGTGGTCCGGATCGGCCTCGATGGCGGGGAAGAACTCGCTGGCGTCGTGGGCGGTGAGGCCGGCCTTGGGGTCGATCTCGATGGTCCATCCGGCGTCGCGGAGTTTCCGGATTTCCGGGCCTTCGAGGAGATTCAGCCACGCGAGCTGCGGGGTGGGCAGGGGCACGGCGGGGACACAGGAGTAGAGCGCGGTGGTGTCGAGAAGCACGGGCGCGACGATTTCCGATAGGGCGATGAAGCCGGCTTTCATCAACCGCTTGGCGAGGGTGTGCTCGGCCTTGAAATCGCGCGGCCAGACGACGCGCTTGCCGCTGCGGATCTCCGCGTGGCTCTCGGCCTGGCCCTTGGCGAGCGGCGAGAGCGGCGGGCTGTCGGCATAACAGAATGTGAGATGGCCGACGGTGAGTGTCTGCTGGTCCCACTTGCTGCCGAGGACGCGGGAATGGACGCGGAGGTGGGGCTGCGGCGGCGAGGCGGGCCGGGTCTCGGTTTCAATCTTGACGGGCGCGGGCAGGGCGGCGGCGGAAATGGCGGAAAAGCGGGTGGAGACGGCGGCGAGATTGTTGGCGGAGACGGAGGGGCCGTTTTGCCAGGCGGCGAGCACGGTGGCGGGGAGCTCGCTTTCTAGCAGACCGAGGGTGGCGGTGGCGGCATCGAAATACCTCGGCGGCTGGGTGGGCAGGATGATGAGATCGGGATTTTCGCAACGCAGCACGGGCCGGGCGCTGCCATCCAGCAAGGTCTCCCAAGTGGCATCCACGGCCACCGTCGGACCGAGTAAGACCGGGCGGTAGTCTGCGGAATGTTTCGTCCGGTAGGACTCGAGTCCGTAAAACAAGCGCCCGGTCGCGTGCGCGGCTGCGAGGATGTCGTCCCAACCCGAACCTTGGAGCGGCATGTCGTTCCAGAGGTGGAGCTTGCGGTAGCGTTGGTGATAGAGAGAGGCGATGACGAGGTCCTCGCGCACCATGTATTTCGGCGGCTTCGAAGGGTCGGCGTTGGCGCGGGAGTCGGAAATGGTCACGCCGCCGTTTTTCTGGCGGGTGCCCACGCGCATGACGAAGTTGAGCTTAGCGCCTTCGCGATAGATCGGCTGCTCGATGCAGTAGGCGAGGAAGCGGGTCTCGGGCTTGGCGGCCGGCGCGACGGCATGGGCGCGGTCGGCTTCAGCGGCTTTTTCTATTTCGCTCAGCCAGTCGCGCAGCTCGGGCGCGAGCTGCGGCGCACCGCTGCTGACAAAGTTTCCGCCGCCCTTGGCGAGCTTGAACGAGATCAGGGAAAGCAGCGCGGCGGCGTGCTTGCAGTTGAACCCTACCGGGCAGGAGCACTCGGGCTCGGCGCTCCAAACACCTCGCTTTTCGCGGAACAGGATGTCGGTCAGATAGGGTCTCGGCGAGGTGCCCTCGACGGTGGCTGCGACAAAGACTCCGCGCCCGTCCGGATCGTGGGCGATCGTGACTCGCCTGATGGTCCGCTCGGAAATGTAGGCCTTGCTCCGCAGCAGGGTGGTCGGGTTGAAATCATTTTGCCACCAGTCCGCGACGATCCATTCACGGAGACCCGGGACTTGGTTGAAAAGGGTGAGGTCGAGCGACATCGCGGGTGACCATCGACAGTGATGGCCCGGATCGTCAATACCCGACCCTTCGACACGACCGACAAATCCGGTTGTCATCGGCATTCTCGGTTGATACGTTCCGACAAAACCCGTGTTGACTGCCGATCCAACGCCCATCTCCTTTCGCGCGCCCGCCTTTTTGCGGCGGGCATTCGTGTGGGTGACGTTGCTGCTCATGGCGACCGGACCGGCGCTCTCCGCCGCGCCGGCGACAGGCTGGGATGTCGCGAAAATCGAGGGCCGCGAGTATGTCTCGGTGGAGAGTATCAAGCGGTTTTACAACTTCGCCAAAATGACCCGCTTGGGCGCCTCGGTGGTTCTTGAGAACGCCAAGGTTGAAATGAAGCTCAAAGTCGGCGGCAACGAGTGCCTGATGAACAACGTCAAATTCATCTTCAGCCATCCGACCGCCATGGTGGGTGAGAAAATTTACGTCTCGCGCATCGATCTGGCGAAATTGATCGATCCGGTGCTGCGCCCGAATTTCATCCAGAACGCCGGCGACTTCCGGACGGTGGTGCTGGACCCCGGTCACGGTGGCAAAGACCCCGGTGCCACCAACCCCTTCGGCACCGAGGCGATATACAATCTCAAGGTCGCCGGGCTGGTGAAGAAGCTACTTGAGGCGAAGGGCTTCAAGGTGGTGATGACCCGCCAGAGCAACGTGTTTCTATCGCTTCAGGAGCGCGTGGATTTCGCCAACGCGATCAAGGAGAGGGCGATTTACGTGAGCATCCATTTCAACTCGGGCGGTGCTTCGGCCCGCGGCATCGAGACTTTCACGCTCTCGCCGCCCGGTGTGCCGCACTACGACCACGATTTCAAAGCCGCCGACATGCAAACCCGCGCCGGCAACGAGCACGACTCCGCGAACATCGCGCTCGCCACATCCGTCCACGGCTCGATCCTCCGGCGGCTCGGTACAAACACGCTCGACCGCGGAATCAAGCGCGCCCGCTTCAGCGTGCTCTCCGGAGTGCGCCATCCCGCCATCCTACTCGAGGGCGGCTTCATGAGTCATTCCTACGAGGCCCGTTTAATCGAGAACGACGCCTATCAGAACGCCCTCGCGGCCGGTGTCGTCGATGCCATCGCCAAATACCGCTTCGCCGTCGGCACCAAGCCGGGTGCCGCGCCAAGGAATTGATCACTGTCAGCGGCTGCCCGTGCCGAGGATGGCCTCGGTCATCCGCAGCGCCTCCACGTTCGGCCTGACGGAATGCACCCGGTGCAGCATGACTCCTTTTTCACGCGCGCTGGAAGTGATGGCGACCGTCGGCCACTCGCGGGCGTCGAGGTCGTCGGTTCCGAGAATCCGGCCGATGAAGGATTTTCGGGAAACGCCTAGCAGGATCGGCCGGCCGGCCACGGAAATCTCCCCGAGCGCGCGGAGTAGCGCCAGATTGTGATCCAGGGTTTTCCCGAAACCGATGCCCGGATCGAAACACAGCGCCGCCGACTCGATCCCGGCGGCCGTTAGCATCTGGAACCGCTCCGCGAAAAACGCCCTCACCTCCGCGACCACGTCCGCATACCGGGGAGCTGCCTGCATCGTTTGCGGGCTGCCCTGCATGTGCATCACCACCACGCCGCAGCCGCTGGTCGCGCAGATTCCGGCCATTTCGGCGTCCGCCCGCAGCCCGCTCACGTCGTTGACGATGTCCGCCCCGGCGGCGAGCGCGGCCTTGGCGACGGACGCCTTCGTCGTATCGATGGAAATCAGTCCGTCCCACTCCGCCCGCAGCGCCGCGACCACCGGCACCGTGCGGGCGATTTCCTTCGCCGCCGAGACCGACACCGCCCCGGGCCGCGTCGATTCGCCGCCGATGTCGATGAGCCCCGCCCCCTCGGCGATCATCCGGCGGGCGTGATCCAGCGCGGTTTCGATCCCGAAATGGTCGCCGCCGTCCGAGAAGGAATCCGGCGTGACGTTCAAAATCCCCATCGCCTGTGCCCGCTGCGTGAGATCAAGCGTGCCTCGTCGTGTTTTCCAAATCATCGGTAAATTGGCGGCTTGCGGCGTCCGCCTGAGAGCCCTACTTTGCGCCTCATGAACTCACTGGCAACTTGGAAAATCCGCGCGGTCGCTGCGGGTTTCCTCATTTCAACCCCCTGCCTCGCAAACGATGCCGGAGCCGTCGATGGCCCGAACGTGCGCGTCATGAAGCACGAGGACGGCTCGCGCGCGGAGTTCACCCGCAGTCCGGACAGTCGGACACTGACAAAAAAAACGTCCATGAACGGGGCGCTCACCATGGTCACCACCTACCGGATGGATTCAAACGGAAATCCGTTAGGGTGCAAGATCCGCGACGGCCAGAACAATGAGATGTTCAAGGTCAGCTACGGCTACCACAAGGTGACCGGCCTGCTGGTCGAGGAGCTCATGTTCGACTCGCGGGTGCGCCGCCTCAATCCGGCGAATGGCAAGGAGCTGCCGGTGCAGCGGATCGTCTATCTCTACGATGCGGAAGGCAAACGCAGCGCGCCGATTGTTTTCAACCTGCTGCCCGGAAAAACCTTCGAGCAGGTCTTCGGCGTGAAATCCTCCGCGCTCGAGTCGAATCCCTTCAAGTAAGCCGTGCTCAAGCCCCAGACCTTGCTTCCCTGGCTCCTCGGCGGAGTCATCGCCGTGGCCGGCATCCTCCAGGGCCTCCACTGGCGCTCGTCCGGAAACTCCGCGGATCTAGCGGAAATCGAGAACCAGCTGCGCATCGCCGGCGAGGAAAACGAGATGCTGCGGCGCGAGAACGAGTCGCTCCGCTCGCTCGCGCAGGGCGGCGGCGAGCTCGCCGTGCCGCAGGAATTCATCGACCGCGCCGAGAAGGAGTTCGGCCTGCACTTTCTATCAAGCCCCGTCGTCCACCGCCTCGCCGGCGAGGAGCTCCGCGGCCGGATCATGGCAGCCATCGAGAGTCGTTACGGCCCGTCCGGCATCGACGACCGCCAGGAGGCCTACAAACTCATCGGCTGGCTGCGTCCGGAAGACGACCTGCTCTCCCAGTTAGCTTCGGTCCGCGCGGTCGGGGCTTTGGCGTGGTTCGACGACGTCACCGGCGAGGGCTGGGTCACCGATCACTTCGATTTGAAAAACATTCCGGACCAGGCCGCGCTCGTCCGATTGCTCGCCCGCGTCCTTCTCCACCAACATTTCCCGCCCGCTCCGGCTTACCCCGGCGATGACGCTGCGCGCGCCCGTGAGGCGCTCCATCAGGGAGCCGCCGCCGGTTCCGAGGCGCGGTTCTACGCGTTGGGTGCCCGCGCTATCGGCTTCATGCCGATGAAGGAAAACACCGAGGCGGTGCAGCTTCTCGCCAGTCTTTCTCCGTTTCTCCAAGGCCTAACCACATTTCCCGCTTCGGAGGGCAAGGGGCTTGCGGACACCCTGCACGTGCAAGGCAACGACAAGTTCCAGGCCGCGTTCCGCAATCCGCCGCAGACGACTCGCGCGATTCTTTTCCCAGGCGAAGCTGCTGCCGAGCCGACGGCCTTGGAGCTGCCCGCCGTTCCTGAAGAACCTTTTCTCACCGAATCCGCCGGTCTGCTAGGCCTGCGCTTGTGGCTCGAACCGCTCGGCGATGCCGGAGCGGCATTGGAAATCGCCTCCTGTTGGAAAAACGACCGCTACGTCCTGTTCCCGGATGGCGAGGCGTCGTCCGCCGTGCTCTGGGACATCGAGCTGGAAAACGCCGGGGCTGCGGACAAGCTCCAGGCGATCGCCACGGATCTCGCCGCCCGGCAGGAAAAGCGGCACGTGAAAGTGACCCGGCCATCGCCGACCCGCGTCCGTTTCCTCAACACCTTCGAGGCCACCACCGCCGCCAGCCTCGGGTCCAAATAGTTTCATGATCGCCAAACGAATCATCTTCGAAGGCCGCGTCCAGGGCGTCGGTTTCCGCTACGCCGTCAAGGATCTCTCGCGCGGCTTCGACGTCTGCGGCTGGGTGGGAAATCTAGCGGACGGCAGCGTCGAGCTGCAAGTCATGGGCGAGCAGGACGAGGTGGAATCCTTCATCAAGGAGATCGCCGAGGAGTCCACTGTGGCCCATCACATCAAGAACCTGACTGCGGAGAAAATCCCGCTGTTGGAGAACTGTTCGGGCTTCAAGATCGAGCGCTAAATCTGTTCAGGCTCGGGAGCGGCGTCGGGGGGCGCTTCTTCAGGCTCCCGCCGTTCCACCGCCCGGATGAGCCCGAGGTAGTAAATCGTGCCGACCAGATAGAGCGCGGCGGTCATCAGGAAAATCTGCCAGTAGGGGAGCTGGTGGGCGCGCAGGTTTTCAAACATTCGCGCGGCAAGCCACCACGAGCCGCTCCAGATCGCGCCGTTACAGGCACTCATCAGCTCGCGGTTGCGCTCGCCCACGTAGGACATCGAGAGCTCGCTGGTGGAGGGGCCGGCCATGTTCATCAGCGGCTGGCGGAAGATGAAAAACACGATCGCGACGGGCAGCGCCCAGCTGGCGTGTTTCCACAATTCGGTCAGGCCCATCAGCGCGAGCATGACCACGGCGGCGGATTGCACGCCGATGATGGCCCCGCGCCAGCCGAGGCGGCGGCGCACTTCCGGGACGATCAGTCCGCTGATGAACGCCAGCACGTAACTGATGGAGCCAAAGGCGGAGTAGCTCGCCGGGTCGAGGTGATAGACGTTGCTGAAAAACAGGTTGAGGAACTGGATGCTCAGTCCGGCGCCCGTCGCGATGCAGAGCGTGGGAACCAGCGCGCGCAGCAGCACGGGGAGATCCTCGCGGTGGACGTGCAGCCAGTGGCGGCTGGATTTTTCCGCCGGCACCGGGTCCGGGAGGCGGGCGTAAAGGAACGGCGCGCCGAATCCGAAAATCGTTAGGAGGAGCAGTGTCGAGTATTCGTCGAAGAACAGGTGGACGCTTCCGAGATGGAATTGGCCGATGCCCTGGAGGACGCTGGCGAGCACGCCGCCGCAGATGCTGGCCGCTCCCCAGGTCGCGAACAGCAGGCTCAGCGCCTCGCTCGATTGATCGGGCGGGGTGATCCGAAGCATCATCGGCAGGCTGGCGACGTTGAGGATCAGGCCCGCGAAGCCCATGGCGACAAACAGGAACGGGGCCGCGGCCATCGCGCCGAATTGCACGGCTTCCAGCATTGCCAGCGCGGTGAGTGGAAATGCGATCGCCCCGATGATGAGCGGTTTGCGCAGCGGCCGCCCGCGCAGCCAAAGGCCGGCGGGCAGGGCGAGGAAAAAAGTTGCTAGAAACCGGTGGGACGTGAGCGCCGCGATCGCCGGATCATCGAGTCCGCGCGCTTTCAGATATAGGTTGAGCAGGAGGAATTGCGACGCGTTGATCAGGTTGATGAGAAACAGTCCGGCGGCGAATTGCAGGACGTGCTTCGGCAAGAGCCGGTATCGGTCCAGCCACGCCGGCATGGTTCGGTTAGCGTGCACCTGCTTCCTTGAGCTTGGCGATGGCTTCGTCCAGCCGCTGGCGGGTGGCGGTGAGTTGCGCGTCGAGGGCGCGGAGTTTTTCGTCGCGGGCGGCGATGGCGGCTTCCCAGGTTTTCAGCTGCTCGCGGGCGGCGGTGACTTCGTTTTCAAGGCCGGCGGCCTGCGCCGTCTTTTCCTCCATCAAGCGGGCGGACGCCTCGGCGGCTTTTTGGGTGGCTTCGATGGATTCCTTGAGCACGGCGATGTCGCGCTCGAGTCCGGCGGCGCGCTTGGTTTCGGCGGCGGCCTGGGCGTTGGCGGCGTGGAGCTCGGTTTTGAGCTTCGACAGGGATTCGTAGAGGGCGCGTTCCCGCTGCCATTGCAGGACGACCAATCCGGTTAGGACGAGGCAGCCGATGGCGTTGAGAATGGGCAGGACGCGGGAATTCACGCTTCAGGGATGGGGAGTTTTTGATTCGAAACTGACCTTCTCCACACCGGCGTCGCGGACGGCGTTGAGCACGTTGAGGACTTGCTTGTGGCGGGCTTCGGCGTCGGCGGCGATGAGGACACGGGTTTCGTCCGGTTTGGCTCCGGCCTTCAGGCGGGCGGTGATTTCAGATAGAGTGACGATCTTGCCGTCCCAGGTGGTCACGCCGCTGGCGTCGATGGTGATTTGGAACGGCGGGGTCTTGGAATCGGCGATGCCGGTGGAGGCTTCCGGCAGGTTGATCGGCACGCGGTGGAGCTGGGTCATGCTCAGGCTCACTAACATGAAGGCGGCGAGCAGGAAGAACATGATGTCGATGAGCGGGATGATCTCGATCCGCGCTTCATCGCCCTCGTCGTCCGAAGAGCGGCTGTGGAGTTGGACGGGCATCAGCGCGGGAGGCGGTTGGCGGCGAAGGCTTCGAGGTCGTGACCGTGTTCCTTGGCGGATTTCACCAGCAGCTCGGTGTGGTTGATCCAGCGTTCCAGCGAGCCGCGGAGGACGGCGACGCGCTTGCGGAAAAAGTTATAAGGAAGCAGGCACATGATGGCGATGGCGATGCCGCAGGCGGTGGCGATGAGCGCCTCTGCGATGCCGCCTGTAACCTTGGTGACTGCGAGTTGATCGTCGCCGATGAAATAAAAGGCGCCCATGAGACCGACGACGGTGCCGAACAATCCGAGCAGTGGCGCGAGCGTGATGAGTGTGCTGATGACCCACATGCGGGCTTCGGATTTCTCGATGAGATGGGTGGCGTGGAGCTGCATGGCTGCGAGCATGGAAGTGTGCGCGTGGGTCATGCCCTCGTTGAGGTTTGCGAGAAACGGCTCGTTGGTGTTTTTCCCGAGCTGCCACGCGGTGGCGAAATCCCCGGTGCCGATGGCGACGCGGGCTTGCTCCTGTCGGTCCGGCTTGAGGCTTGCCTTGAGGCGCAGCCACCAGACGGTGCGGTCGAGGATGACGCAGAGGGCGAGGAAAAAGGTGGCGAGGATGGGCCACATGACCCAGCCGCCTTCAATGAATGTTTCGACGACGATGTTAGAAAGCACGGTGATTTTCAGCGGAGTTGGAAGACGATTGGGCGCTGGAGCTTCATGACCCCGCCGGCGGGGAATGTCCAGCGGCGGACGGTGCGGACGGCCTCGGCATCGAGCAGCGGCCAGCCCGAGGAGGATTTCGCGTAAGCGGAAATGACGCGGCCTGAAGCATCGACGGTGAACTCGATGACGACGGTGCCTGTCTGGCCGCCGCGCTTGGCCTGCGCGGGGTAGGTGGGTTTGGGCATCCGGCCTTGGGCGAGGCGGGAGGCTTCGGAAGCACTAGAGTTGTTAGTAATGCCCGTGCTGGTGGCGGCGGTGGTTCTGCGGGGGCGAGGCGTCGCCGGGCTTGCCGTGGGTGGTGCGGGAGCGGATGCCGCTTTGGCCGCCGGCATCGGGATTTCGGGAACTTCGGGCAAGGGCTCGAACTCGGCGATTTGCGGCACCTCGGGTGGCGCGGGCAGGATTTCCGCCGGGGCTTCGTTTGCCTCGACCGGGGTGGCAGTTGAGATTTCTTCGGCGGTTTCAGCGTCTCCGAGGGTGAAATCCTCCGGGACCGGGTGGGTTTCCTCCTCCGTTTTCACGGCGACAGGTGCTTCCCGCAAACCCGGAACGACCAGCGCCACGGTGCCGAACGCCGCCACACTCAGCCAGCAGGCGAGCGTGCCGATATTGAGGGCGTGGAAGAGGGCGGTCATGGCAGCGGGCGGAAACTAGGCCGGGTCCGGCAAGAAAACAATCCCCGCGGCGGGCTTCGTCAAAGGTCGGATCAGAACTCGAGGGATGCCCCGATGTAGAAGTTGCGGCCGTTGGCGGGATCGATCCCGTCGTTGCGGACGCGGGCGTAGTAGCTCTCGTCGAAGAGATTGTTGATGCCGCCGATCAGGCGGACGTTCTCGTGGATCTTATATTCCGCAGTGAGGTCCCAGACCATGTAGGCGGGCACGGCGTATTGGGCGTCGTTGCTGTCGTTGGCGTAGTGGTCGGACAGGAAGGTGCTGCCGAGACTCACCTTGATCTTGTCCTTGTGATTGTAGTTGAAGCCGGTGCGGAAAATGTAATCCGGCGCGTATTGCGGCGTTTTTCCGTCTGCGTCGCCGCTGGTGAACTCCGCGTCCAGCAGGGTGGCGTTCACATACCAGTCCAGGGCTCCATAGCTGTCGGTTCCCGCGATCAGCTCTAGCAGGTCCGTGCTGGCGGAAAAATCGATGCCCTTGTGGATGGAGTCGCCGACATTCGCGGTGGTGGTTCCGACCTTGCCGATCTGATCCTTGAAGGAGAGCAGGAAGGCGCTCGCGTCAAGGGTCAGCCAATCCTGCGGACGGGTGCGGTAACCGATTTCGTATTCGAGCGCCTTTCCTTCCTCGAGGTCGTCCGGAACATCGCTGAGAGCATCGGAAGGAACCGCTTCGGTGTAAACCTTCGGGCGATAGGCCTGTGAGATGTTGCCATAGACGGCGGACCGGGCGTCGGTGGCGTATTCGGCTCCCAGGCCGCCGAGGAGGATTTGGTTTTCGTCATCGTCCTTCGCCCCGGTGCCGAGTCTTTCGACATCCTGCCAGACGTTTTCCACGCGGAGTCCCGGCGTGATGGAGAATTTGCCGAAGCTGAATTTGTTTTCCGCAAAGACCGGGAGATAAAACACCTCGCGCTCCGATTTCTTCACCGTTGGGGAGTTGGAAATGGAGTCGGTGCGCGGGGAGTCCACATGATAGATCTGCACCCCCGTCGTGAAGGTGTGTTGCGAATCCGAACCCCAGTTCACGCGATAGCGCGAGTCGATGCCGAGCGTGTCGAATTGCTGCTCTTCAGTCTTGAACGGCTTGCTTGGAGCGGGGGGCACGCCGAAGCCGCCGCCGTCCTGCCGGTAGCTGGAACGCTTGTAATCGACCCACCAGGCGCTGGTGGTGAAGAATGAATCGGGCGTTGGTTCGACTTCGTAGGTCAGCGAGACCGAATCGCGGTCGAGTGATAATTCATCGTTGAGGCGAGTGGCTTTGAGGCTGCCGGAGTTGAAATCGGCGATGGAGAGCCCGCCCGGTTCGCCGTGATTCTCCTCGTAGGTGTCGGCATTGAAGATGATTTTCCCGCCGTTATCGAGCGAGTAGAGCAGTTTGATCGCGCCGTTGTTGAGATCGTAATCGCTGTTGGCAGAGCGGAATCCCTCGCTCTCGCGGTGGTTGAAATAGAGATAGTAGCCGAGTTTTCCCACCGTGCCGTCCGCCGAGGAGAACGTGGAGTAGAGGTCGTCGCTGCCGACGATGTGCTGGGTGCGGAGCGAGAACGGCTTGTCGGTGCGCGGACGGTGGGTGATGTAATTCAGCGCGCCGCCGGGTTGCGGGCCATGCTGCAGGGCGGCGCCGCCGTGGAGGAATTCAACGCGGTCCACCGTGTCGAGCGGCGGCGTGTAGTAGGCTTCCGGATAGCCGAACTGGTCGGCGTGGATCGGAATTCCGTCACGCAGCATCTGGGTGAATTGCGCGCGGTGCGGGTTGAGGCCGCGGTAGCCGATGCTCACCAGCGGCGAGGATTCCTCGGCGAGCAGCAGGCTGGGAGTCTGGGAAAGCGCTTGGCGGTAGTTGTTGCCGACAATCCGCGCCTGGGCGTCCAGATCGATCACCGCGGTTTTTTTGCCGGCGAAAATGGCAGTGCCGACCACATCGGGAAGCCAGCCTTGCTGATTCGTCTCGTCGGACTCGGATTCTGCGGTGACCACCATCGTGTCCAGGGTTTTGAGCGCATCTTGCGCCGCTGCGCTGATGGACAGCGACATGCCGACGGCGGATGTGACAGCAACGAGGCGGGCGGATGATGGTCTTTTCATGGATCGTTTAATAATGAGACGCGTTCTCAATAAGCGCCGGGGAGAGAAAAGCCTGCCGTGAGGGATCGCGTCAATCATAAATCTCCTGAAAAATTCCGACGGCTTCGGAGCAAGCGGCGAAAGGGCGGAAAAGTGGGTGGTATCCGCGATGGACGTTTGGCGCGGGATAGGGCAACAAGCGCCCCGCTTCATGTCCGCTCTCCTCTCCGCCAACGAAATTCGCCTGACCTACGGTTACCAAACGCTGCTGGATGGCGTCACCCTAGCCATCGCCGCCGGGGAAAAAGCCGGCATGGTCGGCCGCAACGGTTGCGGCAAGACCTCGCTGCTCAAAATCCTCACCGGCCAGCAGATGGCGGACTCCGGGGAAATTTCCCTGCGCCGCGCCCTCCGCGTGGGCTATCTGCCGCAGGAGTTCGAGCTCGATTCGGAACTCACCGTGCAGGAAAACATCGCCTCGGGCGCGGCTGACATCGTCGAAGCGATCCGCCGCTACGAAAACGGCGAGGGCAGCGACGCCGAGCTCAACGACCTGCTTCATCTCATCGACCACGCCGACGGCTGGAACCTCGATTCACGCATCAAGGCCGCCTCCACCGCGCTCGGCACGCCGCCGCTCGACGCGATGGTCGGCCCGCTTTCCGGCGGGGAAAAACGCCGCGTCGCGCTCTGCCGCGCGCTCGCCTGCCAGCCGGATTTACTGCTGCTCGACGAGCCGACCAACCATCTCGATGCCGAATCCATCCGCTGGCTGGAGGATTATCTGAAGACTTTTCCCGGTGCTGTTATTTTCGTGACGCATGACCGTTACTTCCTCGATGTGATCGCCACGCGGATCATCGAGATCGACCAGGGTCGCGCGTTTTCGCATCCGGGAAATTACACCGCGTTCCTCGAATCCAAGGCGATCCGCCAGCAGATCGCCAGCCAGACCGAGCGCCGCCGCCAGCGGTTCCTGCGCGAGGAACTCGAATGGGTCCGCTCCGGCGTCAAGGCGCGCGGCACCAAGCAGCGCACCCGGCTCGACAAGTTTTATGAAATCGAAGGCATGGAAGCGCCGCCCGAGGAGCGGGAAATGGACCTGCTCATCCCGCCGCCGCCGGATCTGGGAAACATCGTCGTCGAGCTTGAAAGCGCCGGCGTGAATGTCGGCTCGGACAAATCGCCGCGCTGGTTGTTCCGCAATCTAACCTTGAGCCTGCGCCCCGGCCAGTGCACCGGCATCGTCGGCCGCAACGGCGTGGGCAAGACGACCTTGCTCAAGCTCTGCCTCGGCCAGCTTGATCCGACCGAAGGCACCGCCGTCACCGGCAAGCGGGTGAAGGTGAACTACATCGACCAGACGCGGATGGTGCTCGACGGCACCGGCTCGCTGCTGGACGAGATTTCCGATGGCAACGAGAAGCTGATGTTCGGCAACCAGCCGCTCGGCGCGCGGAACTATCTCCGGCGTTTCCTTTTCGACGACAAGCGCATCAACGAGCGGGTCGATCTTCTATCCGGCGGCGAGCGCGCGCGGCTGATGTTGGCCAAGGTTTTGAAAAACGGCGGCAACGTCATCGTGCTCGACGAGCCGACCAACGACCTCGACCTGCCCTCATTGCGGATGCTCGAAGAAGCGCTCGCTGTTTTCGACGGCTCGGTGATCGTCGTTTCCCACGACCGCTATTTCCTCGACCGGATCTGCGACCAGATCATCGCCTTCGAAGACGACGGAATCGCCGTGCAGGAGGGAAATTACTCCTACTATCTGGAAAAGCGCCAGGCCCGCGAAGCTGCCCAACGGATCCAGGCGCAAGCCGCCGCGCGCGAGGCCGCTGCCCGCCATAAAGCCGCCACCGCCGCGCCCGCCGCGAAAAAAGGCCGCAAGCTCACCTTCAACGAGAAGAACGAGCTCGAAGGCATGGAGACCGCCATCCTCGCCATCGAGCAGGAAACCGAGACGCTGGAAGCACAACTCCACGATCCGGATTTCCAAGCCAAACGCTTGGCTGAAATCCCCGAACTGGTCGCCAGACTGGACGCCGACAAGGCCAAGGTCGCCAAGCTCTACACCCGCTGGGAAGAACTCGAAGCCATCCGCGAAGCTGCGGGCGCTTGATTCTGTGCGAGACTTGGAGTCGCTCGCCGGAGGTGCCCGCCCGAAGCGGAGGAAGGGCAGCGTGGCGGGGGCCAAGCGGCTCGTGGTGGCCGCCTTGCGCGCAATGGACGCGCCCACCGAGGCGTCGCAGTTGCGCGGCAAGGGGAAGTGGGTCGATGAAACCGCCTTGGTCGTCCGCCTCGCCCCCGCGCGCCGGGGAAAGCTCCTCCAGAGCGAGTTCTCACCGACGAAGGCGAAGAATGCTTCAGTTTGAAAGAAAAATGCAAATTACACGACGTATGAGTACAGCTCCAAATCCGTCGCGCTGATGAAAATCACGAACAAAACGATACCCCACCTATTTACGATCATCCCACTGGTCGGTGTCGCGCACTTCTCCGCAGCCCAATCAGAGTTGACTAACAGCGGCTTCGAGGCGGATGAGCCCGCCGCAATCGGTCACTCCGCTTTGGTTCCGGCTTTGTGGATAGGCTTGGGAACCGGCGTGAAATACGCCGCAAAAACCACCTTGCTGGGCGCGGACAACAAAGCTCCCAGCGGCGGGCGATAGTTTCTCGCACAAGCCACCGTGGGGCTTCATTCCGCCATTTCCCAAGAGGTGCCCGCACTCAACTGGCCCTCCCTTGCCGTCGGCGACACCCTGACCATTTCCGTATCCACAACCTACCGCCCCGATGTTTCCGGCGCCGCCCACACCCACTTCTGGCTCAACGCATCCGATTCCTCGGGTCTGAACTCACCGCCCATGGACGTCACTCTGGATGCCGCCCCGGGTGAGTGGAAACGCAGGACATGGAGTTATGTCGTCACCCAAGCCACCCTAAGCCACGCCGCCGCGAAAAAATGGGGTGCCGTCGAGGTTGGGGTCGGGATCGTTTGGAAAAACGGCAAAGACACCAACCAGCAGGTCGCGTTCGATGACGTGAGCGTCACCCACACCCCCGCTCCCAAGCTCGCCTCGGCATCCGCGAGGAGGCCGTGGCGGTTCGCGACGGCATCGCAGCCATCGTCCCCGGCGATCCGAAAAACAGCGAGATCATCAAGCGCATCGTTTCCAAAGATCCCGACATTGTAATGCCGCCGCCGAAGGCGCACATGGCCACGATGAAAGCCGAGCAGCTCGCCATGCTGGAAAAATGGATCGAGAACGGCGCGGAATACCAACCGCACTGGTCGTTTGTTCCTCCGGGAAAAAAGGAAACACCTACTGCGAACCCCGTAGATCATTTCATCAACAAGCGCCTCAAGGAAGGCAGCCTGACCGCCGCACCCATCGCCGATAACAACACGCTTGTCCGCCGCCTTTATCTCGATCTCACCGGACTCCCGCCCACACCGCAGGACATCGATGCCTACCTCGCCGACACCGCGTCCGACCGTTGGGAAAAACTCATCAGCCGCCTGATGGAGTCGCCTCATTTCGCCGAGCGGATGGCACTGCCATGGCTGGACGGTGCCCGCTACTCGGACACCCACGGCTATTCCATCGACGACCACCGCGACATGTGGGCATGGCGCGACTGGGTGATCCACGCGTTCCGGAAAAACCAGCCTTACGACCAGTTCGTCCGCGAACAGATCGCCGGCGATCTCATCCCCAACGCCACGCCGGATCAGATCGCGGCCACCGGTTTCCTCCGCAACAGCATGAACACCCACGAGGGCGGCACCATCGAGGAGGAATACCGCGTGAACTACACGGTCGACAAGGTCGATGCCGTTTCCACCTCCATCCTCGGCCTGACGATGAAGTGCGCCCAGTGCCAAGACCACAAATATGACCCGATCTCGCAGAAGGAATTTTTCCAGATGTACGCCTTTTTCAACACCTCCTCGGAATCTGGGCAAGGAGCTACCAACGCAAGTTCGCCGCCAGTGATGGACTACAAATCGCCGCTCGGAGATGGCGGCATACAGCAACTCAAGGCACGCGTCGCGGAGCTCGAAGCCCTCAAGGCAAACCCGCCGCCGCAACTCGCCTCGCGGATGGAAAACGCGTCCAAAGCCATCGATGCGGAAATCAGCGTGCTGAAACGTGATATCGATCGTGGCCACACCTCGGTGATGGTGATGGATCACAAGCCCGGGCTCCGCAAAACCCACATCCTCATCCGCGGTGCCTACGACCAGCACGGCGACGAAGTAAGCGCCGGAGTACCCGCCGTGTTGCCGCCGCTGGAGGCCAGCGCGAACCTCACGCGTCTCGAACTCGCGCGCTGGATCACTCGCCCGGATCATCCGCTCACCGCGCGCGTCGCCGTGAACCGCATGTGGCAAATGATCTTCGGGCGCGGCGTGGTGGAGACCGCCGGTGATTTCGGGAACCAAGGCTCGTGGCCCACCCATCCAGAGGTGTTAGATTGATTGGCGGTCGATTTCGTGGAGCACGGCTGGGACATGCACCATTTGCTGAAAACGATCCTCACTTCGGAAACCTACTGCCGCTCCGCCGCCTCCACGCCGGAGCACTTGGAGAAAGATCCTCGCAACGAACTCCTTGCCCGCTCGCCGCGCACTCGCCATCCTGCCGAGATCATCCGCGACCAAGCGCTCGCGGTCAGCGGGTTGCTTAACCCCGCCATCGGCGGCCCGGGAGTCCATCCGCCGCAGCACGATCTTTGGAGCGAGATCAGCCACTTCAGCTACAACCCGCCGTTCACCGCGCAGATTTTCCTGCCGGGGCGCGACGCATCGACCTTGCGCCGCAGCGTTTACACCTTCTGGAAACGCACCTCACCGCCGCCTGTGCTGTCTCTTTTCGATGCCCCGACGCGCGAGACTTGCGCGGTCGTCCGAAACGCCACGGACACACCCTTGCAGGCCCTGGTCGTGATGAACGAACCGCAGTTTGTGGCAGCAGGTGCGGCTCTCGGAAAGCGCATGATCGCGGAGGGCGGCGCATCCCCCACCTCGCGCCTCACCTACGGCTTCCGCCTCGTCATCGGTCGTGATCCGGAGGCCAAAGAAATGAAACTATTAGAAAAATCCCTCGCCCGCCACCTCGAACGTTTCACCACTGGCGAAGCTGACGCGCAAACGCTCGCCGGCACCCCGGAACAAGCCGCTTACGCCATGCTCGGCTCCACCCTCATCAACCTCGACGAATTCATCAACCGACCATGAACCCCATCGACACCCACCTCAACGCGATCTCACGTCGCAGCTTCCTCGGACTCACTGGACTCGGCATCGGCGCGATGGCCGCCCGCTCGCGGCTCGCCGCCGATGCAAAATCACTGGTAGGCGGCGGTGCCCCAGCTCCCTCCCATTTCGCACCAAGTGCGCAACGCGTCATCTATCTCTTCCAATCCGGCGGACCATCGCACATCGACCTCTTCGATTACAAACCGCACCTCGAGAAAGTCCATGGCCAGGATCTCCCCGACTCCGTCCGCCAGGGCCAGCGGCTCACCGGCATGACCTCCGGCCAGAAAAATCTCCCCGTATGCAAAAGCCTCGCCCGCTTCGAGCAGCGCGGCAAGAGCGGCCAATGGATCAG
This sequence comes from Akkermansiaceae bacterium, assembly GCA_947462535.1. Lineage (GTDB taxonomy): Bacteria > Verrucomicrobiota > Verrucomicrobiia > Verrucomicrobiales > Akkermansiaceae > Luteolibacter. The sequence continues at coordinate 29,580 of CANHPN010000011.1, read as the reverse complement.
CGATCTTTTGCCTTACACTAGCAAGGTGGCTGATCACATCGCGGTGATCCGCTCGATGCACACCGAGGCGATCAACCACGATCCCGGCATCACTTTTATCAATACCGGCTCGCAATTCCCAGGCAATCCCAGCATGGGATCGCGGGTGTCCTATGGCCTCGGCAGCATGAACGAGAACCTGCACTCCTATGTCGTCCTCGTTTCCCAAGGCACTGGCAAAAACCCCGGCCAGCCGATTTTCTCCCGCCTCTGGGGCAGCGGCTTCCTGCCATCAAATCATCAGGGTGTGCAGTTCCGCAGCAGTGCAGATCCCGTGCTTTACCTCAACGACCCCGCCGGCATGAACCGCAGCGACCGCCGCGCGATGCTCGACGATCTCTCCGCCTTCAACCACATCCGCCACAACGAAATGGCGGATCCGGAAATCCTCACCCGCATCAGCCAATACGAAATGGCGTTCCGTATGCAGACTTCCGCCCCAGAACTTTCAGATCTATCCGATGAGCCGGATTGGGTCTTCGATCTTTATGGCCCGGAGTCCCGCACCTCCGGCACTTATGCCTACAACTGTCTACTCGCCCGCCGCATGGCCGAGCGCGGCGTACGTTTCACCCAACTCTTCCACCGTGGCTGGGATAACCACGACAACCTCCAAACCCACCTCGCCAACCAGTGCCGCGAAACCGACCAGCCCACTGCCGCGCTGATTACCGACCTCCAACAACGCGGACTGCTAGAAGACACCCTCATCATTTGGGGCGGTGAGTTCGGACGCACCGTCTATAGCCAGGGAAAACTAGGCACCGGCCGCGATCACCACGGGCGCTGTTTCAGCACATGGGTCGCCGGCGGCGGCGTGAAAGGCGGCGTCAGCTACGGCGCGACCGATGATTACTCCTACAACATCGTCGAAAACCCCATTCACATCCGCGATCTCAACGCCACCATCCTCCACTGCCTCGGCATGGATCACAACCGCTTCACCTTCCGCTTCTAAGGCCTCAACCACAAGCCCACCGGCGTGGAACCCGCGAACGTTGTTAAAGGGATATTGGCCTAGGTCTTGCCGTCCGAAAATCCGAAAATCCGCCGGTGTAAGTTTGCATTGATTTTTAATAAAATGCGGAGTTGCCGTTGCGCACCGCCGCCCCCGCCGGATCCCGGAGAAAACTCAATAACTCGGGAAAGGGAGGATCTTACGGCACGACCATCAGGCGGCGGAATTTCTGCGTTATGCCGTGGCCGGCTGGCACGGTGTAGGTCACGTGACCGCCTGGAGGTGATGCCGTGGCAATGTTGCCCGCGTCGGCAGGTGCCCAGTCAACCAAGTTGTTGGACACTTCCACCTCGAAGGAGGTGACGGTGCCACCTCATCGGTCACGTGGAAGCGCTAACCGACGGCCCGGTCGTCCCCGTTGTCACCGGCCGCGCCGGGGTGAAAGGCGGGAGCTATTAGATCTTCAACCCAGCTTTTCCCGCACCGCTTGCCAGACGCGGTCGGTTTCGAGCTCGTTCTGGCAGCGCATGTCGAGCGGGCATTTCGCTAGCAGGCAAGGCGCGCACTCGACGTGCCGCCGGACCACGGCATGCCGTCGCCCGAGCGGTCGCTTCCATGCAGGATCATTCGGCCCGAAAAGCGTGACGCATGTCGCCCCAGCGTGCGCGGCCAGATGCGGCAACGAACCATCCGCCGCGATGACCAAGCCGTGGAGCGCCAGTAAAGGCAAAGCCCCGGCCAGCGGCGGGGCTTGGAAAATCTCGACGTTTTCGCCGAGATTTCCCGCTAGAAATCTTCCCAATCCCCGCCCGCCGTCCACGCTTGCGACTTTGACGCGCCTACCGACTTCGATGAGCTTCCGCCCGATTTCCACCCACCGCTCGACCGGCCATTCGTGGCTTGGCCCGAAGTCCGAATCCGGGCAAAGCAACACCGCTCCCGGCACCGGCTTGATCCCCAGTGCCGCCGGTGCGAAAAATTCCGCCCGCCCCGTCTCGATGCCCATTTCCTCCACCGCCGCCAGATAATGCCGCACCCGGTGCTCCAGCGGCCCCGTCGAAAATCCGAGTGGATGCGTCAGCAGTCTTGCCAGCTTCCGCTCGTCCGCGCCGAGCCGCCGCGGGATCGTCGCGATTTTGAACACCTCCGCCGCCCAGCTGGCTTCCCACGCCAGCGACGCCTCCCAGTTTCCTGAAATCTCCGCCGCCACCCCACGCGCTCTCGCCTTCAGCGGGAAATCGATCACCGCCAGCCCTTCCACCGTTTCCCAAAATTCCCGCTGCCCCGCCGCACAAAGCACCCCCGTGCCCAAGCCCGACGCCACCAGCGCCCGCAGCGTCGGCACGGCGAAACACGCTTCGTCCCAGCGCTCCGGCGCAGCCACCAGCACTCCTCCCGAGTTCGTCGTCACCCGCCGACGCTAAGGCCCCGATCCGCCCTCGGAAACTGCAAAATCAGCCCGCTCACCCACAAGATTTGCGGATTGCCAACAGCCCGAACCGCGCTTAGCTTCACCGCCCCGCAGGTCACCTCCCTTGGTGCCCGCACGACGAACCGAATACGACACCTCCGTGGGATTTTTGGATGCCATCAAACGCTGGCGGTTGGCCCGAGAGGGACTCTCGTCGGGAAAAAAGCGCCGGGTGCACAGCGAAAATCCGGTCATTCAGGCATTGGAAGACAGCTTTTGGCTCAAGCTCGCGCTATACGCCACCTTCGCGGTCGGCAGCGCCGCGCTCATCCTCAAGTCCTCCGCCGGGACGGCCTTCGCCGCCGATCCTCTCAAGGGCGCGTCTTACGGATTTATCATCGCCGTCACCGCCATCGTGATGTTCCAAGTCAGCTTGCAGGACCGCTGCCGCCGCAACAGCCGCGTCGTCCTCGTGCTCGGCGGACTGGTCGGTCACCTATTGATGGTCCGCGCAGTGATGGGCTTGGTCGATGTCGGCTCGATTCCGGAAATCTTCCGGTTTTTCGCGGTGCCATTCGCCCTCGCGCCCATGCTCCACGGCGTGCTGCTCGGCCGCGCGGTCGCTTCGTTTTCCGTCGTCTATGTCACCTTGATCGGCTGCCTGCTCGTTCCTCAAGGCGAGGTGCTCCCATACATGATCCTCAGTCTGGTCTGCGGAATGACCAGCGTCTTGCTCGCCTATCAAGTCCGCAAGCGGCTCCAACTCTTGCAAGCGGGCATCTACGTCGGGGCGGTTACCTTGGTCATCGGCATGGTTCTCGGGCGCTTGGACGTCCCCGCGATTTTCGGCCCGGACTCAATGAGTCACCTGCAACTTCTTGGCTCCGGTAGTGCCGCCGCGTTCGGCACTGCCGTCATGACCGCGCTGCTTATCAGCGGGCTGCTTCCACTGTTCGAAGGTGCCTTCCACCTCACCACCGACATTAGCTGGCTGGAACTCAGCGATTTGAATCACAAGCTGCTCCGTCAGATGCAGCTCGAAGCGCCCGGCACCTTCCACCATAGCCTCGTCGTCGCCGCCCTCGCCGAAGCCGCCGCCGAGAAAATCGGTGCCAACGCCACGATGTGCCGCGTTTGTTCCTATTTTCACGACGTGGGAAAACTCAAGAAGCCCGGCTATTTCATCGAAAACCAACACGACGGCGGAGAAAACCCCCACGACGCCCTCACCGCCACAATGAGCTCCCTGATCATCATCGCCCACGTCAAGGACGGCGTCGATCTGGCCGTGAAGCACAAGCTCAACCCCCGGATCATCGACGTCATCCAAGAGCACCACGGCGACTCGCTCGTCTATTATTTCTACCACCGCGCCCAGGAACAGAAAAAGACCGAGATGGAAAAAGTCGGTCGCCGCCTCGAAAATCCCGAGGACCTCCCCGCCGTGGATGAGAAAAATTTCCGCTACCCCGGCCCGCGTCCGAGTTCGCGCGAGAGCGGCATCATCGCCCTCGCCGACACCGTCGAGAGCGCCTCGCGATCCCTCAAAAAACCGACTCCCGCGAAAATCCGCGCCATGGTCGATGACCTCGTCAATGCCAGGATCAACGACGGCCAGCTCGACGACTGCCCGCTCACCCTCCGCGACCTCGCCATCGTCAAGGAAAGCTTCACCGGCACCCTCCGCAGCATGCTCCACAGTCGCATCGACTACCCGAAGGACGACACCTCCATCAAGCGCCTGGCCAGCGACGCCACCCAAGGCGGCCGCGTCATCCCCATGCCCAAGCGCGCCTGATTCTCCAACCCCACACCGCCATGTCGCTCGAAGTCATCATAGGCAACAACCAGGAAGCCACCGAAATCCCGGAAAGCTGGCTCACCGCGCTCGAAGGCGTCGCCCACGAAGCCGCCCGGCTCGCCTTGCAAAACGCCGCCGAGGAGGATTCCCCGCTCTTCCACCTCGCGACTCTGGAAATCGCCATCGTGGACGACGCCACCAGCGACCAGGTCCACCGTGACTTCATGGACACCGAGGGGCCCACCGACGTGATCACCTTCCACCACGGCGAGATCGTCATCGGGGCCGAAGTCGCCGAGCGCCAAGCCGCCGAATACGACGAGCCGCTCGCCCGCGAAATTTTGCGCTACATGGTCCACGGCCTCCTCCACCTCGCCGGCCACGAAGACGGCGAGCCCGCCGAGCGCGCCACCATGGAAGCCGCCCAGGAAACCATCGTCGCCCGACTCTGGACACCCGAACTCCGCGAACGACTCAATCCCGATTTCCTGAAATGAGCCGCGTCAAGCACTCTGTTTGCCGCTGGTGTTACGGCGAAATGCTGCTAGAAACCCTCTGCGTCGCCGCCAAAGACATCGGCATTTCATCCGTCGAACTCGTCATGCCCGACGACATGCCGGTCTTGGAAAAACACGGCCTCGGCTGCGCCATGATCAGCTTCCCGGTCGGAAAAACTCCCGATGGCACCGAAGTCGGGCTCATCAAGAAAGCCTTCAACCGCCTCGAACACCACGACACGCTCGTGGAAATCTATCAGCCGCACATGAAGGCGGCGGCCGCCGCCGGTGCGAAAAACGTCATCGTCTTCTCCGGCAACCGCGAGGGCATTTCGGACGAGGAAGGCATCCAAAACTGCGCCACCGGCCTCCGCCGCCTGCTCCCGCTCGCCGAAGAACTCGGCCTCACGCTTTGCATGGAGCTGCTCAACAGCAAGATCGACCATCCCGACTATCAGTGCGACCGCAGCGCCTGGGGCGTGCGGCTCTGCGAGACGCTCGGCAGCGAAAATTTCGGCCTGCTCTACGACATCTATCACATGCAGGTCATGGAGGGCGACGTCATCCGCACCATCCGCGAGAACCACCGCTGGTTCACCCACTACCACACCGGCGGCTGCCCCGGACGTAATGAGATCGACGAAACACAGGAGCTCAACTACCCCGCCATCATGCGCGCCATCGCGGACACCGGTTATCAGGGCTTCGTCGGCCAGGAGTTCATCCCGTTAGCCACCGACCCGCTCGCCAGCCTCCGCCGAGGCGTGGAGACATGCAGCGTCTGACATGGAATGCGGCGGCCTGCTGCCGCTTTGGGCGTCGCAGCCTGCTGCGGCCCGGACCCGGAGCTGATTCCGCTTTGCCGAAAGTCCCGGGTGCGGTATGTAGATAGTCATGCGACTCTCATTTGTAGGTCCTCTATCATCAATCGCGATCGCCGGTTTCACCTGCGGAAGTTTGTTTGCCCAAACCGTGGTGAAACCCTCGTCCAAAATCGAGCCGGGACTCGAGCTTGCCGTGAATTGGAAATGGTGGGTCGCGCCGCCGGAGAAAACGGAGTGGGGCATGCCGCTGCCGGAGGCGCTGCTGCCCAAGCCGCCCGGCGCGATCGAACCAGGCAAGCCCGTTGCGCCGCGGCCGGAGACTTACGACGTGAAAAAGGGCGACGCCATCATCAAAATCGCGAGGAAGTTCGACATGACTGCCGCGCAGTTGAAGCAGTTCAACGACCTGCAGGACGACCGCATTCAGATCGGCCAGACACTGCGCATCCCCACGCACGAGCACTTGCTCACGCTGATCCCGCCGCCACCGGAACCGAAAGCGGAACCCAACCCACCAGCAGGCGTGACGGACCTCGGTTTCGATGCCGACTTCGAGGCCAGGATGGAACTCGATAACGTGCGGCTACAGGTCTTCCTCGACAGGGAAATGTTTTCTCCGGGCATGATCGACGGCAAGTCCGGCGCGACGTTCCTGAAAGCCAGCGAGATCTATCAGCGCACGCACCCGGACGCCGCGAGTCCTTGCCTGTTGAAAGCGAAAGCCGAGGCCACGGTGACGCAGCCTTACACGACCTATACCCTGCGCGCGGAGGATTTTAAATTCATCAAGCCACCCAAGGACGAGCCGGTGGCCTCCCGGAACGGCAAGTCATCCTCCAAGAAAAAGACCGCCGCGCCCGCGCCACTGCCACCGCCGGTCACGATCGACGAGCTGGTCGCCGCGGACTTCCTCGGCTACACGAGCGCGTGGGAATTCGTCGCCGAACGTTTCCACTGCGACGAGGTGTTTCTGCATCACATCAATCCCCAACTGAAAGCGACGCCCGCCGTCGGCACCGGGTTCCAAGTGCCTAACGTCGTTCCGTTTGAAATCGAAAAAGCGCTCGCCGCCCCGCTGCAACCGGCCGCCGATCCGCAGAAGCCCGTCACCGCCGCAGTGGTGTTATTGTCCCGGCTGGAAATCTCGTGTGAGGGAAAACTCATCGCCGTCATGCCGCTGACCACCGCGCGCCCGGGGCTTCGTGGCCGCGACAAATGGACCGTCCTCGACGCCATCCCACAGCCGCGCCTGGCCACCAGACGCGAACCCCGGGAAATTCCGAAACCCAAGCCCGCGCCGGCCGGCGATTTCGTGGCTGGTCCGGAACCCGTGATCGACCCTCCGCTGGAAAAGGACCAATTCCTCGCACCCGGTCCTAACAACCCTGTCGGTGTCATCTGGATCAACCTCGCCAAGTCCGGCAGCACCGATCCCCTGCCCTACGGATTGCACGGCACCGGCATCCCCGCGCGGATGAAGTTAGAAGGCATCGGCGGACTGCGCCTCAGCAACTGGGACATCGCCCGCGCCGCACGCCTGATGCCTGCGGGCACGGCGTTGCAGTGGAAGAAGGAATGACGATAGAAGCGACTGGCTTTTCCAGGTTCATTTGAAAACCTTAAATACTTTCGCTCTACAAAACACTGCGCTTTTGCAATGTTTTGTAAAGTTCTGCCATGCAGCCACTCAAGCAACTTTCCGAGACGCTCCGCTCGCTGGCGGGTCCGGAGCATTGCGTGTTCGCGCCGTCGGACCTGGCGGCGGCGGTGCCGGGGTGCGGGCAATTGGCGGTGCTTTTGTCACGGGCGACGAAGGCGGGCCTGCTGAAGCGGGTCTGCCGGGGAATCTATTTTTATCCGGTGCCGGATCATCCGTCTGGAAACCTGCTGTTTCACGCGGCGGCGCGGTTGCGGGCCGACGAGTTCAACTGCATCAGCTTGGAAACGGTGTTGAGCGATGCGGGAGTAATCTCGCAGGTGCCGATGAACTGGATCAGCCTCATGACTTCCGGGCGCAGCCATGTGGTGGATTGCGGCGATTATGGCCACATCGAGTTCGTCCATACGGCGCAGCAGCCGGACGACGTTGGCGGCGAGCTGACCTATGATGCCGAGCGACATTTGTGGCGCGCTTCGGTGCGACAAGCGCTGCGCGACATGGAACTCGTGGACGAGGAGGCGGCGCGTGAGCTTGTTTGACCAGTTAGTGGACGAGGCGCTGAAATCGCGCGCCGATCTATCCACCCTGCGCCCGGTGGTGGAGAAGGAACTGCTGCATCACGACATTCTGCGCGAGCTGGGCGAGGCGGGCGAGGCGGGATTGCTCGCCGGCCTCACCTTCATCGGCGGGGCCGTCACGCGGCGCTGGCGGCCAGCCGCGAGATTTCCATGCCGATGAGGCAGACATCGTCGGAGAATTCCTGACCCTCCGCGAAGTGCTCGACCTCGTCGAAAACATCCTGCAACAGCTCGGCCAGCGGCAGCCCCGCGCGGCTGCGGATCAACTCGCGCAGGCGGTCAACGCTGAAGGGCTCGGCATTCGCGTTCTCGACCTCGAACAAGCCGTCGGTGAAGGCGAGGATCCGGTCACCGGCCGCGATCGGCAGCTCGTGAGTGATGTACTCCACATCGTCAATCAGGCCGAGCGCGGGGCCCGGCACGCGGCGGGCGGTGATGGGCTCGACCCCGCGGGGAGAGCCGTGCAACAGCAGCGGGCTCGGATGGCCGGCGTTGGCGAAGGTGAGCCGCCCGTTGGCGACGTCCACGATGATATAACAGGCGGTGGTGAAAAGCGTGGTGCCCAACTGCCGCAGAATACCGCGCAGGGCCCGGTTCATTTCCGTGAGTAGCGCGCCGGGATTGCCCGCCAGCTCGCCGAGCTGCTCCTCCAGCGCACGCATCATCGCGGTGACCAGCGCGGCGCGCACGCCGTGGCCCATCACGTCGCAGATGAAGACGCCGACGGCGGTGTCCGAGACGCGGACGACGTTGAAAAAGTCCCCGCTAACTGAACTGGTCGGGTGGAAGATGCTACAGAATTTCACGGCGCTGGCAGCTTGCTCCACACCGCGCGGAAGCGTCGGGAAATGCTGGGGAAGGAACGCCATCTGGAGTTCGCGCGCCATGTCCAGGTCCTCCTCCATGATCGCGTTTTTCGCCCACAGCTCGCGCGTCCGATCGACGACGCGTTGTTCGAGCTGCTCGTTGAGGGCGCGCAGGTCGGCCTCCGCCTGGCAGCGGGCGTCGCGCTCGGCGACTTCCCGCAGCGCCCGATGCACCGCCGGCACGAGGCGGCCGTGGATGCGGTCTTTCAGCACGAAATCCGTCGCGCCATTCTTGAGCAGCTCCACTGCGGTCTCCTCGCCCACCGCGCCTGAAATGATGATGACCGGCACATCCGGGCAGCGCTCCCTCGCCATGGCGAGGGCCTGCGCGCCGTTGAAGGTCGGCAGCTTGTAGTCCGCTAGAACCAGGCCTGGCCGGAATTCCGCGAGCGCCCGCTCGAAGTCGTCGCCGTTCTGCACGCGAGTCGATACGAACTCGAGCCCTCCCTGTTTGAGCTCGCGCAGGATCAATTCCGCATCCAGCTCCGAGTCCTCCAGGGACAGGATGCGGAGGCTGGCGTTTTCAGCAGTGTTCATGGTTTCATGAGCGGTATTTCGTTCAGTACCAGCCAATACATTCCCATATTGGTCACGGCGTCGCAGTAGTTCTCGAAGTCGACGGGTTTCACGATGTAGCTGTTCGCCCCGAGCTGGTAGGCCATGGCCACGTCGCGGCTTTCCCGGGAGGAGCTGAGGATCACGACGGGAACCAGCTTGGTGCGCTCGTCCGCCCGGATCTGGCGCAAGACCTCGATCCCGTCCACCTTCGGCAGCTTCAGGTCGAGCAGCACGACTTTGGGCTGGAGTCCGACATCGCGGCCTTTGTGGGTGCCGACGCCGAACAGGAAATCGAGCGCCGCCCGCCCGTCCTCCACGTGGACGAGGCGGTTCGCTAGATTGCGTTGCTTGAGGGCGAGAATGGCGAGCTCCGCGTCGTGCGGGTTGTCTTCTACCAGGAGGATTTCGAGGGGAGTGTTCATGAGGATTGACTGGGGAGTGTGAAATAGAAAGTCGCGCCTTGATCGACCTGCCCCTCGGCCCAGACGCGGCCGCCGTGGCGCTTCACGATGCGCTGGACGAGGGCCAGCCCGACGCCGGTCCCCGGAAATTCCTCTTGGCTGTGCAGGCGCTGGAAGACTCCGAAAAGCTTGTCCACGTAACACATGTCGAAGCCGATGCCGTTGTCCCTGACGTAGTAAACCTGCCCGTTGTTTCCGCCATCCCGGGCACCGATCTCGATCTCGGCGACCTCGCGCTCTTTCGTGAACTTGATGGCGTTTTCTATCAGATTCACCCACACCTGTCGGATCATCGCTTCCGATCCGCGGGCGGGCGGCAGCGGCGGCAGAGCGAGCCGCAACCGTTCGTTCGGCTCCCGCGCGGTCAACTCGTCGAAAACCGACCGCGCCATTCCCTCCATCTCGATCCACACCGATTCTATCGGCTGTCGGCCGAGCCGGGAAAAAGCGAGCAAATCGTCGATGAGCCGTCCCATCCGTTGCGCCTCGCCGCGGATCACGCCGAGCATCCGGCGGCCTTCGTCGTCGAGCTTGGGAGCATAGTCGGCCAGCACCATCCGCGAGAAACCATCCACCGCCCGCAGCGGCGCGCGCAGGTCGTGGGAGACGGAATAACTGAACGCCTCCAGCTCCTTGTTAGACTCGATCAGCTCCGCAGCGTGGCGCCGGAGATCGGCGTTCAGCCCGCCGATTTCCTCCTCCGACTGCTTGCGCTCGGTGATGTCGAGATTGACACCCACGATCCGCGCCGCCTCGCCATTGACTCCGGGGATGACTCTTTCTGCGGCTTGGATGACGCGCACGGCTTGGTCGGATGCGCGCACGATTCGGAACTCGCGCTGATCCTCGCCGCAAGTCCCGATGGTGCGCTGCAGCCGCGCCTCCTGCGCGGCGAGATCGGCCGGGAGTACCCGCGCCTGCCAGTCGAGGTAGGAGACCAGTCCATCCGGCTTGGCAGGCATTCCATAAATCGCGAACATCCGGGCGTCCCACCGTAGCAGGTTGCTCTTCGGGTCGCGCTCCCAGACGCCGATGCGGGCCGTGTCGGTGGCGAGCCGCACTCGCTCCTCGCTCTCGCGCAAGGCCTCTTCCGCGCGCTTGCGCTCGGTGATGTCGTTATGGATCGCTATGAACTGGGCCGGCCTTCCGTCCGGCCCGAGGAAAGGAACGATGGTGCTGGTCACCCAGTAGCAGGAACCATCTTTCCTGCGATTCTTGATCTCGCCCTTCCACACGCGGCCGCTGGTGATTGTCTGCCAGAGATCCTTGAAAAATTCATCCGGATGATGCCCCGAATTCACCAGGCCGTGATCCCGCCCGACCAGCTCCTCGCGCGAATATCGGGAGATTTGGCAGAACTTGTCGTTGGCGTAGGTGATTATTCCGCGGGCGTCGGTGATGGCGACGATGGCGTGTCTATCAAGCGCGGCCTTGAAATCGCCTAGGGTCGCGTTGGCGGCTTGCAGTTCGGCGGTGCGCTCCGCCACCCGCTGCTCGAGTCCGGCGGTGAGCTTGCGGATTTCCTTCTCCGCCCGCTTGCGCTCGATGGCGATGCGCATGACGTCCACCGCCCGTGCTATCAGATCCAGGTCGGTATGGCCGGGACGGCGGGGTTCCTGATAGTAGATGCAAAAGGTTCCCAGAAGCCCGCCGGCATGATCATGTATCGGCGTGGACCAGGCGGCGCGCAGACCGTGGCCCAGCGCCAGGCCGCGGTATTCGGCCCACAGCGGGTCACCGAGAATGTCCGGGACGATGACCTGCGTGTCGAAATGCGCCGCCTTGCCGCAGGAGGCTGTGGCGGGGCCAGGGATCAAGCCGTCGAACGCGCGGTTGAAGGATTCCGGCAGGCTGGGCGCCGCCGCGGATTGCAAATGCCCGTCCTCGAGGAGGCGGGCGACACCGAGCGCTCCGGGCAGTTGTTTTTCAAGACCTAGCAGCAGTCCGTCCAGGACCTCGCGGAGCGAGGCGGCGCTGCCGATGAGTTCCAGCGCGCCCTTCTCCCAGGCTAACACTCGGGTGCCGTGCTGGCGGGTAGCCATCTCCCTGTTGAGCCGCAGCAGGCTGGAACTGAGGAGCACCACGCTCACCAGCACGCCGACAGGGAGGATGGCGAACGCGCGGCCGTTGAGCGCGCCCCGCTCCGCCTCGCCCACGACGAGGCCCCGCTTTTCCTCTACCGTCATCTCGTGAAGGCCCTTGCGAACCCCCTCGGATTCGGCACCGCCGCCGTCGCTTATCAGCAGCGCCGACGCTTCAAAACCTGCGTCCCGGCGAATGTCTGCCATCCGCCGCATGGCCTCGAACTCCCCGGCGATCTGCCCGTCGACCTTGGCGAGCCGCGCCTGTTGCCCTGCATTGTCCGCCGTCATTTCACGCAACTCCCGGATGTTTTCCTCCCACTTGGGAAGCCCCTTGTTAAAAATTGTTAGGAATTCCTGCCGCCCCGTGATCACATATCCGCGCACCGCGTCCCGCGATTCATCGATGTGGCTCCGCAGCTCGCTGATCCTGGCGATGACTTGATAGGACCGTTGCTCCCGCGCGGCGGCATCTGCCAGATCTCTCGAACTCCGGTGTGCAAACGCCGCGATAACCAGCAGCAAGGCCAGCCCGCCGGCGACACCCGCAGTGCGCCACGGACTGATCAACCAGCGAATCCCCGCCTCCCGCCACCCGGCGCGGAGCATCGACAAGCCGATCACTAAGCAAAACGACGCTGCGGAAATCGACCCAGTGGACAGATCCCAGCCGTGACGGCCGCCACCCAGTCCGGCCGGGTAGCCGGAGATCGTCAGGAACACACCCACGCCGATGATTACCGCCAACCCGGCGATCCATGTGGACGTGGCGCGGCTTGTCGGGTGGCTGGCGGGAGCAGGTGGGACATTCATGATTTTTCCAATCGGCCAGAACACGTTAGAGCGGAAGAGCCGCGCAGCGACGTGAAAATTCATCCGCTTGACGGATCATCATCATTTGCCATGAGGAAGAGATGATGGCAAGAATCTTCCGCGTCATTTTGCGGTCCGGGCACAACACCTTTAGGGAAGATTGATAATCTGAAACAACTAACTGAATTCATTTGATTCATTACCTGTCAGTGTTGGCCAACTATTCACTGGCTGGCGGACCTTGCGCGGACAAGTTCGCTTCCGCCTCAGGGGAGTTGTCTGCCTGATAATTATTTGCCGGAAACGGGTAAGAGTCTCATGGATTTTTGCATCATCGAGCAATCCCTCCAAAACCGCACTAACCGCCCGGAGTGAATTTATCCAGCGGTACCATGGGCGATACTTCAAGGGAAGCACTGCCGGGAACGGGCAGCACGAAATAGTGAAAGCGAGGGAGTTCACCGTCATGCAGTCACACAAAGGAATGGGTATCGCGCATGAATCACGGAGGCCATTCGCTGGACCAGTCAAGGTGAACCAAGTTCTCCGGATACCCCACGACGCTTTGCCGCCACCTCCGGCCAGGCATTCTCTATCTCCTGACCGTTCTGGGAGAGCTGTTGAAAGGTGCGTTGAAACTGGAACTCGGAATGCCGCTGGCGGCCCGCGATGCACACTATGACCGAGACGATGGCTTGACGATGACCCGCGGGGTGAATTTCAAACAAGTCTGAGAAGGGTAGATCATCAACTCACTCATGCCTCAGCGCGTCGATGGGATCGAGTCCGGCGGCGCGGCGGGCGGGCATGAAGCCGAAGAGGATGCCGATGGCGGCGGAGAAGACGAAGGCGATCATGTTGATTTTCGGATCGAACAAAAACGGCGCGCCGACGACTTTGGCGAGGGAAATGCAGAGGAACCAAGCGAGCGTGACGCCGGCGACTCCGCCGATGCAGGAGAGGGTGACGGCTTCTACCAGGAACTGGAGCAGCACCTCGCGGGCGCGCGCGCCGATGGCGAGACGGATGCCGATTTCCCGGGTCCGCTCGGTGACGGAGACGAGCATGATGTTCATGATGCCGATGCCGCCAACGAGCAGGCTCACGCCGGCCACCGCGCCTAGCAGGGAGGTCATCACCTTGGTGCTTGAGCTGATCACTTCAGCGAGTTGCTGGGAATCGAAGATGTTGAAGTCGTCATCTTCGTTGGCGGTGATTTTCCGGCGCTCGCGCATCAGGGCGGCGACGTCGGCAACGATGTTGGCACCGGGGTAGTCCTGTTCGCCGGAGATCATGATCTGGTTGAAATTCCTGCCGCCCTGGCGGCCTGAGAGGCGGTGGATGATGGTGGTGTAGGGGGTGATCATGTTGTCGTCCAAGTCGTCGCCGAAGCCGCCCTGGCCTTTCACGGCGGTGACGCCGATGACTTCCATCGTCATGTTTTTCGCCCGGATCTTGCTGCCGATGGGGTCCACGCCTGCGCCGAAGAGTTCCTTGCGGATGGATTCCCCGATGACGCAGACGGGCGAGGATTCGGCCAGCTCCTGCTCGGTGAAGAAGCGACCGCTGCTGAGGGTCCAGTTCGCAATGCCGAAATAGTTAGGCGTGGTGCCCTGGATGTCGAAGGTACTGCTGTTTTCCTGGTAGACCATCTGGGCGCTGTTGGAAATGAGAGGCGCGACCGAGGCGATGCCGGGCACTTGGTCGCGGACCGCTTCGACGTCGGCCAGGCTGAACATCGGCGCGCCGTCGCCACGCCAGCCCTGGCCGGGGCGGAGAATGAGCAGGTTGTTGCCCATTTTTGAAATCTGTTGTTTGACGGTCTCGGTGGCTCCGCGTCCGAGGGTGACCATGGTGATGACGGCTGCCACGCCGATGACGATGCCGATCACGGTGAGGAACGAGCGCATGAGATTCCTGCGGATTTCCCGGATGGCGATGAGCAGGGCGTTGAAGATCATGGCGGGAATCTAGCGGGTGATGATGTCGTTGGAGATCAGCCCGTCCTTCACGCTGATGATGCGGCGGGTGCAGGCGGCTACCTCATCCTCGTGAGTGACCATGATGATGGAGATGCCGCGGTCCGTGTTGAGCTTGCGAAGGAGTGCCATGATTTCGACGGTGGTTTTGGAATCGAGGTTGCCGGTGGGTTCGTCGGCGAAAAGGGTGTCGGGATTGGTGACGATGGCGCGGGCGATGGCGACGCGCTGCTGCTGGCCGCCGGAGAGTTCGGCCGGGGTGTTGCGCTCTTTGTCCGAGAGGCTGACTTGGGCCAGCGCCTCGCGGGCCATCTCGTGGCGTTGCTTCCGCGAGTAGCCCCGATAGAGCAGCGGAAGCTCGACGTTTTCCAGCGCCGAGGTGCGGGCTAGCAGGTTGAATCCTTGGAAAATGAATCCCAGCGCGTGCCGACGGAGCAGCGAGCGCTGGTCCTTGTTGAGGGTTTCCACCTCGATGCCTTTGAAGCGGTAGGAGCCTGCGGTGGGTGTGTCGAGACAACCTAGCAGGTTCATGAGTGTGGATTTCCCCGACCCGCTGGGGCCCATGATGGCGACGAACTCGCCGCGCTGAATCGTTAGGTCCACGCCGCAGAGGGCGAGGAAAGCGGCTTCACCCGTGCCGTAGCGCTTGGTGATGCCTTGGAGTTGAATGAGCGTTTCGGCGTTCATTCGGTCTTGGGTGGCTTGACGCTGATGATGAGGGGGGTGCCCGCAGTCAGTTCTCCGCTGGTGATTTCAGTGAAACGGCCGTCGGTGATTCCCGTGGTGACCTCGATTTCCGAAGGCTCGCCGTCCTTGAGAGTCCAGACCTTCGGGGTGGCGTCGGAGGAACCCGCTTTCGGCGGTGGGGTTCCGCGCCAGCGCCTTCCGCCGCCCGGCGAGAGGCTCTGGACGAGGGTTTTCTTGGAATCATCCGGCTTGGCGATTGCGGTTGCGGCCACGGGATCGAAGCGGAGCGCCGCGTTGGGCACGACGAGGATGTCGGGCTTGTCCACGATGGCGATATCGACGGTGGCGGTCATGCCGGGACGGAGGGAGAGGTCCTCGTTGGCGACCTCGAGCTCGGTGCTGTAGGTAACCACGGTGTTGGACGCGGCGGTGCCTTCCTTGGGGGGGGTGCCCGTGCCGACCGCGCCGAACGCCACCTTTTTGACCTTGGCGGAATATTTGCGGGATGGCCAGGCATCGACGCTGAAATCGGCGTTCTGGCCGGTTTCGATGCGCCCGATGTCCGCTTCGGAAACATTCACGAGGAGCTCCATTTTTTTCAAATCCTCCGCGATGGTGAAAAGCGTGGGCGCGGTGAACGAGGCGGCGACAGTCTGGCCGACATCGATGGACCGCGCGAGCACGATGCCATCCACCGGCGAGCGGATGATAGTTTTCGCCTGGTCGCTTTCAAAGGCGCGGACTTCCGCCTCCGCGCCGGCCACTGCGGCCTGGGCGCTTGCGAGATCGGCCTGGGCGCGGGCGAGGGTGGCGCGGGAGGTTTCCATGGTGGCGCGCGAAGGGGTTTTTCCGCTGCTGAGATCGTGGAGCTCCTCCTGACGTGCCAAGGAGGCTTTGCTTTCCGCGACGGTGGCCTCGGCTTGGTTGACCCTGGCCTTCGCCGCGAGCAGCGCGGCGCGGCTGCGCTCGGTCTGCTGGTCGAGCTTGGAGGTGTCGAGTTTGGCGAGGGGCTGGCCCTTTTTCACTTGGTCGTTGGTGTCCACTAACACTTCCTTGGCGGTGCCGGAAAGTTCGCTGCCGACGATGATCTGGTTGGTCGGCGCGAGATTGCCCGCGGCGGTGACGATGAGCGAAATGCGGCCGGTCTTGGACTCCAGCGTTTGATATTCCATCTTCTCCTCGCCATTCCCGAGACGTTGGAAAAAGTACCAGGCACCCGCGCCTATCAGGGCGACTGCGAGAGTGATGAACACCCATTTCCTCACCGGGCGTGAGGCGCCGCTGGCGACGATGGTGGCAAGATCTTCGGCTGAATCGGGCGATGACATGGAATGGGATGAAGGGTGGGAAATGAATTCACGAGCCGGCCGACCAGCCGCCGCCGAGTGCCTTGTAGAGCTGGATGTAGGAGTTCGTCCGGTCGGCCCGGGCGTTGAACAGGTTGCTCTCCAGGCCGAGCAGCGAGCGCTGCGCGTCGAGGACAGTTAGAATGTCGGTTTCGCCGGCTTCGTAGCGTTGCTGGGCGAGTTTGGCGGCTTCGCGGGCGGCGGCGGCGGCCTTTTCCAGCGTGGCTAACCGCTCGGTGGTGCGGCGGCAGGCGATGAGCGAGTCCTCGACTTCCGAGAGTGCGGTGAGGACAGTGGAGCGGTAGGTTTGGAAGGTCTGCTCCTCCACGGCGCTCTGGGCGTCGATGTTGGCGCGGATGCGTCCGGCGTCGAAGATCGGGCCGGTAAGGCCGGCGATGATTCCGGCGCTGGCGGTGTCCGGGTTGAAGATTTTTCCCGCGCCGAGCGCGTTGACGCCGAGAGTGCCGGTTAGGTCGAGCGAAGGGAAACGCTCGGCATCGGCGGCACGGGTCTGGGCGGCGGCGGCGAGCAGCTGATAGCCCGCCAGCCGGACGTCGGGGCGCTGGCGGAGCGTGTCGGCGGGGATGCCGACGGCGAGACTGCTGGCTGGATTCGGGATGCTTTGTTTGCCGGAGGCAAGGATGCCGTCGAGGCTGCCGGGCGTGCGGCCGGCGAGGAGGGCGAGGAGGTTTTGGGATTGGGAAATGGCTTGTCGCAGCGCGGGCACACCGGCGCGCGCTTGTTCGAGACTGCTGAGGGCCTGGCTGGATTCGAGCGAATCCGCCTCGCCCGCCTGGGTTCGCCAGCTGGCGAGTTTCGAGGTTTCCTCGCGGGTCGAGACGATGCGTAACAGCACTTCAAGCGCGGCTTCCGCGACCCGGAGCTGGGTGTAGGCGATGGCGATTTCCGAGGAGAGGGCGGCTTGGACGGAATTGAAATTCTCCTCGGTGGCGCCGACTTGCGCGGTGGCGGCTTCGATGGTGCTGCGGCGTTTCCCGAAAAGATCGGCTTCCCACGAGGCGTTGAGCGCGGCGGCGGAGGACGAGCCGCCATTCCAACCCGACCCGACGCCATCACTTGAAGTGCTGCTGGCACCGGCCGAAAACGCGCCGCGGAGGGTGGGGAAAAGCAGGGCGACCTCCGCATCCCGCCGCGACCGGGCTTCGCGAATGCGCGCCGATGCCGATGCCATATCCGGGCTGTTTCCGAGTGCGTCGGAAATGATCCGGTTGAGGCCGGGATCGTCGAAGCGCTTCCACCAGCGCGAGAGGTCGCGGGATGGCGAGGCGACGGGGAATCCCGCGGCGTTTTTCCATTCCGCCGCCACGGAAACCTCGCCGCGCATCGACACGGAGCGCACGCCGCAACCGCTCGATCCGATGAGGACGAGACTCGAAAACAGAAAGAGACGGACAGAATTCATGCGTAGTCTGATGACACTCCACTAGTGCGCGCTTTGGCAAAAGTGCAAAAGCGCGGCTTCTTCTACGGGCTGGAGCGGCCCGAACTTACTCCCGTCAGAAATCCAGATAGATTTCCGTCCTCCGGTTAGCCCGGCGGCCTTCCGGATCATCGACGCCGGTCTCCGTGACATTCGGCCGGCGCGGCTGGCTGGCACCCTTGGCGACGGTCACGATCTGGCGCGCATCGACTCCCGCTTTGATCAAATAATCGCGGACCACGTCGGCCCTGCGCGAGGAGAGACTGTTGTTATAACCGACGGTGCCGAGGGCGTCGGTGTGGCCGCTGAGAGTGATTTTCTTGCCGGGGTCGGAGCGCAGGATGAGCGTGACGATCTCCAGCTGGCGGCTGGTGCGCGGGTTTATTTCGTCTTCGTCGAACTCGAAATAGAGCGCGAGCGTGTCGCCGCCGCCGGGGTTTTTGACGAGAGGCGTGTAGTAGAGATCCCCTCCGGCGACGCGGCGGGCGTAGTCGGCGAGCAGCTGGTTGAGGTTGATTTCGGAAACGATCCATTTCGCGGTCGCTTGTTTCAGGGTGATGGCGAACTGGGCGCTTTGTTTGCCATCGCGGGTTTCAACGTAGGCGAGATAGCCGGCGGTGTCGTCGCGCTGGAACATGGCGCGCAGCGGCTTGGACTTGCGAAGCCGGTATTCGCCCTCTTCAAATAGGATGCAAAGTCCGGCGATCTTGGCGTCCGAGACGGTCGCCGGGTCCACGAAGGCCCGTGCGCGCTCGAAATCCTGCTTCAAGACCGCTTGGAGAAACGCGTCGGCCACGTTCAGCGAGTCCGCAGGAATGGCTTTCGGAATCGGCTCGTCCGGCCCCGGCGGGAGGGTGATTTTCTCCACCGCCCACTTGCCATTCTGGCGGCGGAGATCGAGGAAAATGCGGTCGCGGCCGGGTGGCTGGCCATCCAGTTCGAGCGCCCAGCGGGAGCGCGCGTTGAGTTCGATTTCGCCCACTTCGCGGATGCCGTCGGGCTGGCGCAACCGCAGCGGGCTGGCGGCAAGTGCTTGGAGCCGGGCGCTGTTTTCGGAATCGAGCGCGGCCTTGCCGATCAAGTGCGAGAGCTTAGCGAGATCGCCCGCTTCCAGGGCTTGGGCGATTTGCGCGACGAGCAGGGCGGGATCCGCCGCGCTGCCGACGGTTGCCGCTGACGTGTCCGGATTTTGCGGGATGGCGGGCCTTTCGATTGGTGGTGCCGTCACCGGATTTTCCGGCAGCGCCGCAACCGCTGCGGGAGCCTTGGTGGGTAGCCCTGGCCGGGTGATCAGGATGACGATGGCGGCGAGGGCGATCACCGCTGCGAGGCCGAGGAAAAAATGGGGAAGCTTGGAACGTTGCATGAAGGACTTGGTATAAAAAGAGACGGACGGGAAAGGCGAATCATTCCTGCTGCGGAAGCGCCGGCAAATTGAGGCGGAGCACCTGCCCTTCGCGGAAGACCTGGAGACTGGTGTCCTGCACCGCGGCGGAGGCGGCGAGGTGCAGGAAAAACTCGCTGGCGCTGCTGATCCGCGAATTGTTCACCCCGAGGATGAGATCGCCAACCCTCACCTGCGACGCGGCGATGCCGTTTTCCGCGACGGCGGTCACCGCCACGCCGCGATAACCGCGCAGCCGTTCGGGCACCAATAAATCGCGGACTTGGATCCCGATCGCGTCCAACACTTCCTCCGGATCGCGCGTGCGGCCCTGGCTGGCGGCGGCGGACGGAAGCTGCCCGGAGGCCGCCGCGCCGCTTTCGGCGATGGTGGCTTTGACCTGCGACCACTCGCCCTTGCGCCAGACGTCGAGAACGATCACGTCGCCGACGCGCGAGCGCTGGACCAGCGAGAACAGCTGGGTGGCGGTGTGGATTTTCTCGTCGTTCAGAGAGCGGACGACGTCCCAAGGTTGCAGCCCGGCGGCCTCCGCAGGCGAGCTGGGGGAAACTCCCAGAATCATCGCGCCGTGGTCTTCCTCGTAGCCGAGCGCGGCGCGGACCGTCGGGTCGAGATCGCGCATTTGCAGGCCGAGGAACCCGCGGATCGGCCGGCCGCGTTCGAGGATTTGGAACAGCGCCTCCTTCACGTCGTTAGATGGGATCGAGAAGCCCACGCCCTGGAAGCCGGGGTTCTGCTTGTCCTGGGAGAAAATCGCGACGTTGATGCCGATGACTTCACCGCGCAAATTCACCAGCGGCCCGCCGGAATTTCCCGGATTGATCGCCGCGTCCGTCTGGAAGAGATCCCGCTGGTTGTCCGAGAGCGAGCGCTCCTTGGCGGAAATGATCCCCTGGGTCACCGTCTCGCCCAGCCCGAACGGATTGCCCAGCGCCAGCACGATCTGCCCGACCTGGGCCTGCGACGAATCCCCCATTTTCAGCGGCGTGAAAGCCTCGTTGGAATCGATTTTCAACACCGCGATGTCCAACAGCGTGTCCTCGCCGATAAGACGGGCGGTGTACGCCTTGCCGCCGTGGAGCGTCACCTGGATTTTCTGTTGCCCGGCGATCACGTGATGGTTCGTCACCACGTGGCCCTCCTTGGTGACGATCACGCCCGAGCCCTGGCCTTGCGTCGGATAGTTGCGGACCCGCGTCTGGCCCCAGATGTCTAGCAACTGCTCGCTGCGGATGCCCGCCGTGTCGATGCTCACGACCGAGGGCACCACCGCTTCGGTTAGCCGCGCGTATTCGTTGTTGAGGCGGGACAGCAGCTCCACATCGCCTAGGTCCAGCGGAGCCTTGTCCGGCAGCGTGAAAGCTTCCGGCTGGAACTGTCCGGTCTTTTTCGAGAAACCGGGGATCAAGCTGCGCAAATCGCCGCCGGACCGCCACGTCCGCAGCGCGGAGACGGCGACAAACGCGGTGAGGAAAACGGCGGCAAGCGCCAGCAAGCGACGGAAAGCGTGATTCATGGCTAGGGTGGGTGACGCGGCCAACCATGCGCCGGAATCGCGAAAATCCAAGCGCGGAAACCGCGCCGACCCGCACGCCGCAGCCGCAAACTATTTATTCTTCCCCCTTGGCCCTGCCCGCTAATTTTGCGAAGAACCCGGCCATGCGAGTTCCCATTCTCCTGGTTTGTGCCGCCATCAGCCTCAACGGCGCGCGGGCGGATGCCCTGTCCGACGCGGATCGCGAATCGCTGTTGGAAAATCTTGAGAAACTCAGGGAATCCGCGAACGCCAAAGTGGACGCCAGATTCCGCGTCGCCCTCGCAGCCTTCCGCGTGGCCATCGGCAGTGACGATGCCGCCATCGACCTCTACCTCAACTGCATGGAAAAGGTGAGCTTCGAGGACCAGCAAAAAAAGTCCGCCGATTTCCGCGAATGGAAGCGCAAGGAAGCCGAACAACTCTCCGATCCCGGCCTCCGACTCGCCCTCCGCCAACAACTCCGCTGGCTCGTCCTCACGCTCCAGGCCTCGTCCGAAAAAGCCGATCGTGCCAAGCTGGCAGTGGAGGCGGAGGAAATCGTCGATTCCATTTTCCGCGAGCCCGCGAAATTCAAAAACCAGGAAACCGTCCTCAACCAAGCGGTGACCTCGTCCGTTTTTGCCAGAGCCTATGACATCAACAGCGTGAAGGTGGAAAACTGGCCGCTCTCACCCGTCGAACTCGGCCAGGTTTACGACCAGGTCCTGCTGCCGCCCTATCGAAATCCCAACCGCCTGAGCGAATTGCGGGCCGCGTGGATCAAGCGCATCCAGCAAGAAGGCGCCAAGATCGAGCATTGGAAGGCAATTGTTAAAAACCCGAAGGAGGAAAAAAGGATCGGTATGGCATCCTCGATGCAATCGCCCGCCTACGAGAAATTCCTCGCCGAGACTCAGCCGAAACTCCAGTGGGAGATGGAGTGCGACCTCTTCCGCAACGGCGACGAGAGCGGCGCGGCGGTCCGCATGTTAGCCCATCTGGAGAAATACATCGCCCATCCCGCCGCCCGCGAGTGGGGCGAGCAATTCGAAGCGCTGCTCAAGCCCGCAGTCGTGGTCACCCCACCGGAATCCGCCAACCAGACCCACTGAGTCGCCACCCGGAACTTGCCGCTTGAATCCGCCCGGAACGGGTGTCAGCTCTTGGAGTCCCCAATCTCAAGAGCATGCCCACCAGGGCGGTGATGAAATACCTCTCCGATCAAACCGGCGCCAAGGTCCGCTACGACGACAACGCCGTGGTCATCAGCCCGCGCTGAATGCCGCCAGGATCGCCCGGTGGACGTCCTCCGCCGTGCTCACCGGATACGCCGAACCTAACAATACCGGTCGCTCGCCATCCGGCACGATGTCCCGGCCGTGCGAGCCCTTCACCAGCGAGGCGTCCAGCGGAATGACATCGAGCAAGCCACGCAGCCCGAGCTTTTTCTTCAACAGGAATTTTGCGATCCGCAGCTTGGGAAACTTGAGCGCCGGTTCGATGAACAGCTCGCACGGGTCATAGCCCGGCTTGCGGTGGATATCGATGGTCCGCGCGTAGTCCGGCGCGACCGCGTCGTCCTCCCAGAAATAGTAAGTGAACCACGCATCCGCCGCGGCGATGGCGATGAAGTCCCCGCCGCGCCCGGTCGCCACGCCATCGCCCCAGATTTCAGCGGCCGTCCGGACCTCGTCGATGTCCGGAGTGTTTTCTAGCAAATCCCGCACTTGATCGCGGATCGCAGGATCATTCACGTAAACATGCGCCACCTGGTGGTCGGCCACGGCGAAGGCGCGCGACGCCCCGCAGTCGAGCGTCTCCAGGCCGAGCTCGTCCTTGATTTGAATCCAGCCTTTTTCTCGGAACAGGCGGTTGAGATGGACCGCCCGGCTGACCGGGGAAATCCCGTACTCCGAAAGCACCAGCACCCGCACGCCGCGCGACTCGTAATAACCGATGAGATCCGTCGCCAGCGCGTCGATCTTCCGCAGCTCCTCCGGGATGTTAGCCGCCAGCGGCCCGTCCTTCTGCAGCGGATAATCGAGATGCGGCAGATAGACGAGGCTTAGCGTCGGCGAGTGCTTTTCCTCCACCCATTTCGCGGAGGCGGCGATCCATTCGGACGAGGCGATCCCCGCCGCCGGCCCCCAGAACGCCGGGAAGGGAAACGGGCCGAGCTCGTTCTTCAACTCGTCGCGCATCCCCATCGGCTGGGTGTGGACGTCGAACACCTTGCGCCCGTCCGCCGGATAGAGCGGCCGCGGCGTGATGGAGAAGTCCGCCGACGAATACATGTTATACCACCAGAACAATTTCGCGCAGGTGAAGCCGGGAACCTCGCTGCGCAGCTTGTCCCACAGCTTCTCGCCCCGGACCAGATGGTTGCTCTGCTTCCATAAACGCACCTCCGCGCTCTCCCGGTCATACCAGCCGTTCGCCACGATCCCGTGCTCCGCCGGCGAGGTCCCGGTGACGATCGACGACTGCGCCGTGCAGGTCACCGCTGGAAACGCGGGCGCGTAACTTTGCAGCCCGCGCTTCTCCGCGAACTCCGTCAAACCCGGCATGTTCGCGCCCAGCAGCGAGCGGGAAAGTCCGACGAGATTGATGACGGCGAGGCGCATGGCGGAAATGAGGATCTAGCGAATTAACTTCATCCCCTCTGCATTGGCGAGATGGTCCAGACGATCGTCAAACGAAAAGAATTGATCCGCCTTGCCCGCCTTCTCGGAACCGACCTCCTCGCCCGCGTTCAATAGCGCCTCGACCTTGGGAAAGGACGTGCGGAGATCGCGAATTGAAACCATGCTCACGGCGAGTCCAAGGTGATTCACCCCACTGGATCCGTCAAGGGCCGAGGACAGAACCATTTCCCGGCCTGGTGCGTTGACTCCAGAGCCATTTCATCTGAGAGAGGCGTGAGCGGCTGTTCCGCACTGGATGGGGCGGAATGGCGAAAGCTGCGGAGCCTCGGGCGCGCCGGATGCCAATGCGAGGTGAGATCCGGCGTCCCGCGATCAACCACAGGGTCGTTGGAGTGTCTGGTTTTGATGATTTCACCAAATTTCACCAAATGCGGATACAATTTTTCCTCGTAACGGGGTGGCGAGGGAAGTATCCATGCAAAGCACGTTCAGAGTCCGCAGCAGGAATGATGAGTGGACTGGGATGAATCTTGGATAGCTCAAGCCACCCTGCCGTGAAAACTGAAAAATGCATGCCATGAGATTCGGGACTTTAGGCACAGTGTCAGCAATTCTGGCAATCGGAACCGTTGTTTCAACCGTTGCCGAAGGAGCCAAGACCAAGCCAAACCTCCTGCTGATCGTCGCAGATGACATGGGCTACTCAGACCTCGGCTGCTTCGGCGGAGAAATAAACACGCCAAACATCGACGCCCTGGCCGCCGGTGGCCTCCGGGCCACGGATTTCCATGTGGCACCGAGCTGCTCGCCAACGCGTTCGATGATGCTCACCGGCACCGATAACCACATCGCCGGAATCGGCAACATGGCTGAGTGGATGGGTCCCACCCAAAAAGGCAAACCAGGCTACGAAGGCCACCTCAACAGCCGTGCGGTTTCCGTAGCCACCCTGCTGCGCAGTACCGGTTACTTCACCTGCATGGCAGGCAAGTGGCACCTCGGCGACAAGCCCGATGAATGGCCCGCCGCCCGCGGTTTTGAGCGCGATTTCACGCTCCTCCAAGGTGCCGGCAGCCATTGGGCCGATATGAAGGGCCTGCTGCCCTCCGAGCCCAAGGTCACCTACACCCGCGATGGCAAGCTCGGGGGCAGCCTGCCCGCCGACTACTACTCGTCGAAAAACTTCACCGAGTCCATCATCGGGAATCTCACGGAGAACGCCACCAGCGGCAAACCGTTCTTCGCTTACCTCGCCTATCAGGCACCGCACGGCCCCCTCGCCGCGCCCAGTGATTGGATCGACAAATACAAGGGTCGCTACGACAAGGGCTACGATGCCCTCCGTACCGAGCGTCTCGCCCGCCAGAAGGAACTCGGCATCGTCGCCAAGGATGTCGTTGGTTTCCCACGGCTGCCCGCAATTCCTGCATGGGACGCACTCAGCGAAGAGCAACGCAGGATCTCCACGCGCAAGATGGAGGTCTACGCCGCGATGGTCGAATACATGGACGACCAGATCGGCCGCCTCGTCTCGTTCCTCAAGGAGTCGGGCCAATATGACAACACGCTCATCGTGTTTCTCTCCGACAACGGCGCGGCCGGCGAGGACTTGGGCGAAATGATCGGCAAATTGGCCCCCACCGCGCGCGGGTGGTTCGGAAAAACCTTCGACAACCGCCTTGAAAACATCGGTCGCCCGGGTTCCTGCGTGGAATATGGTCCGGCGTGGGCACAGGTCGGCAGCGTGCCGTTCCGCCTCTATAAGGGCGTGCCTGCCAATGGCGGCATCTGCCTGCCGTTGATCGTCAGCGGTCCTGGCGTGCGACATCGCGGCTCCACCAACCGCTCGCCGCTTCACGTGATGGATCTCACCCCCACTTTCATCGAAGCCGCCGGTGTGAAACATCCCGCAGGCTTGGACGGCTCCACACTCGCCCCGCTCCAGGGCAAATCATTGTGGCCGCTGCTCGCCGGCAAGGAGTCCGCCATCCGCACCGGGTCCGACTGGCTTGGCTGGGAACTCTTCGGCAACCGCGCCATCCGTCAGGGCGATTGGAAATTGCTTTACCTCTATCCAGCTGCCGGTGGCACTGGCGATTGGGAGATGTTCAATCTCAAGAACGATCCCGCCGAATTGAACGACCTGTCCGCCAAACACCCGGAGAAACGGACAGCGATGATCGGTCTTTGGGACGAATACGTGAAACACAACGGAGTCATCCTGACGGGTGACGGACCATATCTACCAAAGAAGACGGACCAAGCCGAATAAACAAGCCTTTCAGTTCCATGCGGGAATCCATCCTGCACACCAACTCGCATTCAAACCAAAACCAAACTCCGCGACCCATCATGAAACTCAAGACCATCCTCGCCTCCGCCGTCCTGCTCGCAGGGCTCCCCGCAGCCGCAGGCACCACCATCGCCGCACTCGATCAACCCCAGATCACCGGCACCACCGATTCCGGTTGGCGTGTCAGCACCTCGATGTATGTGTGGACCACCCGCCTTGACGGCGACATGACGATCCACGGCACAACCGTCCCGGTGGATGTTCCCTTCAACAAGATTTTCGACAACCTTAAGTTCACCTTCATGGGACTCATGGAAGTTGGTAAAGGCAAATGGAGCTTCATGTCCGATATCTTCTACGCCAAGCTGGAGCCCTCGGTTTCCACCCCGCAGGCCGACTTCGACTCCCAGATCGAGCAATTCATCGGCAACTTCGCGGTGTTCTACCACGTCGTCGAAAATCCCACGACACGCCTGGACGCATATGCTGGTGCCCGCGTTAACTGGATGGAAACGGATGTGAAGATCAAAGGCAAAGTTCCGGGTGTCGTGGACATCAATGAATCCGCCGACAAGACCTGGGTGGACCCGATCATCGGCTTCCGCGTTCATCATGATCTCACGGGCAAGTTCTTTGTCCGTGCATTGGCCGACATCGGCGGCTTCGACATCTCGTCAGACCTTACTTGGCAGGCCATGGTCTCGCTCGGATATCGCATTCACGACAAGGCTTCCCTGGGACTTGGCTACCGCGCCATCAGCACCGACTACACCAGCGGCGGCAGTAACTACGACGTAACAAGCCACGGCTTTCTGCTGGGATTAGAATACCGGTTTTGAGTGCCAAATGAGCATCCAGTGCAATTCATGGCCGCCGGCTCCATGGTTTTCATTCTATCCCGACAGCGCAGAGCGGTCAACGCAGCTCCCGCCCCGGGCTTTCCGCGCAACGGTCTATTGCATGGCACTCTGAACCCGGCGGTATCGACGGAATAACTCGCGGCCCGCACGCACAAATTCTTCCGTGCAACACTCCGTGCAATAGAACGCGTTAAAACCCGCATTTCCGTGCATTTGAAAGGTTTTCAGGACTCGCAAAAATGGCCACAAAAAACCCTGCAACCTTTTGATTTGCAGGGTTTTAAGAGTGGTGCGCCCGAAGGGACTCGAACCCCTAACCTTTTGATTCGTATAATGTCTTAACATATTGGCAATCAACTTGTTGTGATATTTTTTTGCCTTAGTTGGCGGCTGTTGGCCATCAGTATTTGAAGCCATTTTGGCCAACTGAAACATCCGAGGCAAACGGATTGTCACCATTTGTCACCACGGCCCGAGTTGACATGGCCAACACCGGCATGGACACGCCAACTGATTCGCCGCGCACCGAAGACCACGCCGCCCTCATGACCGAAAAACAAACCTGCGCCTACCTCAACGTGAGCAAGCGCAACCTCTATTGCTGGCGCATGGCCGGACTGGTCCCCTACTTCAAAATCGGCCGTGCCGTGCGGTTCCGGAAATCCGAGTTGGATGCCGCGCTTGAGCGGATGGGGATGGGGTGATGGATTCAAAGATCGATCAGCCGAGCCCTCACCCATATTCGCCACTTGTATTTATTTAGACTTGATTCAGGTCTAATTACGACTTATTAAAGCCTGCAATGGCAGACCAACTCAACCAGATCATCCAGGACAAGATTCTCGCTTCGGTGGAGGCGGGCCTGCCTGTGCTGACCAGGCGCGACGCCATGCTTCCGCCACTCAAAGGAAAAGCGGCCGCTGTCATCGGGATGCGCCGGGCGGGGAAAACCAGTTTCCTTCACCAATGCCGCGCCGAACTGATCGCTGCGGGTCGCAGCCCGGGTCGTCTGCTCTATTTTAATTTCGAGGACGAGCGCCTGGGCGACATGGAGGCCGGACAACTCCACCTCATCCCGGACACTCATTTGCGCCTCTTTCCCGAGCCCGCCGATGAACCGGTCACGCTTTTCCTCGACGAAATCCAGCTCGTCTCTGGCTGGGAAACCTTCATCCGCCGTCTTCTCGACACTCCGGGTTACGAACTCTTCCTCTCCGGTTCCTCCGCCAAGCTTCTGAGCAGGGAAATCGCAACCTCCATGCGGGGACGCGCCTGGGAAATCCCGATCCACCCGTTTAGTTTCCGCGAATTCCTGCGGCACCATCAAAAAGAAATCCCGGAGAATCCGGACGCCCTCACCACTCGCAAGCGCACCGCCCTCGATCACCATTTCGCCAATTATCTGGAAACCGGAGGATTCCCTGAAGCCCAGGATTTGTCCGCCGCAAACCGTCGGCAGCTTCTCCAAGGCTACATCGACGTGCTGCTCCTTCGCGATGTCATCGAGCGCCATGGCGTGGCCAACGTCACCGCGCTTCGCTGGCTCGTTCGCAGGTTGCTCAGCTCACCCGCCGGTCTTTTTTCGGTGACGAAGTTCTCCGCCGATCTCAAGTCCCAAGGCATCTCCGTGGGCCGCGAGCACCTTTACGAATTCCTTTCCCACTTGGAGGACGCGTTTCTCCTGCAAACCATTCCGGTCGCCACCGACTCGGAGAAACGTCGTCAGGTGAATCCCCGCAAAGCCTATCCTGCCGATACCGCCCTCATCCCCGTCTTCGACCGTAGCGGCAAAACCAACACCGGCCACGCCCTCGAAACCGCCGTTTTCATCGAACTCCAGCGCCGCCGATCCGAGGTCGCCTACGTCAAGACGCCAAACGGCTTCGAAGTGGATTTTCTCGCCCGCAACATCGATGGATCGGAGGATCTCATCCAAGTCTGCGCCTCCGTCGATGACCCTGACACCCTCACCCGCGAAGTCCGGGCACTTCAAGACGCGGCGGCAGAGCATCCCCGCGCCAGCCAATCGCTCCTTACTCTCGAATCGCGCCTCCCTTTCCCTGAGGTTCCGGCTCCCATCCAAATCCTCCCCGCATGGCAGTGGATGTTGACCGCGCCGCTCTGACAAATATCGCAAATGATCGGCACCCGCGCTCACGCTACCGATGTTTCCAGATTGGGCAGGGGGCGGATGCCGTGGTTGTCCTTTTTGTTGCGGTTGGTCTTCTGGTCGCAGACGAGGGAGATGAAGAAGCGGAGTTTGGTGATCTGGATGGCGATGGACTGGATGTCCACGCCGTAGAGGCAGTTTTCGATGAGGTAAAGCTTACGGCCGTAGTCGTCGTTGTTGTCGGCGAAGTTGCTGGCGATTTCAGCAAGTTTTCTGCGACGTTCCTCGGTATCGGCGATTTCCTGCACCTTTGCGATTTGCAGTTTCTCCCACTCGACATTGTCGGGATCGAGTTTGCTGAGAATATAGACGAGCTTGTGGAGGACGCCCATGGGGAAGGCACCGGAACCGCAGGCGGGGTCGAGGATTTTCAGTGCATCGATGGCGGCGATGAGGGTGGCGACTTCGGCCGGGGTGAAGGCGTGCTCTTTCTCGGTGTAGGCGAAGAGGTCATCCAGCTTTGCTCTCACCACGGAGGATGAAGAATTTTTAACCACAGAGGACACAGAGAGCACAGAGGAAGAGAGATCAGAGGGAGGGGATTTTTTAACCGGCCGCGCAAATTTTTTTCTGTAAAAGTGGCTGATGACTTTTTCTGAAGGTGGTTGGTTTTGTTTTTTCGGTTTGTTTTCTGTTAGCTGGGAGTGAGGTAGGTTTTGCCGGTTTCCCATGTCTCGGAGATCTCGATGAG
>CANHPN010000010.1 GCA_947462535.1 Akkermansiaceae bacterium | reverse complement strand
CAAGGTTTACTACGACCTCATGGCCTATCGTCAGGAAAAGGGCATCGAGAACGCGGCCATCATCCGCATCGAGCAGCTCTATCCGTTTCACCGCGAAATGGTTGAGGCCATCATCAGCCAGTATTCAAGCGCCTCGCACTTCGTCTGGTGCCAGGAAGAGCCGCTCAACATGGGTGCCTGGTCCTACATTTCCCCGCGGCTCGAGCGCGCCGTCGGCAGCAAGATCCGCTACGCCGGCCGGGGGGCCGCTTCCAGTCCCGCCGCCGGCTCCAAGGCGATGCACTACCGCGAGCAGAAGGCGCTCGTCGCCCAAGCCTTCGAAGTCTAACTTGATTCAACTTTCCCAACTCTCACCACGCTTCATCCATGTCACTCGACGTCAAAGTTCCTGCCGCTGGCGAATCCATCACCTCCGCCAACGTCGCCCGCTGGCACAAGAAAAACGGCGATGCCGTCAAAAAGGGAGATGTCCTCGTCACCCTCGAAACCGACAAGGTTTCCAACGAGCTTGAAGCCGCCGCGGATGGCATCCTTGAAATCCTCGTCGGCGAAGGCGAGGAAGTCTCCATCGGCACCTTGATCGCCCGCATTTCCGGTGATGAGGCCGCTGCGGTCGCCGCAGCGCCGGTTGTGGAGGCTCCCGCAGCCGCCCCCGTCGCCGCGTCCGGCGCGGTCATCGAGTTGAAAGTCCCAGCCGCCGGCGAATCCATCACCTCCGCGAACGTCGCGAAATGGCGGAAGAATGACGGCGAGCAAGTAGTTCAAGGCGAAGTCCTCGTGACTCTCGAAACCGACAAGGTCTCCAACGAACTCGAAGCTCCCGCATCAGGCCGCTTGAAAATCATCACGCCGGAAGGCGAGGAAGTTTCGATCGGCGCGATCATCGCCACCATCGACACCGCCGCCACATCAGGTGCGGTTCCCGCTCCCGCCAAGCCAGCCCCGGCTCCTGCAGTTGCCTCCGCCGCTCCGGCACCGGTCGCAGCGCCCGCCGCCGCGAAACCCGATTTCTCCGCCCCCGCCGCCCCGGTCGAGCGGGTTGCTCTATCCGAAGTCAGCGATGGCCGGACGACCCGCAGGAAGATGTCGATGCTGCGCCGCAAGATCGCCACGCACCTCGTCAACGCCCAGCACACCGCGGCGATTCTAACGACCTTCAACGAGGTGGACATGAGCTCGGTGATGGACCTCCGCAAGCAGGTGCAGGAAGACTTCATGAAAAAGCACGGCGTGAAACTCGGCTTCATGTCGTTCTTTATCAAAGCCGTCGCGCAGGCGCTCAAGGACGTGCCTTCCGTCAACGGCCGCATCGACGGCACCGACATCATTGAAAACCATTTCTACGACATCGGCGTCGCCATCGGCACGGAAAAGGGCCTGATCGTTCCCGTCCTCCGCGACGTGGACAAGAAGTCCTTCGCCCAGATCGAAAAGGACATCCTCGACTACGCCAAGAAGGCCAAGGACGGCAAGATCACCATCGACGACCTCAACGGTGGCGTCTTCACCATTTCCAACGGCGGCACCTACGGCTCGCTGCTCAGCACGCCCATCCTCAACCCGCCCCAAAGCGGCATCCTCGGCATGCACACCATCCAGCAGCGCCCGGTCGCCCTCAACGGCCAGGTCGTCATTCGCCCGATGATGTATCTCGCCCTCAGCTACGACCACCGGTTAGTCGATGGCAAGGAAGCCGTCACCTTCCTGATCCGCATCAAGGACAGCCTCGAGTCGCCAACCCGCCTGCTGTTGGAGATGTGATGGAAAAAGCGTCCCGGCTGCCTCAGCCGGGGACGTGGGCTCCGGCTGGGACAACCGGGACACATTCTTCGAGACAGGCTGTCCCGAAGAGCGTGAAGCCGGTGGATTGCTCGATCTGGATGTCGAGGATCTGGCCGGTGAGCCGGGCGGGGTCGCCGTCGAAGATGACGATCTTGTTCTGCAGGGTGCGGCCGGTGAGGCGGGCGGCGTTGTTTTTCGACGGGCCTTCGCAGAGCACTTGCTGGCGGGTGCCGACGACGGCGGCGTTGCTGGCGATGGCGAGGCGGTCCACCACTGCTAGCAGGCGTTGGTTGCGCTCTTCCTTCACGGACTCGTCGAGCTGGCCGTCCATTTCGGCGGCAGGGGTGTTGCGGCGCTTGGAGTAGCGGAAGACGAATGCGTTGTCGAACTTGAGGCGCTCGACGGTGTCGATGGTGGCCTGGAAATCCTCCTCGGTCTCGCCGGGGAAGCCGACGATCATGTCGGTGGTGATGGCGAGGCTGGGGCGGGCGGCTTTCATTTTCTCGCAGATCTCGATGAACTTCTCGTTTTTGTAGGGCCGGCGCATTTCCCGCAGGATCCTATCGGAGCCGCTCTGCATCGGGAAATGGATGTGCGAGCAGAGTTTCGGCAGATAGGTGAAGGCGGCGACGAGGTCGTCCCGGTAACCGATGGGATGCGGCGAGGTGAAGCGGATACGCTCAATGCCATCGACTTCGTGCACGGCTTCGAGCAGCTGGACGAAGGGGGATTTACCGTCGATTTTCGGGAACTCGGTGCGGCCGTAAAGGTTGACGATCTGGCCTAGCAGGGTGATCTCCTTCACCCCGCTGGCCGCGAGGTGGCGGACCTCGCCGACGATCTCGGCGATGGGCCGGCCGCGTTCCTTGCCGCGGGTGTCGGGGACGATGCAGAACGAGCAGCGCATGTTGCAGCCCTGCATGATCGAGACGAAGGCGGACGCCTCGTGCGCTTTCGGGACGTGGTCGCGGATGGTGTTTTGCGAGCCTTCCTCCTCGGCGGTGTCGCAGACGCTGGTGCCGCGCAGGGAAAACGCGGGGTCGTCCATCCGGGCTTCTAACCGCCGCTGAAGGATGCCGTCCACGTATTCGAAAACCTTGTGGTATTTCTGGGTGCCGACGACGACATCGAGGTTGGGCAGGGTTTTGAAAAGCTCCTCGCCGCGCGACTGGGCCATGCAGCCCATGAAGCCGTAAACGACGTGTTTGCGGTCGCGGCCCTTGTGGATGAGGTTGCCCATTTTGCCGAGTGCCTTTTGCTCCGCCTGGTCGCGGACCGAGCAGGTGTTGATGAGCACGGCGTCCGCCTCGTTCTCGTCGGTCGTGACCGTGTAGCCGCCCTCGCTGAACATCCGGGCGACTTGCTCGGAGTCGCGCTCGTTCATCTGGCATCCGTAGGTCTTGACGTAAACTTTGGGCATGGAATTTCCGGGTCGGGCGCGCAAGCTAGACAGGAAAGTCCGGGGGTTCAAGGCCTCAAGCGCAGGACTTCAGCCGCTTCGTCAAGCGGGTCGATATTCTGCCGGCGAAGGACGCCGAGGCGCTGCACGATCTCACCGCACGGTTCTACGCCGCAGCTTGACTGCCGCGGCTCGGGCTTGCCAGTGCCAACAAACTCCTTGGCAAGGCAGGTCGGAAACCTACGATTCACGCAATTGATTCTTCCCGCTGGGGGCGTCAGCGACCTTTACCTCAAAACCTTAGCGTCCATTTGCCGCAGTGACTCCGGGTAGCCTTGATGGACGGTTGGAAAAGTTTGAATCATCATGGAAGAGAAAATCGAATTTCCCAAAAACGACGGATCTCGGAAGCAGCAAAAGCACCGCGCGCTAACAATATTCTTGATTGTGGGATTGCTGGTGGTGGTGATTTGCGCGGTTGGCGCCAAGGCATATCGAAAACAGGTGGCCGATGAAACGCTGCGGCGGGAGGTGGCCGCGATGGAGGCTCGGCGGATGGCGGCGCTGCAAACCGTCCGCAACGCCCATGACTTTTTCGGGAAAGGAGAGTGGCCGCAAGCCGCGGAGTGGTGTGAAAAAGCCGCGATCCAGGGAGACGTCCCATCCCAGCGGTATTGGGGCGAGTGTCTGGAAAAGGGCCTCGGCGTTGCGGCCCGTCCCGAAGAGGCCGTGAACTGGTATCGTAAGGCGGTCGCGGCGGGCGATGTCCCGGCGAAGACGCGCTTGGCAGACTGCATGGATCATGGCAGGGGTTGCGACAAGGATGCGGCGGGGGCGTTGGGGCTTTACCGCGAAGCTGCGGAAGCCGGTGACGCGGCGGCCCAGCTGGTGGTCGGCGACATGCTGGCGGAGGGCGGGGAGTTGGAGAAATCGCCGGTGGAAGCGGTGGCTTGGTATCGCAAGGCGGCGGAGCAGGGGCATTCCCGGGCGCAGGCGAAACTCGGCACTTGCCTGTCGCTGGGCGAAGGGGTTCCGGTGGATTACCCGGAGGCCGCCAAGTGGTTGAGGCTGGCTGCCGAAAAAGGTGACAGTCTGGCGCAGCGGCGCTACGGAGTTTGCTTTGAAAAAGGGTGGGGGGTGGAAAAGAACCTGCAAGAGATGCTGGTCTGGCTGCAGCGCGCCGCTGATCAGGGCGACATGGATGCGGTAACCAATCTGGGCCTTGCTTACATGTCGGGCAATGGAGTGGCGAAGGACCCACCGAAAGCCATCCGAATGATCCAAACTGCGGCGGATGCCGGTTGCGGGAACGCCGAGTATGCCTTGGGGCATTATTATAGGCACGGAACGGGGGTGGAAAAGGACCCCGAGGCCTCGTTTCGATGGTATTCACAAGCGGCCGAACACGGGGTCGAAGAAGGCATGTTCATGCTCGCCTGGTGTCATTTCCACGGATTTGGGATCGGTAGGGATTATCAGGTCGCCGCGGACATGTGCGACAAACTGGTTTTGGCCGGGAACATGAAGGGGATCAATCTGCTGGGAGTCTGTTATCGTGATGGCAGCGGGCGGCCGAAGGATCTGGAGAAGGGCGTGCAACTTTTTGAGCGCGCCGCAGGCTTGGGGTTCGATGTCGCCCATCAGAATCTGGGGTTCCTGCATTTGAACAGTGGCGATGTCCGCACGGCGGCGAAGTGGTTCCAGAAAGGCGCGGACTTGGGTGATGCACGATGCCAGAACGAAATCGGGCTTTTGCTGGCGACCGGCAAAGGTGTGCCTAGGGACAAGAAGCAAGCCGCCGTGTGGTATCGCAAGGCGGCGGAACAGGGGAACCCCGCCGCGCAGAACAACCTTGGGCTGGCTTACGTGAATGGCCAGGGAGTGGCGCGGGACTATTCCCGAGCCATTCAGTGGTATCGAAAGGCGGAGGCTCAGGGAAACAGCACCGCAATGAGCAATCTCGGCCAGCTGCATCTGCGCGGGCAGGGGTTTCCCAAAGACGCGAACAAGGCGGTGGAGTATTTCCGCAAGGCGGCGGATGCTTGGAGTTCCCATGGCATGCTCAATCTGGCGGATTGTTATCAGAACGGCTGGGGGGTTACCCGCGATGGGAACGAGGCGCTCAAGTGGTATCGCAAATCGCTCGAAAAGGAAAAAAGCCCGTATGCCTATCATAACATGGCCGACTTGTTGGCCTCAGGCGTGGCGATTGAAAAAGATGAGAAGCAGGCGGCCCGGAGTTACATGGCAGCGGCGAAGATGGGTTTCTGGGAGTCCCAGGTGGCCTATGCGAAATGCCTGGCCGAAGGATTCGGCGTGGAAAAGGACATCAAGGAGGCGGCGGAGTGGTATGGCAAGGCCGCGCGCCAAGGGCATTCCGAGGCGCTGCTCAAGCAGGCGATCACGCTTTCGATGCTCGATGACGCAGAATCCCGCAAGCAGGCGGAGGAGTTCATCGAAACGCTGGTGAGAAATAACAACGCCGGCGCGATCCGTGAGAAGGCGTTGCGGTTCAGCAAGGATCCCGCGCAGGTCGTGGGTTTGTTGCGCAGGTCCGCGGAGTTGGGCGGTGCCGCGGCGATGGCGAGTCTGGGGGATTGTTACGCGAACGGCACCGGCGTGACGAAGGATCCGGCCGAGGCCGCCGCCTGGTATCGCAAGGCGGCCGACAAGAAAGATCCGCAGGGCCAGTTGTCTTATGCGAACTGCCTCAGGGATGGATTTGGTGTGGAGCGAAACGAGGAGGAGTCCGCTAAATGGCTGCAGCTGGCCGTGGCCCAGAATCATGGACCGGCGCAAGTGCGGATGGGGCGGCTGCTTCTGGCTCAGGGACCATCCAAGGCGGCGGAGGCCTGCCAGTATTTTGAGAAAGCGGCGCTCAAGGATCACGCGGAAGGTCAGTATGAACTGGGATGCTGTTATGAGAACGGCATTGGCGTGGGCAAGGATCCCGTCGAAGCGGTGTTCTGGTACCGGAAATCAGCACAGGCTAATTGGCCTGAAGGGCTGGTCGCATATGGCCGTTGCCTGCTCCATGGCGTGGGGGTGGCTCCTTCGAAAGGCCTTGCCAGGATCTGGCTTGGCCGGGCCGCAAAGTTAGGACGCGACGAGACCGCGAAATTACTCGCGGAATGAACAGCCGCGACGGTGATCCGGCGAGGTGCCCTTGCCGGTTCTCAACGTTCCTCAAGCCAGCTTGAGGTGCTCGTCGGAGGCGAGCTTTTCGCTGAGCTCGGGCCAGCCGCCGGGGACCTGCATGTTGAAGCAGTGGAGGTAAACGGCGAGCAGCTTGGGTTCGAAAATATCGACGAGGCGCTCGATGGTGGAGTTGAGGCGCTCGGTATCGAGTTTCTTGGGCAGGTTGCCGACGACGGAGCCCTTGCCGTCGTGCGGGATGCCCATGCCGTCGCAGAACATGGCGAGGAGCGATTGCTGGCCGGCCATCAGATAGGCTTGCAGCAGGTGCTCGCCGATGGTGTCGCAGGCGTTGATTTTGAGGGTTTTGTGAATCCATGCGTATTGGTCGGCCATGGATTTTTTCTCGATGAAGACGGGGCGCAGCTTGCGGTTGGCGGCAAGGGTGGCGACGGCGGACCGATACACGTTCCTGTCATTGGCGCGGAACCAATCGAGGATTTGAGTGACAATGGCGGGATCGACGGCGGAATAGAGTTCGTGAGCTTTCACAGTGGGGAAAATTGGAATGGCGGAAAGTCAACGCGCTGATCCGCCGCGTGGCAAGGGCGGAGACGCGGGAAATCCGGGTGATCGGTTAAATTGTCGGGGGCTGGCCGAATTCTCCCAACCGGGCGATGGACCGGTCATGCGCGCGGGACAGGAAGATAAACGCGGACAAGGCTCCTATTCCCGCCAAAAATATGTCCCACTGGGTATCCCATACGTCGCCTTGGGTGCCGAGAAATGACTCTGACGCTTCGGCAGAAACTAGGGCGGCCAGCCACTCGATGAGTTCGTAGGTGGCGCTGAAGGCAAGGCAGAATGAGATCACGCAGAAGCCGAGCCAGGCGCGGCGGGCGAGCACGCCGGTGCGGACGAAAATCTCGCGGCAGACGATCGCGGGCACGAAGCCTTGGGTGAGGTGGCCGAGGCGGTCGTAGTGGTTTCGATCCGCTCCGAAAAACGCGCTCACCCAGTCGCCGAGCGGCACCAGGGCGTAGGTGTAATGACCGCCGACCAGCAGCACCATCATGTGAAATCCGATCAGGGAAAGCGCGAGATTGGAAAACCGCCAGCCCTTGGCCTGGGCGATGAGCAGCGCGATGAAGCCGAGGAAAACCGGCAGCACTTCCATCCACCAGGTGGGCCGGTCGAATGGTTGCCACGCGGACCAAGCGATCCACGGGCTGATGGCGGTTAGGAGGAGCAGGTTAGGGCGGGTTTTCAAGAGGGCTGATTTTCAGGTGGGTTCATTGCAGGCCGAGCACCTTCGGAGCGCTGGCGTTGCCGAAGCGGTCGAGGGCGGTGACGGCGATGGCGTCGGCGCGCGGAATGGTGATGCTTTGGGTGCCGCCGGGGGCGATTTTCATCGTGCGCCAAGTGCCGCCAATCTTGGCTTGGACAGCGATTTTCGCGGTGCCGGAGCCGGGCGAGCAGCGGATGGAAGTGCCGCCGTCCTGGATCGAGGCGCTGACGCCGGGGGCGGCGGGCGCGTTGTTGTTGACCCATGGCATGGGCGGAATGGCGGCGGGCTGGGTGTAGGTGTTAGCGAGCTTGGTGGAAATGCCGCCTTGGTTTTTCACGAGGCTTTTCGCGCTCCAGTGGATGTGACCGTTCCAGTTTTTGCCGGTCTTGCGGCTGATGTCGATCTGGTGGGTGATTTCCGAGGCGGGCCGGTTGTCTTCCGAGCCGCCGATGCGGGTGGTGGCGATGCCGGGCCAGACGGGGCGCGATCCTTGCTGGCGCCACCAGTTGAGGAGGGTGGAGAAGCTTTGTTTTTGCGGCGAGTCCCGCCAGTAGAGCTGGGGAGCGAGGTAGTCGAGCCAGCCGTTTTTGAGCCACTTGCGAGAGTCGCCGGCGAGCTGCTCGTAGCTGTCGATGCCGGCCTCGATGCCCGCGGGGACGCCGGGCCGCCAGATGCCGAAGGGGCTGATGCCGACGCGGACCCAGGATTTCTGGCGCTTGACGGAAGAGTAGAGGCTGCTGACGAAGCCATCGACGTAGCTGCGCCGCTCGGCGGGGCTTTTTCCATCGGGGAAGCGCAGGCTGCCTGATGGATACGGATAGAAATAGTCGTCGAGATGGACACCGTCGATGTCGTAGCGCTTGACCACGTCGAGGATGACGTTGAGGGCGCGGGAGCGGGTGTCGGAGCTGGCGGGGTCACACCAGGTCATGGTGCCGAACTTCCTGGTGATGCCCGGCGCGCTGCGGCAGACGTGATTTTGGGCGATCTGTTGGGAGTTGTTGGAAAGGGCGCGGAACGGGTTGAACCAGGCGTGGACCTCGATCCCGCGGGAGTGGGCTTGCTGGATGCAGTAGGCGAGGGGATCGTAGCCGGGTGAGCGGCCCATGGTGCCGGTTAGGCTGGAGCTCCACGGTTCGATGGAGGAGGCGTAAACCGCGTCGCACTGCGGGCGGACCTGGAAGATGACGGCGTTCATCTTGAGCGCGGCGAGCTTGTCGAGGATGCCGCGCATTTCGGCTTGCTGGCTGGCGGCGCTGAGGCCGGGCGAGCTGGGCCAGTCGATGTTATAAATGCAGGCGATCCAGGCGCCGCGGAATTCGCGGGCGAGGGCGGGCGGGCGCTCGCTGAGCGGGGCGTAGGACTGCGCGTGCGAGGCGGCGGCGAGCAAGCAGAGGAGCAAAAGCGGACGAATCATGGGGTGAGCATGACGAGTCCGGCGGCGCTCGGCAAGGTTTCCGGCAGGCCGGATTTTCCTCACTTGGCCGCCAAATAAGCCCGGACAAGAATCATCAGGGGAATGAGCGGCAGCACGAGCGAGGCGTCTAGCAGAGTTTTTCTCACCAGCCTGAAATTGATTTCGAAACACTTGCGCTCCTGCCACCGGGCGAAGTTCGGGAAGAAGAGCGGGACCCGTTTTTCATACTCCGCGAAGTCGTCGAATTTCTCCCGGAGGTATTTCGCCTCGTTGCGCATCATCGGATAGAAAATCGCGAGGTAGGCGACCGATGCCAGCAAGGTGAAATCCACGCGTCCGGAAAGCAGTCCGAAGCCGAGGGCCATCAGGAAGGATGCGAAGTAGAGCGGATTGCGGCAGACGGAATAGAGCTCTGTTTGCATGATGGCCTTGTCCTTGTGGCCGCCGATGGAAATGGTGGCGAGCACGCGGCCGAGAATTCCGGCGAACATCAGGAAGGCTCCCGCGGTTTGTAAGGACAGGATGGCGAAATCGGAAAGTTTCAACGGGTCTGGAACCAGGAAAAAGTAAGCGACGAGGCCGACCGCCATGAGGCGGAAGAGCAGCTTGCGATGGAGATTGACGAAGCCTTGGGCGCTGAGGCGATCTGATTTCATGATTTGGAGCGTGACGGGTGAGGGGGTGGTTATTGGAAGGATTTTTTCAAGCGGCCGCTGCTGAAAAGCCAGGACGCGCTTTGGTAATAGGCGGTGGTGTCGCGTAAAAGGTCGCCCACGGCCTCAGGCTTCATTGACGAGAGGATTCCGGTCTTGAGATCGCATTGATAGAGCGAGGTCTGGGTCTTTGGCTTGAGGACCGCAAGCCGGCCGTTTTGCAACAGGCCGATTTTCTGGTAGTTGCTGATGAAGGCGCGGTTCGGCAATGAAGCGGCATCCGGCGCGAGTCGGTCGTAGCCGTAGCCGAGGGTGTCGTGGCTCCAATTCAACAGGCCGAAGACCGTTGGCATCACGTCGACCTGGCTGCACAACGCGTCGATCTTGTTGGCGGGCACGAGCAGCGGGTTGTAGATCATGCAGGGGATATGGAATTTCTGGACGTTCAGCTCGGACTTGCCGGCGCTGCTGGCACAGTGGTCCGCGCAGAAGACGAAGAGCGTGTTCTTGAACCAAGGGCGCTTGCTGGCCTTGTTGATCAGGTCCTGCACGGCCCAGTCGGAGTATTTCACGGCAGCGTTGCGTCCGGTGTGTGATGGCATGTCGATTCGTCCGGCAGGGAAATCGTAGGGACGATGGTTGCTGGTGGTCATGCAGAAGTAGTGGAAGGGTTTTCCCGCGGCATCGGCCTTGTCTGCTTCGGAAATGGTTTTGTTGAACAGGTCCTCGTCGCAGGCACCCCATGAGGTCTTGAAGGAGACGTCGCTTTTTTCCCAAGCCCCGACATCCATCCGGCGGCATCCTGCGGTGGTGAAATAGCGGTTCATGAAGTCGAACCGGCCGTCGCCGCCGTAGAAGAATCCGCAATCGTAACCGCGTTTCAAAAACGGGCTGAAACTGGTGACGAGATCCGTGCCTTCCGGCCGATAGATGATCGCCTGGCCCGGGGTGGGCGGAAGGTTCAGCGTGAGCGCTTCCATGCCGCGGACGGTGCGGGTGCCGGTGGCGTAGAGGTTTTCGAAGAAGACCGATTCGTTGGCGAGGCGGTCGAGGTTCGGAGTGATGTGGCGGTCGTTGCCGCCGTAAGTCATGAAGTCCGCGCCGAGGCTTTCCATGCAGATGAGGATGACGTTCCAGCGCTGCTCGGGTCCGGTGCGCGTGATGGTGCGGCGGAGATCGTCGTTGGCAGGAGAGGCGGCGGTCTCGTTGGGGGTGACGAGGAGTTTTCTCGTGGTGGCGAGCGCCTCATCCTGCGGCAGCTTGGGATACCACTTGGTGTAATCCAGTTCCATCTGTTTGAAGGCGGCGAAGAACGACCAGCATCCGTTCTTGGCGAGCTCGCTGTGGAATTGGTTGGCGAAGGCGGGCAGCGCCGACTGGCTGACAAACAGAAACGTCAGCGAGGTGAGGCCCAGCCCCGCGACTATTCCGCCGCTGCGGTCGGCCCAGGTGGTGGTGCCGTTAGCGGTCCAAGCAAACACGCCTTTCCGTTTCATCGCCCATGAGACCAGGCCCCCCGCAAGGACGATTCCGCCCAGAATGGGCACCATCGGATAGGACTCGGAAATGTTTCCAAGGACTTCCTGCGTCCAGATGAGGTAATCCACGGCGATGAAGTTGAAACGCACGTTGAACTCGTCCCAGAAAAACCATTCCGAGGTGGAGATGAAGATGAAAATACTCGCGAAAACAAGCATCAACCCGGCGATGAGCCACTGGCCGACCCGAGATCTCAAGCTGCGAACCGGAGCGATGATTCCAAGGAGCAACCATGGGGCTGCCGCGAAGAGCCCGGCAGCGGCGTCGTAGAAAATTCCGCAGCCAAGGATTCCAAGGACTGAAACATCCCAAATCACGTCATGGCGGGCTGTGAACAAAAGCGCCAGGCGGGACAACAGGGAGAGTGAAAAAAACAGGCTGAATGCGACAAGGGCAAGGCGAGCCGGAGCGGAGCGGAAGAGTTGACGCATGGAGTGGGGTAGGAAAGCGGAAGTAGCTTCGGCGACTCGCGAAAGAAGCCGTGGTTGGGGCGGCACGTCAAGCCCCGACAGCCCTGCCCTTTTTCCAAGCGAGAACCACCGCGCCGGATATAATCAGGAACCCGCCGAGCGGATTTTATAGGGAGGCGGCGAGTAGGATCACGATGACCACGCTCAGCTCGGGGCGAGATTCGAATCCACACCCGTCACGCCGACCTTCGCCAGAATCCCGGTCAGAACGGCAAAAAATGCGGAGAGCAACGACCCGTGGAGCCAGTTCATGGGGAAGCTCAAACGCGCCAGCGCTTGGTGAGGTCCCCGTAAGCGTCGATGCGGCGGTCGCGGAAGAAGGGCCAGATGCGGCGGAAATCCTCGACGGCTCGGAGGTCGAGGTCGTGGTGGAGGATTTCCTCGCGGTCGGTGGAGGCTTTGGCGACGATTTCGCCGTAGGGGTTGGCGATGAAGGAGCGGCCCCAGAACTCGGTGTCGCCTTGGCAGCCGGTGCGGTTGACAGCGGCGAGGTAGCAACCGTTAGCGACGGCGTGGCCGCGCTGGACGGTTTCCCAGGCGCAGTGCTGGGCGTCGCCGAGGGTGGGCTTTTCTTCGGGCAGCCAGCCGATGGCGGTGGGGTAAACGAGGATTTGCGCGCCGCCGAGGGCCACTAGGCGGGCGGCCTCGGGATACCACTGGTCCCAGCAAATGAGCACGCCGATTTTGCCAAACCGGGTGTCCCAGACCGGCCAACCGCTGTCGCCGGGGGTGAAGTAGAATTTCTCCTCGAAGCCGGGGTCCTGCGGGATGTG
Source organism: Akkermansiaceae bacterium (assembly GCA_947462535.1). Classification (GTDB taxonomy): domain Bacteria; phylum Verrucomicrobiota; class Verrucomicrobiia; order Verrucomicrobiales; family Akkermansiaceae; genus Luteolibacter. The sequence goes on along the minus strand of CANHPN010000010.1, from coordinate 49,218 downwards.
GCTTTTCCGGTAGAGGCCCATCAGTGAGCCGTCGGCGTCATGGATGGCGGCGGTGTTGTGGTAGAGGCCGGGACCGCGGTGTTCGAAGAGCGAGGAAATGAGGACGATGCCGAGCTCGCCGGCGATTTTTCCGAGGCGGTCGGTGACCGGGCCGGGCAGGGGATCGGCGAGATCGAAAAGCGCGGGGTCCTCGACGGTGCAGAAATACGGCGTGAGAAAAAGTTCCTGGGTAACGACGATGTTCGCGCCCTCTGCGGCGGCCTTGCGGATGAGTTTCTCGTGGTGATCAAAGGATTCAGACTTTGAGGCGAAGGTTCCGGACTGGAGCAGGGCGAGGCGCGGCATGGGCGGAGCATGGTGCGGAGGCGCTTGGCTTTGAAGAAAATATTCAAAACATGGCTTGATTCCTCCAGAAGCGGGGCCTAAACCGCCGCCCCCATGCCGGACCCGTCACGAACTCTGAAAGTCGCGATTCCCAAAGGCAGCCTTCAGGAGCCCACCATCGAGCTTCTGGCCAAGGCTGGCTACGAGATTTACGTCTCGTCGCGGGGCCTGCGTCCGAGCTCGAACGATGCGGAACTGGATCTCTACTTGATCCGCGCTCAGGAAATCGGCCGCTATCTGGGGCAGGGTTTCATCGATTGCGGGATCACCGGTTATGATTGGGCTTACGAAAACGGCGTCGATTTGATCGATCTCTGCGAGTTGCCCTATTCCCGTGCGACCACCCGCCCTACGAAATGGGTTTTGGTGGTGCCGGAGGATTCTCCGATCCGCAAGCCCGAGGATCTGGAAGGAAAGCGTATCGCCACCGAAGGCGTGGGAATCACCCAGCGCTACCTCGCCGAGCGCGGAATCAAGGCTGAAGTCGAATTTTCATGGGGCGCGACCGAGGTCAAAGTGCCGGATCTGGTCGATGCCATCGTCGATGTCACCGAAACGGGTTCCTCGATCAAGGCCAACCGCCTCCGTATCGTCGATACGCTGCTGACTTCGTTTCCACACTTCTACGCCAGTCCTGCCGCTGCGGCGGATCCTTGGAAGAAGGAGAAAATGGACCGCATCGCCCTGCTGCTCAAAGCCGCCCTCTGCGCCCGCGGCAAAGTGGGGCTTAAAATGAATTTCCCGAACGCTCGTTTGCCCGAGCTTTTGGAAAAACTCCCGTCACTCCGCCGTCCCACGATTTCCCAGCTTTCCGAAGAAGGTTGGGTCGCCGTTGAGACAGTGATTGACGAAATCGTCGTCAGGGACATCATCCCCGAACTGAAGCGTCTGGGGGCAGAGGGGATCATTGAATATCCGCTCAACAAAATCGTCCCCTAATCCTTTCACCACAACTAACCCCGAACGCCATGGGCTCCATCAAGAAACGCCGTAAGACCAAGATCAACAAGCACAAGCGCAAAAAGCGCATGAAGCAGAACCGCCACAAGAAGCGTCTCCGCTACAAGTCCTAGTCACTGGGATTGGTTTGTTTTTCAATCGCCAGAGGCTCGCTTGCGGGCCTCTGGCTTTTCTGTGCACTGAAGCGTAATTTCTCCCATGAGCCTCCAGGTGGTCGTCAATTTCCGGGTGATCGACGAATCCGATGACTGGATCGTGGTGGACAAACCCGCGCCGTTGATCGTGCATCCGGCGAATTTAAAGCCTGAGCCGACGCTGCTCGGCGGGCTGGAGCAGCTTCTGGCGTATGAGATTCAAAACGGGGCCCGCCTTGGCATCATCACCCGGCTGGATCGGGAGACCAGCGGAGTGGTGCTGGTGGCCAAGCACACGCAGGCGGCGCGCGAACTCGGCTGGATCTTTGAAAGACGGCAGGCGAAGAAGGAATATCTGGCGATCGTGACCGGTTGGCCGGAAATGAATGCTTGGGAGTGTGCTGAGCCGATCATCCGGGCAGGCGAGTTGGGGCCATCGGACGTTTGGGTTCGGCAGGTGGTCAGTCCGCGTGGGCGGGATTGCGTGACCCGATTTGAAGTGGAGCGACGTTTTAAACGGGGAGAGGGGAGGTTTTCGCAGATTCGTTGTTTCCCCGAAACGGGCCGGATGCACCAGATTCGTGTTCATTTGGCCAGCTGCGGCTTCTCGATCGTGGGCGACAAGCTCTATTCCGGGGATGGTTCGGAGTATTTGGAATGGATGGCGACCGGCTGGACTCCGGAATTGCAGCGGCGGCTGGTTTTGCCCCGTCACGCGCTCCACGCGGCTTGTCTTGAGGTCAGTTGGTTGGGGCGGTCGATCCGTTGGGAGGCGGATTTGGCTAAGGACTTGGTGGAATTTTGCGCAGGTCGGGAAATCAGCCCGACTCCCGACGTTGTCATTTGGAGTCGGCATGATTAGGGTGCGCCATGGTTTCACTCGATGAATTGGTAACGTATTTGGATCAGGAGCTGAAAACAGGCTCAATCCCGGATTATCCGGGCGCGATGAACGGCCTGCAATTGGCCAACGCCGGACAAATCGGAAGAGTCGCGGCTGCGGTGGACGCATCGCTTCCGGTCATCAAGGCCGCCGCAAAAGGCGGGCCGGGACTCTTGATTGTGCACCACGGCATGTTTTGGCAGGGCACGCAGCCCGTGACCGGTGCCTTTTACCGCAAACTCAAAATCGCCATGGATGCGGGCCTCGCCATCTATTCCTCCCACCTTCCCCTCGATATCCATCCGGAACTGGGAAACAACATTCTCCTCGCACGCGCGATCGGAATCCTAAACCCCGAGCCGTTTTTTGACCAAAAGGGAGTTTTAATCGGCCTGCGGGGCGCTTGGGACGGTACCCGCCAGGATCTTGCCGATCAGCTGCAAGCTGCGCTGGAGGGACCGGTCCACCAGTGCCCGGCAGGCCCTGAGCAGATTTCAAAAATCGGCATCATCACGGGCGGGGCGGGCGGCGAGGTCGTGAAAGTCGCCGCATCCGGAGTGGATTCCTTCATTACGGGAGAGGGTCCCCATTGGAGTTATCCGCTTGCCGAGGAGCTCGCATTGAATGTTTTCTACGGTGGGCATTATGCCACGGAAACCTCGGGAGTTAAGGCGGTCGCCGAACGAGTCGCTAAGTTGTTCGGGATTCCGTGGGAGTTTCACCACCACCCCACGGGCTTATGAGCCGAATTGTCCGAAGGGGACCCCGTCGTCGCACCTGTCAAAGTCAGCGTCCAGGTCAAAAAAGGCGACCCCATCGCCCGATATTTAAGACTGATCATCAACTAGTTGCATCACATCCTCGCCATCACCGAGCGATGGAGCCCTGGACCAACGCTGGACGTTGCCGTTGACCCGATTGCTCAGGCATCGGCTGGGTGGCAAGCTGCTTCCCGGCCTGCCGGACGAAGCCGCGCCGCTCCTCAGCGGATGAAAATCGACCACCCCGCATCCACCCCGGAGCAAACACCATACGCCTCGCTCAACGGCGCTCAGCGAGGGTGCTCATTGTCTTTTTGTTTTAATTTGGCTTCAAGGCCATAAAAGTCTTGCTTACAGCCGGAAACCTCGACTAAATTTCCTAGGGATTTGCGGGCATAGCTTAGTGGTAAAGCGCTATCCTTCCAAGTTAGACATGCGGGTTCGATTCCCGCTGCCCGCTCCAAAATTCAACAAACTTAACCAGTCAAATTGTGAAAAAAAAAATCGCAGTCATCCTGTTAAGCGCAGTGCTAGGTGCTTTCCAGCTTCATGCTCAGGAAAGTCCGGCGGTGCTCTCGGCGTTTAAAGAAGCGCTGAAGTCGAATCCGTCCAATTCCCTTCAATTGCTCAGGACTCAGATATTATCCAACCCGCTCATGGCCGCAGACTTGGTGCAAGCGGCCATTGAGGAGTCGAATGGCACACAAGAAGCAATAATCGCTATCGTGCGGGTGGCGTGTGGAGCAGCTCCCGCACAGTATGCAACTATTGTGGGTGCTGCCGTGCTTGCTTCTCCATTAAACGCTCCAGAAGTAGTCGTTGCGGCGATTGAAATTTTTGGCGGAAAGTCAGCAACCGCAGAGACGGTTGCGAATATCACGGAATCCGCCTGTAAGTCCGCTCCTCTTCAATCCGCCGAAATCGTCGGTGCTGCCGTTTTGGCGGCGCCTAAGGTGGCTGAGGCGGCGGTTCGTTCGGCAATTCAAGTGATCGGTGGAAATGCCGCAAATCCTGACCAGGTCGTAGCCATCGTTGAAGAGGCTTGTAAATCCGCCCCATCGCAAGTCGAAAACATTCAGAGTGTTGCCCAGTCCATGGTTCCTATTGCTGCCACACAGATTCAGGCAGCAGTCACTCAGGTGAAGTCGGACCCTGCTTTTGTGGCTCAAGCGGCCAAGGAAGCCGTGTCAGGCGATGTTCTGAGCTTTCCACCGGGAGATAATTCTTCTTCGGACTCCAACTCGGGTGTGACAGATGGCGGCCAAGGTGGGAATGATCTGATTCCGGTCGTGCCTCCGGTAGTAAATCCACCGCCGGTGACGAACGTCAATCCTCCCAATTAGCCCAATCCTCCCAATTAGCCCAATCCTCCCAATTAGCCCACCGCCGATTATTTCGACAGGTGATTCTCTTTATTTTCGGATGTTGATGAGATCCTTTTCTTGGAAAGCATTACTTTTTGGTGCATAGGGCTGTATCTCAAAACCACCAAAATTTCTTTTGTAATGAAAAATAAGTCTATCAAATCTCTATTTGTGGTTCTTTTGGCAACCGGTAATTCTTCCGTTTCAGCTCAAAGTCTCTATTATGCCGGAAGCGATCTCAATGAGTCGGTGCCTCTTAAATGGGTAGTCGGCAGCTCGCTCAGCTATGACGACAACATTGCGGCCGGCGCGGTCGGCGCGGAAAAAGAGAGCTCCTACGGCATCTCCCCATATGTTGGACTTACATTTTTCAATAAATCGCCCCAAACTACTTGGGATGTCAGCGCCAGGCTCGGTGGGATTTATTATTTTGAAGAGCCTGAGGCCATAGGGACTGAGCAATGGAATAATCAGTCCAGTTTAATGGTTGATTACACCTTCCGCTACAGTGAGCGTCTTCGTTTCGTGTCAACCAATTTGATCAGGCGCGAGGCCCAACCTGACTATTCTTATGGGTATGCATCTTCTCTGACGAGTGGAGAAATTACTTTCGTGCACACCGACCAAGCTGTTGGGTGGCGTTGGTCGGAGCGTTTCGGAACCTACACAGGTTTTCGTGTCATTAACAACACCTATGAAAACGGCACTGAGAACGACCGTTTGACGCTGGAGTTATACAACCAGTTGAGGTATCAGTTGGATCCCTCTAGTGTTTTGACCGGTGATTATCGCTATGGTGAAACTTCTGGGGATGGTAATGCCTCGGACTACACCGATCATTACTTGCTAGCCGGTATCGAGCGTCGCTTCAGTCCGACAGCTGTTGGTAATTTCAGGCTTGGAGCCCAGCTTCACCAAGCCGACAGGAACTCCGTCGACACCACCAGTCCCTATGCTGAGTTGGCTTTCAATTCGACGGTCAATCAGCAGTTTGCCCTTCGGTCATTTCTTCGTTACGGAATCGAGGCGAATGACACTGGTCAGCTTTTTCTGGATGGGATATCCGCGCAGTTTGACGACCGCCGGACGCTGCGTTTGGGAGCGTCTTTCACTTATTCGTTTTCAAGCATGCTCAGTTTATTGGGAGGGCTGGACTATGTGCCAACCTGGTATCAAGAGGGGCGCAATACTGTAAGTGGGGCTTCGGTTGAGGATGGTTCCGAAAATCTTTTCAATGGTTATTTGGGGCTTTCTGTGAAACTCAATGACTATCTTACCGGTTCTCTAGGTTATAATTTCACCAATTCCGACTCTGATTTCCAGGGAACCAACTACAGTCGTAGCAGGGTCAATATCGGTCTGAGTAGTGAGTTTTAAGGGTTGCGTGATTTGACGCTTGCCCACCTGCTCGAAATAGGCCTTGCCCGAGCTGTGACACCCGCAATATTTATCATTGCGGGTTTTTTTTCCATTTGAAATTTATCGAATTTGTAAAATAGTCCCCTTAATGAACATGAACAACCCGCAACAAAACGAGGCCGCGCTGCACGCCGTGGACTACTGGCAGGTCATCAAGAATCGATATGGAATCATCCTTTTAACCCTCCTTTTGGTCTTTATGACGGCGGCGGTGATCACTTACGTGATGCCGAAGAAGTATGAAAGCTCGGCGACCATCGAGGTGAAACCAAGGTCTGTGGGTCAGTCTCCGTTTGAGGGGGGGGACAGTCCTTCCTATGGATCAAGTCCGATGACCGCCCAGTTTTTTGGAACGGAGTTCGAGAAAATCAAGAGCAGCAACTCGCTTGCCAAAGTGGTGGAGAACTTGGAACTGGTGAACAAATGGAGCGTCGACAAGGAAACGGCCGTTCGGATCCTGAAGGGAATCGTCAACACCCAGAACATTCGGGGCACTGACTTGATTTCAATCACCGTGCGCCACACCGACAAGGAAGATGCGCGGAATGTCACCGCCGAGGTTGCGCGCGCCTACAAAGCCTACCGAACTGAGATAGAAAGCCGCGATTCGGACAAGGGCTTGTATGAGTTGAACAAGGCGGTTCGAGACCAAGAGGACAAGGTGGAAGAGCGTCGCAAGGTGCTTGCCACAATCGTAAGAACCAAAGGCATTATCTACAAGGGGCAGGATTCCTTTTATGGTCAGTCAGGCGTTGACGAGGATCAGGGAGCCCGGACGGCCCTTCAAACCTATAATCAGCTTGAGCAGGAAAAAATGCAGCTTGAAAGCCAGATCAACAGCCTCATGAAATATGATAGTGATCAGTTGATGGTGTATGCGGCCGGGCTTAATTTGCCTGACAACATCATTAAAAACCTTCTTCCCCAGTATAACGACGCGAAGCGGACTCTCGCCACCCTTAAAATTAACGGTTTGGGTGTTAATCATCCCACGGTTTTGGCTGCGGCGGATCAAATCAAAACCATGAAACATCAACTTGATGAAGGTGTCGTCAACTTGAGAGCCACGTTGCAGGCGCAGTTGGAAATGGCTAGCGATCGTTTGAAGAATGTCGAGATCTTGAAAGACGACTCGCGTGAGGAGGCAATCAAGCGCGGGCTTGATGCTCAGGACTACGTTGATGCAAAAAGGGATTTCGAAACCGACCAGCAATTGCTACAGTCGATGAAACTGAAGCAGATCGGCAAGAACATCACGGACAAGATGACAGATGAAAGTATTGTCGTTCATGAAGAGCCACAAATATCTCAAAGTCCGGTGAGTCCGAACGTGACTCTCAATCTGGTTCTGGGGGCGGTGGTGGGCTTGATTTTTGGAGTCGGGATCGCGTTCTTCCTGGAATATCTTGATACCTCCGTGAAGGGTCTCGAGGACGTCGAACGTTATCTTCGGGTTCCGGTTCTTGCGGTCATTCCGAAAGACATGGGGGTTCTTCATAAGCAAAGTGGCACGAGTCCGGATGCGGAAGCGTATCGAATCCTGCGGACAAACATTGAGTTCAATCGGAAGAATCCGGAAGACAACGCGATTACGCTGGTTTCGGGTGCGGCTGGTGAGGGCAAATCAACAACACTGGTAAACCTGGCTTATGTCTGCGCCCAAGGAGGCTATACCACGTTGATGATAGACGCGGACTTGCGCAGACCCCGCTTGCACACCTTTTTTGACATCAACAACTCGGTTGGTCTGACGAATTACCTGACGACCGAGCTGATGTTGGAAGACGTGATTTTTCAGACCCCAGTGGATAACCTGTATTTCATGCCGTCCGGTATTTTGCCGACCGATGCGGCGGGAATTCTCAACTCGCGGCGGATGTCCGAGTTGATTCAGGACGTCAAGCAGCGTTTCGACCTTGTGCTGGTGGACAGCCCGCCCATCCTTGGAGTCAGCGACGCGTCGGTTCTTGCGAGTGAGGTCGATCTTACCATGATTGTCGTGCAGCACCGGAAACTGCCACGAAACATGCTTCTTCGCGTGAAGCAGGCCGTGGAGAACGTGGGAGGCAATGTGATTGGTGTCGTGCTCAACAACGTGGATGTTCGGAGTGACAGCCAGTATCAATATTATACCAGCTATTACACTTACTATGCCCCTGCCGAGTCACAAATAGGAACACCAGTGCCGGTTGCCTCAAGTCCTGCCAAGCCCCAGGCTGGCGTGCGTGAAAATGATTCTGAATTATATTGAAATCCCAATTCTGATGACCACCATGAACATTAAGAAAACGCTTGTTGGATTGTTTCTGATGATTGGCCTCGCCTTGCCTTTGTTCGCGCAGATCGAAACTGGCAAGGCGATTCAGATTACCATTTCGGGAGTGCCTTCCGATGAAAAGGGGCGCATTGACGGAATGTATCCGGTTTCCGATGCCGGCTTCATCAACATGCCCTTTATCGACACGGTGCGCGCCGCGGGTTTGAGGAACGAAGACCTGGCGATCGCTCTCCAGTCTCGGTATAAAAGTCTTGGAATCTACACGAATCCAACGATCCAGGTGATTTCGAATCGAGGTAACAGTATCGATGAGCAGACGGTCTTTCTTGGAGGTCAGGTCCGCGCACCGGGCCCCAAGGCTTTCACCAAGGGCTTGACGCTTTATCAGGCAATCCAAGCGGCTGGAGGTGCTACGGAGTTTGGCAGCATGAAGCGGGTCAAGCTGTTCCGGGGTGGTCGTCAGATAGTGTATGATCTGTCGAAATCGCAGTTCATGAACGTTCCGGTTCAGCCGAACGACACGATCGAAGTTCCTCAGAAAGGTCTGCTGGGTAATTAACTGTTAAGGCGGCCTCGATGCGACTGAGCGAGACTGGCAGGTTGACGAGAGTGGCTCTTGTCGGATCGGCGTGTCTCGGCTTGTCAATTCTCGGATTTTCGTTGGAGCTTCCCTCGAAAACATTGTCTGATCTTGGTTCCAGGGATTTCCGGGCCCGGGAGAGCGCCCAGTCCGAGCTGCTCGCCTGGAGTCGCAAACAGCCGAAACTGGCGATGGCCGAACTCTTCATGAAGTCGCGGGAAGCGGAAGATCCCGAAGTGAGGCAGCGATGCCTGGATGTCCTTCGGGAACTTGTCATCGACGAGTATTCGAGGGAGGGCGAGGGGTTTATCGGAATTGCGATGAAGGATGAAATCGCAAATGTTCCGGGTGATCCCAAACTGCGAAAGGGGATCCGTGTGACGGAAGTGCGGCTGGATACTCCCGCCCGGCGGGCGGGAATTCAATTGAATGATCTGATTGTCGGGCTCGATGGCAAAGTCTGGCATGACGAGGATGCCTTGCTGCCATTTCGAGAGAAAATCCGGGCGATGAAGCCCAACACGAAAGTGGACCTCAAAATCCTCCGGGACGGCGGATTGGTTGATTGCAAGGTCACCTTGGCGAGGCGGCCGTTACAGGCCGACATGCCTTTTTTCAATTTCAACGGTCGGAATTTCGACCCTGAAACCACTGAGCGGGCTGCCAAGGAGGCTTATTTCCGGCGTTGGCTGAGTCAGCGAAAGTCACAAAAGTGAACTGATCCCAAGTTTTTAGAAATCGACATCGTTGAAAGTCGTGGCACTTTCTTGAAACATTCTTAATTCTATCCCGTTTGTTTTTTATGGTAAATTCCTGCTTCCAAAAGGCGGCCGCAGCTGCGGCGTTTGTTGTAATTTCCTGTTCGGCGTGGGCGCAACAGGCCGACTTCAACGAGGTTGGCAGGCAGATGGCGATCATGTTGCAGAACAGTCATTTCGCCCGCTTGCCTTTCAATGCGGAACTCAGCCGGCGTTTTCTGGATGATTTCCTGAAAGATCTTGATTCCCAGCGACTCTATTTCACCCAACGTGACGTCGATGGTTTCACTTTGAAATACGGCGATCAGCTCCACACGCTTTTGTTGCACGGAAACAGCATGCCCGCCGCGACCGAGATTTACCAGGTTTTTGAAAAGCGGGTTGAGGAGCGCGTGACACTCACCGAAAAGTTGTTGGAGGGGGCCGATTTTGATTTTTCCGAGAACGAGTCGGTCATGTTGAGCCGGAAGGACGCGCCGTGGCCGAAAAATGACAAAGAAGCCGCCGACTTGTGGCGTCGCCAGATCAAAGAAGCGGTTCTCGGGGAAGCCTTGCGGCGTCAATTGCTGACCAAGTTGTCCAAGGAGCAGGGCAAGCCTGATCCGGGAAGTGCCGATCGGACACCGAAGGACAAAGTCTCGCTCCGCTACAAGCGATTTCTCAATAGCGTCAAGGACGTTGATGACGAGGAAATCGCCAACTATTTCCTGAGCTCCATCGCCCGGGCTTATGATCCGCACACGGACTACATGAGTTTCCGGGAAATGAATCGCTTCAAGGACGGAATGAAAACCGAACTGGTGGGAATTGGCGCGCTTCTCCAAGGCGAGGATGATGGTGCGACCAAGATCAAGGGCATCGTGGTGGGAGGGCCCGCCGATCGCGAAGGAACTCTCAAGCTCAATGATCGGGTGGTGGCTGTGGATAGTCTCAATACCGGCAAGGCCGAGGACATGACTGATATCATGTTCATGAAAATCGACAAGGTGGTCGATTACATCCGTGGGAAAGAGGGCTCGACGGTCGCGCTGAAAGTCGAGCCTGCGGGCGGTCCTCCCGGAGAGACTCGGATCGTCGTCATCCAGCGAGGCAAGGTGGAGATGAAAGATGAACAGGCGAGCGGTGAATTGATCGAGATGAAAGCCGAAAAAGGTGCGAGTCGCCGTCTTGGCGTGATCACATTACCGTCCTTTTATGCCGATTTCGAGGAAGGGAAAGTTCGCTGTTCCGTCGATGTTGAGAGAATCCTCAAGCGTTTGACTGAGGAGAAGATTGACGGTTTGATTTTGGATCTTCGAAACAACGGCGGAGGCTCGTTAGAGGAGGTCCGACGGATGACCGGATTTTTCATCGAGAGCGGACCGGTGGTGCAGGTGAAGAACACACTTGGCCAGGTCCAGGTGAAGGATTCGGATGGCGGCAAGCCGATCTATACGGGGCCGATGGTCGTGATGACAGATAAGAGCAGTGCCTCAGCGAGTGAAATCCTAGCAGGTGCCCTTCAGGATTTCAACCGCGCGGTGATTGTCGGGGATTCCTCGACGTTTGGAAAAGGCACGGTGCAACAACCGATGGACATCGGAAGGATGTTGCCGCTTTTTGCCGCACGTAACCGGGCTGGATTCTTGAAAGTGACGATTCAGAAATTCTATCGACCATCGGGGTCGTCCACACAAATGGACGGCGTTGCCGCCAATATAGCTATTCCTAGCTTGGCGGATGCCTTGGATGTGGGAGAGGCGTTTCTTGAACATCCGCTGCCGCACGACCGCATCCGTCCTGCCGGCGATTTCAAGCCTCTCGATGCCCAATCGTTGTTCATACCGCGCCTGAAAGAATTGAGCCAGCAGCGGCTGAACACGTGCAAGGATTTTTCCTATGTGATCGAGGACGTGATGAAGGCCAAGGACCGCTTGAAAAGCAACCGGCTGTCTCTGAACAAGGCGGCCCGCGAGAAGGAGATTGTCGAATCCGACGCGCTCCAGAAGAGCCGCAATGCGGAGCGCCGGGTGCGGTTTGCCAAGATGAGCGAAGAGGACAAGAAGACCATGAGCTTTTTCAAGCTAACTCTCGAAGATCTCGAAAAAGGCGCGGATCTCAAACCCTACAATCCTGCGGATGAGGGCGGCGAATACATGCGTCGCGCCAAGGATGAAACCGCGGATTTGGACGAAACTCCGAAGTGGCCGACTGGACTCGATCCCGTGAAACGCGAATCGATTTCGGTGCTCAAGGACCTGGTCGATACCACCGAGAACGCGCGCCTTGCAGGGTTGTTGAAGGGCACCGCCGAGATACGTTGATGTTGGAGGTTGAAGATAATCTATCGGTCATCGCCGGGAAAATCTCCGCCGCGTGTCTGCGCGCGGGGCGGGATGTGAAGTCGGTCGAGCTCATCGCGGTCTCCAAAACCTTTCCTGTCGGTTCGGTGCGGGAAGCATTCGAGGCGGGGCAGCTTCAATTCGGTGAAAGCAAGGTTCAGGAGGCCGAGCCCAAGATCGCCGCCTTACCGGGTTCGTTACACTGGCATTTCATCGGCAGGGTCCAGCGAAACAAAGTGCGCAGGATGCTCCAGAGCTTTGAAATCATTCATGCGATTGATTCGCTGAGGCTTGCATCTTACACCGATGAAATCGCGGGTGAGCTCGGCCTGTTTCCCAAAGTTTTCCTTCAGGTGAACGTTGGTGGGGAGGCTACGAAAGGCGGCTTTGAGCCCGATGTCTTGCGTGCGGAAATGGAGCAGCTTTTGAAGTTAGGACGTTTGGAGATCATCGGCTTGATGTGCATTCCTCCGGCCGGACCCGATGCTGAATCCGCCCGGTCATGGTTTGCACTGCTCCGGGAAACGCGCGATGCGCTGGAGCTCGAGTTCGGAGTGACGCTTCCCGCGCTCAGCATGGGAATGAGTGGTGATTTCGAGGTGGCGATCGAGGAAGGTTCCACGCACGTGAGGGTGGGGTCCGCGATTTTCGGCAAACGCTCCTATCGGGTGGACGAGGAACTCGGATAAGCACAAAGATTGCCCATGACCTTGATCTTGGAAAACGCCACAGTGATTGGAAACGAGCTCGCGCTGTCATTTGCGGACGGGTTTGAGGCCTATCTGGCTCTTCCCATGCTTCGCCGCGCGTGTCCTTGTGCGGGCTGCCAAGGCGAGCCGGACGCCATGGGGCGCGTGCTCCGGCCGATGGTGGAGTATGGGCCGCGGGCCTTTGAACTTCAGAAATTCGAGACGGTTGGAGGTTATGCCATCCAGTTGTTTTGGAGCGACGGTCACTCCACCGGGATTTTCAGTTATTCGTATCTGCAAAAACTCGCCGAGCTGCCTCCTGCGTAGAATCCTTCCGAAGTGTTTTCCGCTCGAAATGACCTGGCTTCCCTGCCGCTTTTTGCCGAGCGAGAGGTGATGGCGCTCGCCGCGGCCGGCTTCAGCAATGCCGCAGAGGTGCTCGCGCATTTCCCGAAGCGTTACGAGGACCGGCGGCACTTCGATGCCTTTCCCAATCAGGCGGCACCTGCCGCCGTGTGTCTTCGCGGCATGGTGATCGACGCTGCTCTCCGGCACTCCGGCCCGGGCCGGCGCTACTATGAAGCGGTCGTGATGGATGGCTCAGGCGGTGTTTTCGGCTCGGGGAAAATCACCTGCCGGTGGTTCAACATGCCTTTCATCCAGAAGGTCGTCGCGGCGGGACAGGAGGTGAGTCTCTATGGAAAAGTGAAGGATGTGAACGGACGGCTCATCATCGACCAACCGGAATTCGAAATCCTGAGGGATGACGACCAAACGTCCATCCACCTCGAACGGATCGTTCCCATCTACAAGAACATTTCCGGAATCGCCCAGCGGCGCTTGAGGGAAATCATCCATCTGTTACTGCTGCAAATCGATCCTTCGACACTGGCTGCGGATCATGAAACCGATGATGCTTTTGCGAGAGCGCGGGCTTTCAAGGACGTGCATTTTCCCGAATCGATGGAGCAGGCCAAGGACGCCCGTCGGCGGTTTGCGTTCGAGGAGTTCTTCATCCTGCAGCTCAACGTCGCTTGGCGGCGGTCTCGCTACAGCGAACAAACCGGCCGCGTGCTGGGGAAGAGTACTTCGTTTCTGAAGCAGTTTTACACGAGTCTTCCGTTCGACCTCACTGAGGCGCAGAAGCGTTCTATCAGAGAAATCCTCGCCGACATGCGGGCGGCCCGGCCGATGAACCGGCTGTTGCAGGGCGACGTGGGTTCCGGGAAGACCTTTGTGGCGATGGCGGCCATGCTGCTGGCCATCGGCTCGGGTTGCCAAGCCGCTTTGATGGCTCCCACGCAGATTCTGGCAGAGCAGCACTATCTGACGTTTCGGCGTTGGCTGGGGCCTTTGGGAATCCGCGTCGCGTTGAGAACGGGCAATCGTGACGAAGGCAATCATCTCGAAACCGAAGGCGAGCCGCAGATCATCATCGGCACCCACGCATTGCTTTATGATTCGGTTTCCTTCCGGGATCTCGGGCTGGTGGTGATCGACGAGCAGCATAAATTCGGCGTGGCGCAACGGGCGTCGCTGATCCGCCAGGGAATCGTGCCGGACGTGCTGGTCATGACCGCCACTCCCATTCCGCGGACTTTGACCATGACGATTTACGGCGATCTGGACGTGTCGCTGTTGGACGAAAAGCCGCCGGGGCGTGGCAAAATCATCACCGCCGTGCGGATCGCGGCGAAACAAACGGACGTGACCAAGTTCGTGAAGGACCAGCTTGCCCTGGGCCGTCAGGCCTATCTGGTGTATCCGTTAGTGGAGGAGAGCGAGACTTTGAGGGCCGAGTCCGCCACCGAGGCGTTTGAAAAATGGAAGAAGCGCCTGGCTGCCCATGAGGTCGGGTTGATCCACGGGAAGCTGCGGCCGGAGGAAAAGGAGGCGGTGATGCGCCGGTTCCGCGAAGGCGAAACCGCGGTGCTTGTATCCACCACGGTCATCGAAGTGGGCGTGGACGTGCCGAATGCGAACGTGATGATTCTTCACCACGCCGAGCGCTTCGGGCTGGCTCAGCTCCATCAGCTTCGCGGGCGGATCGGCCGGGGCGGGCACAAGAGTTATTGCGTCCTACTAACCGACGGTAAGAATCCCGAGGCGTTGGAAAAGCTCCGGGTGCTGGAGCAGAGTTCTGATGGGTTTGAAATCGCCGAGGCCGATCTCCGCCTGCGTGGTCCCGGCGACGTGCTCGGCACGGTGCAGAGCGGCTTGTCGGATCTCCGCTTCACGGATTTTCTCGGCGACACCGTCTTGCTGCGGGAGGCGCGTGCTCTGGCGGACAAGGTGCTAGCTGAGGATTCCCGCTTGGACGGGATTCATCAGAAAATGCGGACGCTGATTCAGGCTCCTGACGAGAACACGAATCTGCCGAGCACCGCGTGACGCGAAGGCTTTAGACGTTGAAGCGGAACTCCACCACGTCGCCGTCTTTCATGACGTATTGCTTGCCTTCGATGCGGACTTTTCCTGCGACCTTGGCGGCAGACATGCTGCCTGCGGCCACCAAATCGTCGTAGTGGACGACTTCTGCGGCGATGAAGCCACGCTCGAAATCCGTGTGAATCACCCCGGCCGCAGCGGGGGCCTTGTCTCCTGCGATGATCGTCCAGGCGCGGGTTTCCTGGACGCCGGTGGTCAGGTAGGTGCGAAGTCCTAGCAAGTGATAGACGCCGCGGATCAGGGCCGAGACGCCGGAATCGGTCACGCCCATGTCGGCGAGGAATTCATTGGCTTCCTCCACGGGCATGTCACTGAGTTCCTCTTCGATGCGTGCGGAAATGACGACGGCTTCGGAGCCGGTATGTTCGGCGGCGAACTTGCGGACGCGGGCGACTTGCGGGTGCGAATCCGGATCGGCGATGGCACCGGCGAGTTCGTCTTCGGCGACGTTGCAGGCGTAGATGGTTCTCTTGGAGGAAAGCAGGAAGAAGTCCTTCACGATGGCTTTGTCATCCTCGCTGAAGTCGATGGTGAGTGCCGGATTTCCCTGGTCGAGATGCGGCATGATGATGTCGATGAGCTCTACTTCCTTCTTCGCTTCCTTGTCGCCGCCCTTGGCTTTTTTCTCGCGGGAATGGCGGCGTTTTTCGAGCGACGCCATGTCGGCGAGGATCAGTTCGGAGTTGATGATTTCGATGTCGCGGATGGGATCGACGGAGCCGAGTTCGTGGATGATGTCGTCGTTTTCGAAGCAACGGACGACCTGCACGATGGCGTCGGTTTCCCGGATGTTGGCGAGGAACTGGTTGCCGAGGCCTGCGCCTTCGGACGCGCCCTTCACGAGGCCGGCGATATCGACGAACTCGATCGCGGTCGGTACGAGCTTGTGGGAGCCGGAAATCTTCGAGAGCACGGCAAGGCGCGGGTCCGGAACCATGACGATGCCGACGTTCGGATCGATAGTGCAGAATGGATAATTGGCAGCCTCCGCCTTGCGAGTGCGGGTGACAGCGTTGAAGAGTGTCGATTTACCGACATTGGGTAGTCCTACGATTCCGGCCTTGAGCATTGCGGGGGCAGGGTGGGGGAAGGGCGGGCTGAAGGACGAGAAAAAAGTTTCAGGTACCGCTTGTGTTCAAATGATTCTTCATCTTCCTCCAAGAAAGCGCCACGCGCAGCCGCGCAACGCCCATTTATATCAGGCGGGGGTGCGGGCGATTTGCCAGGGAATGGTGTCGTTGGTGGGTAGGGCTTCGGGGGTGGGCACGGGGCTGCCATAGCGGCACGGGCGGCCGTTTGCGGGGATTTCGGGAGTTTCAAAGCACTACCCGCGACGACGGGCCGTTCTGATAGTCCGAGGGACCGGCCTCGTGACGGGTCGCGCCAACCGGTTAGTGCGTCATCGGGTTCTCGCCGGAGGCCTCGCCGAGGCGGGAAAGGTGCTCTGGCAGGAATTTCTTGAAGCGGGTCTTGTCGATGGCCTTCATGTAGGCTTCCTCCGGCGAGATCATGCCTTCGCAGAGTTTTGACCAGATCGATTCGTCCATGAACTGCATGCCTTCGTTTTTACCGCCGGTGATGACGTCGTAGAGTTTCTGGGTGGCGCCCTCCCGGATGATCGCGGCGACGGCGGGGGTGGCGAACATGATTTCATGCACGGCGGTCCGGCCGGGCTTGTCCACGCGCTTGCAGAGTAACTGGGCGACGACGCCACGGAGCGAGGCGGCGAGCATGGTGCGGACCTGGGATTGCTGGTTGGCGGGGAACACGTCGATGATCCGGTCAACGGTCTTGCGGGCGTTGTTCGTGTGGAGGGTGCCGAAGACGAGCAGGCCGGTCTCCGCTGCGGTCAGGGCGAGGGAGATGGTTTCCAAATCGCGCATTTCTCCGACGAGCACGATGTCGGAGTCCTCCCGCAGGGCGGCGCGCAGGCCGTCGGCGAAGGAGGGTGTTTGAATCGGCACTTCACGCTGGGTGATAATGGAGTGCTTGTTGCGGTGGACGAACTCGATGGGTTCTTCCACCGTGATGATGTGGCGGTTGAAGTTGGTGTTGATGTAGTCTAGCAGCGCGGCGAGCGTGGTGGACTTGCCCGAGCCGGTGGGGCCGGTGACGAGGACGAGGCCGGAGCGCATGTGGCCGAATTCCTTGACGACATCCGGCACTCCGAGGCTTTCGAGCGAGGCGATTTCCGTGGGGATCAGGCGGAACACCGCGGCGAGGCCATTCTGCTGTTTCAGATAGTTGCAGCGGAAACGGGAGTTCACATCCATTTCGTAGGCGAAGTCGAGATCGCCGTCTTCCAGGTAGCGCTGGAAGGCCTTGGCATCACAGATTTCGGCGAGAAGATCCCTGAAATTTTCTCCTAGCAGGACTTCCTGATCGGGGATGTCGACGACCGAGCCGTGGACGCGGATTTTTGGCACCTGACCTTCAGACAAGTGAAGGTCCGAGCCCTTGGTGGTGATCAAGTAGCGGAAGAGAGTGTCGATTTTGGCCATGGCGGCGGAAAAAGATGGGTTTTGGGTTTTTGAAGCTTTTCCTTTGAGGAAAGGTGGCGAACGGGTGGCTATCAGGATATCAGGATATCAGGATATCAGGAACGCTTTCATCTGGTTCTTGTCATCCGAGCGGAAGAGTGTCTCGTCCTTGGAGATGAGACCCTGCACGTAGAGTTGGCGCAGCGACTCGTCCATGGTGATCATGCCAACGTTTTTGCCGGTCTGCATCACGCCGGGAAGCATGAAGGTTTTGCCTTCGCGGATGCAGTTGGCGACCGCAGGGGTGTTGACGAGGAGTTCGAGGGCGAGCACGCGGCCGGTGCCGTCGGCGCGGGGGACGAGTTGCTGGGAGAGGATGCCGCGGAGCGATTCGGAAACCATGATGCGGATCTGCTCGCGCTGGTCGGTGGGGAACACGTCGAGCACCCGGTCGAGGGTCCGCGGGGCGTTTCCGGTATGAAGAGTGCCGAGAACCAAGTGGCCGGTCTCCGCGGCGGTTAGGGCGAGTTGGATGGTCTCGAGGTCGCGCATTTCTCCGACCATGATGACGTCCGGATCTTCCCGCAGTGCGCCACGGAGCGCCCGGGCGAAGGACTCGGTGTGCTTGTGGACCTCGCGTTGGTTGACGTGGCAGCCTTTGGATTCGAAGACGTATTCAATCGGGTCTTCGAGCGTGAGGATGTGGTCCTCGCGGTCGCGGTTGATGAAATCGACGAGGGCGGCGAGGGTAGTGGACTTGCCGGAACCGACGGAACCGGTGACCAGCACGAGGCCGTTCTGATAGCGGGTGAGGGGAAGGATGTGCTCGAGCGGCAGTCCGATGTCTTCGATCGACTTGATCTTGTCACTAATGATCCGGAAGGCCATGTCGTAGCCGAGGCGCTGCTTGACGACGGAAGCGCGGTAGCGGCCGTTGGGCGCGGAGTAGGCGAAGTCGATGTCCCCGTGTTTTTCGAGTCGGTCCCATTCCTTGGGGCCGAGGAAGGACCGGGCGAGCCGCTCGGTGTCCTCGGGGGTCAGGGGATCGTGATCGGTCCAAATCGGGGAAAGCTGGCCAAAACGTCTCCATGCAGGTGGATAGGAGGTCGGGAGGTGAAGATCAGAGCAATCGTAATCGCGGCCGAGTTGGAGGTATTGATCGACGTGGTCGAGGACCTGATGTGCAGACATGGAAGGGTTTGTTTATAGAAAATTAGATGGATGAGGCCGACTTGACGGAGTGGCTTTAGTCGTGGAGGCGCGTGAGTGGCCGGCGAGGTAGTTTTTCACTTGGTCGGTGAGCCAGACTTTTGCCACCGGACGGACGGCGGTCAAGGCGAGACCGAGCAGGGTGAGGGGCAGGCCCCGGTGCTTTTTTTCCGTAGCGCGGGGTTTGAGGCGGAAAAGCAAGCTGGCGGCGAGGCCGGAGGCCAGGGAGCCCAGAACCCAGCCCGCCGGGTGGTCTTTGAGGGAGCCACGGATTCTGGCGGGAACGTCAAGCCGCTGCTTGAGCAAAATCGCCTCGTCTCCCAGACAGGAGCGGGCTGCCTCGCCAAGGCGGATCAGTCGTTCGATTTCTTGTTTTTTTGGAAGTTTTCGATCCATTCGCGGTCCTTTTGAAATTCAGCGCGGGTGACGGGAAATGCCGTGTGGGCCGATGGCTTGGCCAGACGGGCGAGGATGATTCCTGCCAGGATGTGGAGCACGGCGACGCCGATAGCAACCTGGTCCCATGGGCAGTCTGTCGATTTCGCAATCCATGAAATGCCCCCCGCCAGCAGGAGTGCCCATGCGAAAACGATACACCCGACGGCTGCGGCGAGCGACGAGCCGCGTCTGGCCGCTTCCTTGCCGGCTTCTTTCGCTTCCAGTTCGACCAAGGCCAGCCGGGTGGCGATCAAGGACATCAAGGCCTCGCGCCAATTCGCGGGAGGGGAATCCTGTGGCGGCGACTCCGGTTGCGGGGTTTCTCCGAGAGAATTAGGCAGGCTGTCAGATGAAGAATTCATGAGACTGGATGTAAACACACCTGACAGGAGGCGCTTTTTCTTAGCGGCGAACGATCAGACCAATCAGAAATCCGGCACCGAGGGCACTCAAGACGCATTTGGTGGGATTTTGGCGGATGTAGTCTTCGGCCGTGATGTGCAGCTCCTTGGCTTTCACCCGGGTGTCCTGCCATTGTTCGGTGGCGGACTCCTTGAAGTGTAGAGCCTTTTCCGTGGCGGTCGCCTTGAACTGACTGGCCCGCTCGGCGGCGG
Organism: Akkermansiaceae bacterium; assembly: GCA_947462535.1. Classification (GTDB taxonomy): domain Bacteria; phylum Verrucomicrobiota; class Verrucomicrobiia; order Verrucomicrobiales; family Akkermansiaceae; genus Luteolibacter. The sequence continues at coordinate 29,498 of CANHPN010000010.1, read as the reverse complement.
TGTCGCGGAACTGTTGGGCGGATTCCACGGCGCGGTCTTTGAGCGCAGCGGCTTTTTCCTCGGCGGTGTGGACGAACTCGCGGGCTTTTTCGCCAGCGGCGGCGCGGAGATCATTGGCGGCCTGTGAGACGGACGGTGTCTGGGTGTAGCCTGCTTCCGGTTCGAGGGTGTCAGCGGCTGAAAATGGATTGTTCATGGGGGTTGGTTGTGGTTTGCGGATGAAACTTCATGAGTCACCCGCGTCGAGGAAAAATTAGCCCCTCCTGTTGGCGGGCGCAAGATGTGACTTGAAAAAATATCGATCACTCGCCGTCGTCGATGACTTTGGCTTTCGGCGCTTCCCGCAGGATTTGTTTCTGGGTTTCCTGAGGAGCGGTGAACTTGAGATTTTCCCATTTGGGCTCTTTCAGCGGACCGGTTCCCCGGAATTGGAACAGACCGGAAAACGGCCGCAGCGGCAGGGTGATCAGTCCGAGCAGGCCGCGGGCGTTCATCCGCATCGCCATGTCGATGGTTCGCTCCTTGAGGTCGAGCGAGCCCTCGCCGGTGAAATCGATCGAGGTGGTGGCGGTCTGGAAATCGTTGCTGGTGAGGATGCCGTCTTGGATTTTGAAAGTGAAGAATGCGCTTTTCGCCCGTTGGAAGCCCGCTCTTTCGTCATTTAGTACGCCGCCGATCAGCGCGGTGAGCGGGCCGAACATCGGGACGGAAAACAGCTCGGCTTTTTCCAGCGCGACTAATCCCTCGCCCGCCATAGTTTCCACCTTGCCGTCGGTGAGGGAGAAATCGATCCGGCCGGTGACGTTACCTGTGCCTTTCATCTGGAAGCCGTAGGTGGAGGTCAGACCGGGGATCGACAGCTTGGTCCAGCTCAGCTCGCCCTTGAGTTTGCCGCCGCCGAGATACTCGAAATTTCCGGCCACGGGTCCGTCGAAGGCGTCGAGCTTCAGGTTGGTGACGCTGGTTCGCTCGCCACGGATGGCGACCTGCGCGGAGGGGCGTCCGAGGGTGAGGTTCTCGCCGAGAAACTGATAGTCCGCCGGATGATCGGAGCTGAAGGAGACGTCCAGCGCGGTGCGCCCTTGTGGGGTGACGTCCACCACGCCGGAGCCTTTGAGATCCGGCGGTTGGTGGAAGCGGTATTGTTCGAGGGTGTCCGCCACCATCGGCGCGAAAAGCCGGACCATCGGCGCGGCCCAGATGGCACCGCGCACGTCCTCGACTTCCACGATCTTGTTCGGTGCGTCGTAGCGGATGCGGCCCACCTTCGCGGTGCCTTCCGCAGCCCCGTTGAAGGTCTTGTGCAGGGCGTAATTCGAGTAATTGAAAACCACCGTGCCATCGTGGAAATCCAGCTCGTTGTGATTGAGCGAGAACTTGCATGCCGCCGAGTTCACCGGCACTCCCTTGTAGTTCAGGTTCTTCACCGCGCCGCTTCCGGTGTAGGCCCACGCGAATTTGTTAGTCAGGTCAAAGCCCCCTTCAAGCCTGACATCGACTGTCGCGCTCTCGCGCTCGGAAAAATCATTGAGGACGATCTCCAGCGGCTGTTTCAAGAAGAACGGGCGATAGACCGGCACCGGCAGGGTGCTGTGCAGTTCTAACCGGACAAGGGGCCATTCGATCATCGCCTTTCCCTTGGCCTCGCCGTCCCGCCGGATCAGCCGCAGATCGCGCAGGAACAGGTCTCCGTCCCGCCAGGAGAACGCGCCTTCCACGGAGTCGAACGGCATTCCCCGCAGCGTCACCGATTCGCAGCGGGCGTGGCCGGTCAGCTTGATCTGCGGCACGTTTTTTTCATTCAGTTGGAAATCCCCCTCTGCTTCCAACCATTGTTTTCCGCCGATGGAAACGTCGTGAAGTGCGGGCAGCCCGAGCCATGCGGTGAGGAGTTGTGGAACCTCCAGCGAGGAGGACACATCGAAGCGACCCTCGCGGTCTCGCAGGTTATAGTCGATGTGTCCCTCGAACACCCCGCGTGAGTCGGTCGCGCGGAGCGAGGTGACGGTGAGCACGTCGCCGGCCATGTCCGCCTCGGCGGTGACCTCGTCGAGAACGTGGCCGTTTTTCTCAATACCGTTGATCCGCAAGCTGATTTTCGCGGTGATCGAGGAGTGGTCGTTGATGTCGCCCTCGGCGGTGATTTGCAGGGTGGGAGCGTGGTTTCTATCAAAATTCCATTTCTCCAGCTCGTGGATCACTTGTGCGAGCAGGATCCGTCTCTTGCCCATGTCCGACTCGTCGGCCTCCTGGTTTCGTTGTTGCTGATAGCCGATGAGGCGGGCGTTGAGGGTGATGTCGATTCCTGCGATTTTCCCATGGGCGTCGCGGATTTCCAGACGCCGGTCCCCGGGCATGAAGACGGTCCCGTTGGCGTCGGTGATGTCGAGGGTTTCGGACTCGGGATCGTTCGAGTCCACGGCCAGGGCGAGTCTGGCGTCATCGAGCTGGATCTTCTTGAGGTGAATGATGCCGCGCGCGAGTTTGGTGTTGTCGAGGTCGAGGATGACGCGCTCGAGGCGGGAAATTTCCCGCAGGTGTTCGGGTTCGGAAAAGACCCTGACGTCGGTGGCGATGATTCCGCGCAGGACGGCGTAGTGCAAACCACCGATCTTGAGATGCACTCCCTGTTTCGCGACTTCGCGCTCGATGGCGGCGCGCCACGGCTCTGGCAGACCGGTGTGATTCGCCCACCACAGGACGCCGATGACTCCCAGCACCGCCGAAAAGATCAGCAGGAATGCGAGAGTGCGCAGGTTCCGGGTGAGGTGGAGGCGATACATGCGGAATTTCGGCGGAGCCTAGGGCTGCAGATTTCGAAAAGCAACTCAGGGCACTACGCCCGCCTCGCGGAACGAATAATAAGCCGCCCGTCCCGGCGATGGTCTGCCGATGATGACGTGATCGAGGAAGCAAACCTGCATTAGTTTCGCCGCCTCTACCATCCGCCGCGTGACGATTTCATCCGCGCGGCTGGGGCTGGGATCGCCCGAGGGGTGGTTGTGAATCAAAATGAATCCGTAAGCGCCGCGGGTGATCACCGGGCGGAGGATTTCCCGCGGATGCGCGCTCGAATCGTTGACGGTGCCGACCGAGACGACCGTGGTCGCCACATGCCGCAAGCGCGTGTCGAGCACCGCCACCACGACTTGTTCCTGGGATAAATGCCGGAGCTGCGGCCCGAAAAAATTATGGATCAGCTCCGGCGTCTCGAGCGAGACATCCCGCAGTTGCTCGCGGGCCACGCGGGTCCCGAGCTCGAAGGCCGCTGCGAGTTTCGAGGCTTTTGCCAGGCCAAGACCTTTGATTTCCGACAACTCAGCGACCGGCAGACCGCCGAGCGCGGCCATCGACCCGTATTTCGCGATCAACTCCCGGCCGATTTCGATCGCGCTGCGGCCTTTCATCCCGGTGGCAATGAACAGCGCCATCAGTTCGGCATTGTCCAGGGCGGCGGGCCCGAGCGCCGCGAGTTTTTCCCGCGGCCGCTGGTCGTATGGCATGTCCTGGATACGGGGACTCAGCCGGTCGGGATCGTTCATTTGAACAGGCTAACGAATTGGCCCGGCTTGGCAAGGAATAGAATTCCCGCGTTGGTTTTTCCGGCGGCGGGCGATTAGGCTCCCTGCATGGGCTGGGTGCTTTTTTTCGATGGCGACTGCGCGTTCTGCTGGGCGTCGGTGCGGCGGGTCGTGAGGTATGACAAGCGCCGGCAGGTGGCCTTCGCGCCCTTACAGGGGAAATTTGCCGCGGAAATGGGATTCACGAAATACGCTAACCAAGCCGGCGGCACGATGGTCCTCCTTCGCGAATCCGACGGCCAAGTCTTCCTGCGTGGCGACGCCTTGATCGAGCTCGCCCGCGCCCTCGGCGGCGCGTGGCGGATTTTCACGCTCGCCCGCTTCATCCCCAAGCCGCTGCGCGACGCGGTCTATCAATGGGTGGCGGACAATCGCCACCGGATCATGGGCCCGGCGAATCACTGTCTGCTTCCCGATTCAGAATTGCTGAAACGGCTGCGCGAATAGAATGCCGCTGGCTGGCGGACGATTCCCTTGCGGAGGGTGCTACTCGAAAAACCGCTTCAAAGTCCGCTGCTCGGCGGGATCAAGCGCGTCGCGCCAGACGCGGTCGCCGCCTTTGCCGGTGGCCTCGGTGCTTCCGCCTTGGGAGATTCGCGATGGGGATTGATCCACCTCGTGCTCGCCGTCCTGCAGTTCCAGCAAATCGCCGGGAGTGGTCCGCGAGAGGTCTTTAGCTTCGAGTCCGGTTAGCACGCCGGTTTCTAGCAGGTCATTTTCCGTGCCGAGCACTCCGGGCGAGTGGCCCGGCCCGCGGTCGACCCCGCCTTTGCCGGGATCTTCGCCCTCGCCCTCGCCCTCGCCCTCTCCGGCGAGCAGTTCATCCGACCAATTCTCGCCTTCACCCTCTCCATTGCCGTTTTTCATGGCCTCGGAGTGCTTCTTCAAATTTTCACGAAGCTGTTCGATCTGCTCGGGCGTGAGCTTGGCCATGTCTTTCAAATCGAGTTGTTTCATCTGTTCGAGCAGCGCCGGGTTCGGCTTCATCGCGCCGTTTTGAAGTCCTTGGAGCGCCTGGTCGAATTCCTCCACCAGCCGGTTTTTCTCGGCCTGGTTAGAGGCTCCGGCGTTTTTTTCGAGAGTCGCAAGCGCCTTGTCCGCGCGACCGATTTCACGCTCGACGCGCTCGGCCTCGGCGCGGTGGGATTTCTTCAAGGAGTCGGTGGCTTCAAGCGACGAGTGGCTGAACCACTGCTCCTCTTCCTGGGATTTCAGCTCGGCGAGCCTCTTGCGCGTTTCCTCGAGATATTCCTCATCGACGACATCTTCCTTGGTGAGTTGGTCGAGCTCGGCGCTGAGTTGTTTCCAGGCCTGGGGCTGTTCCGGCGGACCCGCAGGATTGAGGCTGCGCCCCGTGATGGGGATCAACAGGCCCGCAGTTAACATGATCAGCGCGCCCAGCGGCGGGATCAGCAGGCGCGGCCACTGCCAGGCCAGCCCCGCATCGATCCGCTCCACCGGCGTCGGCCACGGGGCGACGCCCGCGCTGGCGGCGGAGAGCGAGTTTCTCAAGCGCATGGCGGCCTCGATTCTAACCAGCGATTGTTCGGGGCGCTCGAATTTCCGTGCCGCCCACGCCCGGCAGCCGATTGCCAGTAATGCGATCACGCCGCTGGCGGAGGCCGCCAGCATCCAAGGCTCGATATGCGGAAAGGCGCGCCTCACGACCAGCAGCGCCACGGCACCGCCAACGGCGGCAACGAGCAGGGGCGCGGAGAGGGTTTCGAGCCACCAGGCGAGATTCACCTTGCGGGATACCTGTTTGGCGGTGGCCAGCCAGTGATCGCGGTTGGAACTTGCCGGGCTCGAACTCATCACCAGGAAGGTAGGGGGATTCGAGGGGCATGCGACGCGAAATTCGCATGAAAAAATCCCTTTCCGCCGGGTGGGGCGGATGGCGGTTGGAAATAGAAGTGTCTGACTGAATTACGGCTTCACCGGCTCCGGCTTTTTCGCATAGACCGCGCACCAACCGGCTGCGGTGACCAGCTTGCCTCCGAATGCGGAGCAAGGGCCGCTGGCTTCACCGGGTTTCCCCTGATAGAGCGCGCAGTTGTCGCAGCGCTGCTCGCGCTTGTGCGCCGGGTATTTCACGGCGTCTACCTTGGTGGTATCTTCCTTGTAGCCGAGCGCGGTCGCGACGGGATCGCTCTCCTCAAGCTTGACCGGAGGAGGCGGCGTTTGGGCGAATACGCGGCCACACAAGAGGGCTGGCATTCCGGCGGTGGCTACGAGGCGGGTCAGGAAACGGCGACGGGTATTCATAGGAATTAGATAGATTGATTATCGGACGACGCAAAAATATCCGGACATCGGGCAACGATGCAACGGCTTGTTTTGAGAATTTCACCGCGATTTCAATCACGCCCAGGTGATCGCCCGGCCGAGGGTCTCGACGACCTGGTCCGCGCCGTGGTCCGCGAGCTGCATTGCGGAAAATTGGCCGGTCGCCACCGCCAGGCAGCGGGCCCCGATGGCATGGGCGCAGGCGATGTCCTTCGGCGTATCGCCGATGACCCAGGTTTCTGCGGCGGTGAAATTCCTGCCCGCGTGGCGGGCCGCGCGTTCGAGGGCGATCGGGCCGAGCCGGTTGCGGTCCGCGTGGTCGCAGCCGTAGGCACCGAAGGGGAAATGGCCGACCAGCCCGAAGTGGCGCGTTTTGGCCGCCGCTCCGACCGCTGTGTTTCCGGTGAGGAGGCCGATGGTCGCGTCCGGATGCCCTGATAGTCCCGCGAGCAATTCCGGCACGCCGTCGAGAACGCGGCCGGGAAATCCGCCGTGGTTCAGGTTCCAATCCAGCCGGCCGTGATAGACTTCGAAGTAGGCGTCGATACGTTCCCGCGTCGGCTCGATTTCGAAATGGGCGTGAATGTTAGCGATAATGCCGAGATCCGTGCTGCCCGCCAGATCGAGAGGAGGACCTTCGTGCCCGAAAATTTCGCGGGTCGCCTCCTTCAAGGCCGCCATTCCCGCGCCGCCGGTGTCCACCAGCGTGCCGTCGATGTCGAAAAGATAGAGCATGCAAAAAAACGTGGCGGCGGATTGAAACCCGCCGCCAAGATAGGATTGAAAAATCAGGACTTGGAAGCTTCTTTCCCGATCTCCGCCGCGGCCTCAGGAGCCTCGTTGGAAATCTCGTCAGGCACTTCATCCGGGATGAAATCATCCTCCGGGATGTCCTCGTCCTGGCCTTCTTCGTGCTCGAAATCGTCTTCCTCCATCAGTTCGCCATGAAACAGGTGGAACTTGCGCTTGCGCTGGTGGGCGGGAAGCGGGGAAAGGATCATCGCCACGGCGCGGCCGTTGAGGCGGGGGGGTTGGTCCACTTGCGCCATGGACTTGAGGTCCTCGATGATCCGGTTGAGCACCACGAAACCGAGATCCTTGTGGGCGTTTTCACGACCGCGGAACTGCAGCACGAAGCGGCACTTGTGGTTGGTGTCGAGGAAACCTTCGGCGCGACCGAGCTTGATGTTGTAGTCGTGCTGCCCGGTGCCGACGCGGAATTTCACTTCCTTCATGCGGGTGGCGCTCTTCGACTTCTGCTTTTTCAGCTTGGCCTGCTCGTATTTGTATTTCCCGTAATCGACGATCTTACAGACCGGCGGGTCCACTTGGCCGGCAATCTCGACAAGGTCGAGTCCGAGCGATTGGGCTTTGGCGAGCGCTTCGCGTGAACTCATCACGCCTAGCTGATCGCCGTTAGCCATAACGACACGGACTTTCGGGGCACGGATTCGGTCGTTGATCCGCGTCATGTCGCGGAAACGACCCCTGTTTGGATCTCTTTGTGGCTTAGCGATGGTTTTGTCCTCCAGTGGGTAGATGCGACGCGCCGCTGCACGGACGGACAAAGCCGCCGCACGGTATCAGTGCGAAGAGGGGTGCGGAACGATGGACCAAACGCCGGATCATGGATCGCAAACAGCGGGGAAGAACCGATTGGAAAAATCGGTTTTAAGGTTCATAGCGGATCGTTCCTGGGAAATCATGAATCGGCGGGTGCCGGAGATCATCACTTCAAAAAGGTGGCGGAAATTGTTTCTTTCAACCTTTCTGGGTGCGTCTAGGTGCAGTGTATAGGGAGGCGGATCAAAATCGGCAAGTCTCTTTTTCGAGGTCGAAAATCACTTCAAAGAATCCGCTCCCTGATCTCCGTGGTGATCCTGGCGGTGAATTCCTCCAGCGTCAGGGTGGTGAGATCCTCGTTGTCGCGGTGGCGAACGGAGACGGTTCCCTCTTCCACTTCCTTCGCGCCGAGCACTAGCATGTAGGGCACGCGGTCGAGGCGGGCGAGCCGGATCTTGGCACCGATCTTGTCGTTAGTCCGGTCCACCGAGACGCGCACGCCGACATCGGCGAGCTTGGCGGCGGTGGCTTCCGCGGCCTCGAGGGTCTTTTCGGAAATCGGGATGACGCGGACTTGCTCGGGTGCGAGCCAGGCGGGGAATTTCCCCTCGAAGTGCTCGATGAGCAGGCCGGTGAAGCGCTCCAGCGAGCCGAACGGCGCGCGGTGGATCATCACCGGCACGTGCGGCTGGTTGTCCGCGCCGACGTAGGTCAGGCCGAAACGGACTGGCAGGTTGTAGTCCACCTGCACGGTGCCTAACTGCCAGTCGCGGCCGATGACGTCCTTGACGACGAAGTCGATCTTTGGGCCGTAGAACGCGGCTTCGCCGATCTCCTCGGTGTATTCGACGCCGAGCGTTTGTACGGCCTCGCGGAGGGCGGCTTCCGCCTTGTCCCAGTTTTCCGCGGAGCCGACGTATTTGTCGGACTCGGGATCGCGGAGTGAGAGGCGGACGCGGTATTCGTGCATGCCCAGCGTGTTGAGGACTTTTTTGACGAGGTCGAGGCAGCCGGTGACTTCGGCGGCGACTTGGTCCGGGGTGCAGAAAAGATGGGCGTCGTCCTGGGTGAAGCCCCGGACGCGGGTCATGCCGCCAAGCTCGCCGGACTGCTCCCAGCGGTAAACGGTGCCGAACTCGGCCAGCCTGACCGGCAGGTCGCGGTAGGAGTGGTGGTCGCTCGCGTAGATCTTGATGTGGTGCGGGCAGTTCATCGGCTTGAGCAGATAGCCCTCGTAGGTGCCGTCTGACAGACCGTTGATGAGGGTGGCGCAGGTCGCGTCCTCGTCGGCGAGTTTTTCCAACACGTCGCGCTCGGCGATGGCCGGATACTGGCTCTCCTGATAGTAGGGGAAGTGGCCGGAAGTCCGATAGAGGTCGAGCTTGCCGATGTGCGGGGTGAAGACCTGCGAGTAGCCCTGCTTGTCGAGCTCCTGGGTGATGAACTCCTGCAGCGAGCGGCGGACGAGCGCGCCTTTCGGTTTCCAGAGAATGAGGCCCTGGCCGACCATTTCATCGATGTGGAAAAGCCCGAGCTCCTTGCCGAGGCGGCGGTGGTCGCGCTTCTTCGCTTCTTCGAGGCGGGTGAGGTGCTCTAGCAATTCGGTGGAGTTCTTGAAGCAGGTGCCGTAAATCCGTTGCAGCGACTGGCGGTCCTTGTCGCCTTTGTAATACGAGCTGGCCACGCTCATCACCTTGAATGCTTTGCAATTCCCGGTGCGTCCGACGTGCGGGCCGGCGCAGAGGTCCCAGAAATCGCCGTTTTTGAAGATCGAGATTTCCTCGCCTTCGGGGATGTCGTTGAGGAGATCGACTTTGAAAATGCTCTCGATCTCGCGGTCGGCGACCGCGCCGAGGCGGCCGGCTTTGGCGAGTTCCAGTGCCTCGGCGCGGGAGACGGTGATGCGCTCGAAGGGGTCGTTGTCCTTCACCACTTTTTTCATCTCCTCCTCGATCCGCGGGAAATCGTCCGGCGAGATGCGGTGTTTGAGGTCCATGTCGTAGTAAAACCCGTTCTCTACCGGCGGGCCGGCGGCGAGTTGGACGTCCGGCCACAGCCGGCAGATGGCGGTGGCGAGGACGTGGGCACACGAGTGGCGGAGCCGCTCGATGTCTGACATCTGGTGGCGTTCTTCGAGAGTCTTGCGTTCGGTGGACATGGGAAAAAATTTTCGACAGGAAATTACAGTGCGGCGATGCCGGATCAGCGGTCCATCAGCGCGAATTTGAGTTCCGCTTCGGAAACGACCTCGCCGTTGACGAGGCAGCGGGCGCGGGTCTGGCCGATTGAGCCACGCATCTTGATGATTTCCGTTTCGATGAAGAGCGTGTCGCCGGGCAAAACCGGACGCCGCCATTTGACGCTGTCGGCGCTCATGAAGTAACCGATTTTTCCGCTGTTCTCCGGCTTGCGGAGCATCAGCACCGAGGAAACTTGCGCCATCGCCTCAAGCTGCAACACGCCGGGCATGATCGGGTGGCCGGGGAAGTGGCCGGCGAAGTAGGGCTCGTTGATGGTGACGTTTTTCACGGCGATGCACTTGCTGTCGCCGAGGCAATCGACGATGCGATCCACCATCAGGAACGGATAGCGGTGCGGCAGGATTTTCATCACCTCGTTGATGTCGAGCACGCTCTCGCCGTCGGGGATGGAAACGGGGGCGGGGACCATCGAGCGCATTCGGGCGTATTCGGTTTTGAGCTTGGCCGCCATCATCGTGTTAGGGCCGTGGCCGGGTTTCACCGCGATGACGTGGCCGAGGATCTTGATACCGGAAAGCATCAGGTCGCCGATGAGGTCGAGCGCCTTGTGGCGGGCGAACTCGTTGGTGAAGCGCATGGGCTCCTTCGACATGATTTCGTTGCCGCGGATGACCACGGCGCTTTCCAGCGAGCCGCCTTTGATCAGGCCCTTGTCGAGCAGCGGCTTGACGTCCTCGTAATAAACGAAGGTGCGGGCGGCGCAGATTTCCTTCTCGTAGGCGGCGGGAGTGACCTCGCTGGAGAAATACTGGGTGAAGCGTCCTTCCGGCCCGACGTTGGTGACGGAGACTTTGAACGTCTTGCACGGAACGATGGTGATGATGGTGCCGTCGCCGGTTTCCAAATGGATCGGCTCGCGGATTTCCCAGACCTTGCGTGGCGCGTTTTGGGCGAGGGTGCCGACTTTTTTGATCAGCTCCACGAAAGGGCGGGAAGAACCGTCGCCGATCGGTGGCTCGTTGGCGTCCATTTCGATCAGCGCGTTGTCCACGCCCATGCCGGTCAGCGCGGAAATGACGTGTTCGACGGTGTGGACCTTGACCGAGCCCTCCGCCAGCGTGGTGGCGCGCTCGACGGTCTGGACCTTGTCGACGCAGGCGTTGATGAATGGCTCATCCGGTAAATCGATGCGGCGGAACTTGAAGCCGTGACCTTCCGGCGCGGGCTTGAGCGTGAGCGTGACCTTCTGTCCGGTGTGGAGAGAGGTGCCTTCGAGAGTGGCTTGGCCAGCGAGAGTGTGTTGAACAGCAGCGGACATGGGGGCGCAGGTTTCATTCTTACCCGCGAAGTATCAAGCCGGAATGGTGGGGGCGCCCCAATGCGCGCCTCAGCGGGTGAGCCAGTCGCGGAAGACCGCCTTGTCGGCGGGGAGCAGGGTGGCGACTTTTTCGCGCTGGGCGAGGATGGCGAGGCGCTCGGGGATTTCGATGCAGTTGGTGCCGAGCTCGGCTTCCATCACGTCGAGGAACTTGGCGGGGTGCGCGGTTTCGAGGGTGACGGTGGCGCTGGCGGGGTGGGCGGCGCGCCATTTCTGGGCGGCGAGCCAGCCGACCGCGCCGTGCGGGTCGATCTCGTAATCGTAGAGCGCCTTGACGGTGCGGATGGCGGCGCGCGTCTGGTCGTCGGTGAAGGACATGCCGGAAATGCGGGTTTTGATGGCATCCCACGAGCCGCCGAAGAGCGCCTGCATACGGACGAAGTTAGAAGGCGCGCCCACGTCCATGGCATTGGAAATGGTCGGGACGCTGGGGCGCGGTGCGTATTGGCCGGAGCGGAGGAATTCGGGGACCACGTCGTTGCGGTTAGTGGCGGCGACGAAGTGATCGACCGGCAGGCCGAGCTGCATGGCGAGCAGTCCGGCGGTGAGGTTGCCGAAGTTTCCCGACGGGATGACGAAGGTGGGGGTGACGCCCTCCGGGAGCTGGCGGGCGGCGTGGATGTAGTAGAAACTCTGCGGCACGAGGCGCGCGAGGTTGATGGAGTTGGCGGACGTTAGATTCATCCGCTCCGAAAGCTCGCGGTCGAGGAAGGCGGATTTGACGAGCGCCTGGCAGTCGTCGAACGAGCCTTGGATCTCCAAAGCGGTGATGTTTCCGCCGAGGGCGGTGAGCTGCTTTTCCTGGAGCCCGGAAACCTTTCCCTGCGGATAGAGAATGATCACGCGGGTGCCGGGGACGTTGTGAAAGGCGGAGGCGACCGCGCCGCCGGTATCGCCGGAGGTGGCGACGAGCACGGTGAGTTCGCGGTCCTCGCCGCGGGTGAGCCAGGCCATCAGGCGGGCCATGAAGCGCGCACCGAAGTCCTTGAAGGCAAGGGTGGGGCCGTGGAAAAGCTCGAGAATGTGATCGCCCGGGCCGAGGGTGACTAACGGCGCTTCGAAAGTGACGGTGCCTTCCACGATGTCCACGATCGCCTGCGGCGGGACGTCCTCGCCGAAGAACGCGTCCGCCACGGCGATGCCGATTTCCGGGAAGGTGAGCTCACGCCAGATCTCCCAGAAGCCAGCGCCGAGCACGGGCAATTTTTCTGGCATGTAAAGGCCGTTGTCCGGCGGCAGCGAGCGCAGGATGGCTTCCTTGAGACCGACGCGGTGGGCGGGGTTGTTGGTGGAGTGATAGAGCACGGCGGGGAAAAGTGTCAATTAGTCAATCACATGCACGCCGCGCGGGTTGATCCGCGAGACGTAGGCCTGGTTTTCAATCGGGATCGCGGAGAAGATTTTACTGACGGCGTCGGCGACCTTGCGGGCGGTTTCCTCGCCTTCGCAGAGGGCGAAGACGGACGGGCCGGCACCGGAGATGGAGAAGCCGAGGGCACCGGCGGCGAGGGCGGCGCGTTTCGCTTTGTAGAAATCCGGAATGAGTTTCTGGCGGCGCGGCTCGGCGATGACGTCGTGGATGGAGCGGGAAATCAGGCCGTAATCTTCCTGGATGAGGCCGCAGAGCAGGCCGCCGAGGTTACCGATCTGTTGGGTGGCGTTTTCGAGCGGGATTTCCTTGGGCAGGATTTCGCGGGCGACTTTCGTTAGGATTTCGATGTCCGGGTGGACGACGGCGGCCCACAGGTTTTTGGGAGCGGGGATCTGGGCGAAGTCGAGTTCGTCGTTGGAGCGGATGAAAACAATGCCGCCGAAGAGGCAGGGGGCGACGTTGTCGGCGTGCCAGGCACCGTCGGCCGAGGCCTCGCCGGCCATGGCGAAGGGGAGAAGCTGTTTTTTGCTGAGCGGGTTACCGATCAGTTGGTTGACGGCGAAGGCACCTGCGACGGAAGAGGCGGAGGAGGAGCCGAGGCCGGAACCGAAGGGCATTTTCTTGTGGATTTCCATCTCGATGCCGCGGTCGGTCATGCCGAGGTGCTTGAGTAAATCGAGCGCGGCGACGCCGGCGCAGTTTTGCGCGGGGTTTTTCGGCAGCTTGCCGTTGTCTCCGGTGATCTTGGTGATGTGCAGGCCGGGTTTGTCGCTGAACCGCACGACGATCTCATCGCCGGGGGAGTCGATGGCGAAACCGAGGACGTCATAACCGCAGGCGACGTTGGCCACCGTGGCGGGGGCGAAGACGCGAATTTCAGGAGAGTTGGACATAGGGAAAGCGTTCGCGGGGAGCGGGTGGAGTTTGCGGGCGAAGCTTTAGGTTGTTCAAGTCCGGAAACCCGATGGTCAGGAAACCTCTCAACGAACGATGTCGTAAACGAGATTAGAAGAACCAGCCGCGCTTCTTGCGCTTGTAGGAGCCGTCGCCGACGGAAAGCACCTTGATGTGCGTGCGGGTGAGGCCGTTTTCGCGGAAGCCGAGTTTTTTGGCGGCGCGGGTTGTGAGGTCGAGATGGCGGCCTGCGATGAAGGGGCCGCGGTCGTTGATGCGGACTTTGAGGGACTTGCCGTTTTCCAGGTTGGTGACCTTGACGAGGCAGGGCAGGGGCAGGGTTTTATGGGCGCCGGTGGTGTGCCAGGGCATGACTTTTTCGCCGAGCGAGGTGTTGCCGCGCTTGAGGCCGAAGAAGGATGATTCGTTATACCAGGAGCAGGTTCCGGTTTCCTCGAAGTCGAGCGCCGCATCGACAGGCATCGGCTGATAGTGCTGGCCGCGCACCGTGTAGGAGCGGGTCTGATAGCCGCGGTAGCCGCCGCAGGAGGTGAAAACAAAAACCGCCACGCTGCAGATGGCGGCGAGGCGGAGCGCTGGGTTTTTGAGAAAGCTGAGACTCACGACTTTCGCTTGCGGATGACGTGGAGAGTGGTGGCGACTTTTTCCTTCATCTCCTTGCCGGGCTTGAACTTCACGGCAGCGCGGGCGGGGATCGGCACGTCCTTGGCGGGATCTTTCGGGTTGCGGCCGATTTTCGCCTTCATCTCGCGGACTTGGAAGGCCCCGAAATTCCGCATCACGACAGCGTTGCCGTGGGCGAGGGAATCCGTGATTTCATCGATGAGGGTTTGCACGACTTCGAGCACGTCCTGCTGGGTGATTTCAATTCCCTTGGCACCGAGTTGATCGGTGATTTTGATGACGAGTTCGCGTTTGGTGATAGTGGCCATGAGGGTAGGGAAAGTGTTGAGAATTAACGATGCGGGCTGATTGAACTACGAGGAAGGCGGTTTTGTCTCCTCAAAAATCGTTTAATTCAATGCGCTTTCCGTGCCAGCGGGGAAACAAATTGCAAAATCGGCTGACGATTCGCATCGGACTCTACCGGAATGTCTAATCGCATGGATCTGGCGGAGTGGTTCCGAGCACGGCGTGGGTGGTTTTAAAATGCAGCTTGGCGACTTTTGCGAGGACTTCGGGCCCGTCGCGGGCGACGAGTTCGCGGGCGGCGCGGATGACGGCGTCGGAGGCTCCTAGCGGAAGTTTGATGCCGCAGGCGGCCGAGGTCTTGTCCATCCAGTCGATGAAACGCTCGCGGGCGAGGATGGAGGCGGCGGCGACAGCGGTGTCGGATTCGCCTTTGGTGCGTTGTTCGAGTTGGAGGGTTAGGCCTTTTTCCTTGAGGGCGCGCTGGAGGATTTCGGGGCGGGCGAATTGGTCGCTCAAGGTGCGCGGGCAGTCGGGGCGTGCGGCGGCGAGCGTCTCGATGGCTCGGGCGTGGCCCCAGGCGAGCAGTCGGTTGAGGTTTTTGAATGAGGAGAACATCGAGTTGTAACGTTCCGGCCCGATCGCGATGACAGCGGTGGTGCAGCCGGGCGTTTCGCGGATGATGGCTGCAAGCTGGCGGATGCGCGCGGCGCTGGTGACGCGCTTCGAGTCCATGATTCCGGCGTCGATCAAGCGCCGGGCGATGGTGGCGTCCGTGTAGGTGCCGGCGATGACGAGCGGCCCGAAATAGTCACCCTTGCCGCTCTCATCGATGCCGAAGTGTGGCTCGAATTTGTCCGGCTCCAGAATTTCCTCGTAGCCTAACTTCGCCACGCCGGTGACTTCGGGTTCGAGCGTGAAGCGGATGAAGTCTTCCGTGTCCTTGCCCTGGATCAGGACTTTGGGTCCCTTTTCGTAAACGGTGACGTTGAGCTTGCCCTTGCGCGCGGAGAACAGGGCGTAGGGTTTTGTTTCGAAATCATAGCCCTGCCGCTCCAGCACCTGGCGGAGGGTTTCCGCCTGTGCGGGAGTGAGCGGGGCGGTGTGGGTGGTCACTGGCTTGATTGTTATTCCCAGAGGAACCGTTAGTCGAATCCGACTTCGTGGCGGACTAGAAATGCGAGGTGTTCATCTTGAAACGAGCGGGTGCGGTGGTGCTCACGTTGATTTTTGATATATCGAGTGACTTCGGGGACGGACGATTTACTAACGGTGAACGCGCCATAGCGTCCTGCCATTTGAAATCCTTCATGTCGGGAAATGTCCTGTGAATCCACGTGGAGGAGCCGCCTTTGATGAGTTGGGAGATTTTGCTGGGAGTCAGCGTGGTGTTCGCGTTGAGAAGCAGGTGGACGTGATCATCGACGCAGCCGATCCGGATGGGGCGGATTTTGTTTTCACGGGCGATGCGGCCCATGAAGGACCAGATGTGTTGTTCGATTTCCGCAGGGATCCACGGTTCTCGGGCTTTGTTGTTGAAGACGAAATGGCAGTGGAGCGAGGTGCGGGTGTTCGCCATCGTGAACGATTCCATATCGTATCCGGCACCCGCATTCAAGCGTCGCGATGCGACGAGGGTTCAAAAGGTGTGTTCGGGCAAGCGGCACCTCCGGTCGAATCCAGTCAGGCGGGTCAGGCTTCCACTTGTCACGTAGTGACAGCCCGATGTTAGCCGTGGGTTTCAACCCACGGATTCCGCGGCCCGAAATTTCGTCGCGTAGCGACGGTTGAACTAGTCCGGGATCGAGTCGTAAATCTGCGCCAGTGAAAGCACTGTGTAGGCGGTCACCAGAACCGGATTCGATTCCATCCAGCGGCCGTTGTCGTTGACCCACGAACCGTTCTCGCGCTGGGCGGCAAGGATCTTGTGGCCGAGGTCGTTGCGCCAGTCGGCTTCGGTGCCGTCTGCGAGTTTGAGTTTGTCGATGTTGGCGGCGGTGAGCGCCTTGGACATGGTCTGATAGTAATAGTAGATGCCTTGCGTTCCCAGTCCGGGGTTTTCGGCGAGGGTGTAGTTCTTGGCGAGCCAGTCCTTGACTGCGACGACGCGCGGATCGTTGGCGCTGACCTTGGCGTAGATGAACGAGAGGAGTCCGGCATACGACATCGAGCCGTAGGAGCGGAGCGCGGTGCGGCCGTTAGGAAGCTTCTCCTCGCCGGCCTTGGTTTCGTTAGGACCGTAGATGAAGCCGCCTTTGTTCTTCGGGTCGTTGGACGCCCACTCGCTGTCGTTGGTTTCCTCCAGGTTCTGGCAGCGGGAGAGGAAGGTGACTGCGGCGTCCCAGTCGAGGTCCGGCTGGTCGCCGTGTTTGCCGTCCTCGATGACCCTCTTCGAAAGCGCGAGCGCCTCGATGGCGAGGTAGGTGTTGGACATGTCGGCGCGGTCGTTCTTGGAGCCGTAGCCGACACCGCCGTCGTTCGGGTTGTCGGTTTCCTTTTTCTTGTCGGTGTCCCACTGCTCGCCGATGAGGTGCTTGCGGGCCTTGACGATGGCGGGCTCGTAGGCTTGGCGTCCGGCGGCGACGAGCGCGGTCACGGAAGTGGCGGTGTTATAAGTTGATAGTCCGCGGTTGTAGATGCCGCCGTCTTCCTTCTGCTGGGCGAGAAGCCAGGTGAAGCCTTTTTCGACGGACTCGGGAAAAGGGGCCTTGCGGTCGAGGCTCGGGTCGCGGGAGAGCGAGGTCAGGGCGAGCGCGGTGAATGCGGGGAGGCCCTCGTCGTCCCAGTTGCCTTCAGGCTTCTGCTGGGTTTTCAGCCAGGCGTTGCCGCGGGCGATCGACTGGCGGATTTCCTGTTTGAGCGACTCGTGGCGGCCCGGGACTTTTTCGGCGGCGGTGCCGATGGCGGTGCCGAGGATGAGGAGGGATGTGAGCAATTTCGTGATTTTGGGAGAGGCTTGGTGTTCGGGTGATGAGCGATGGTCGCGGTGATATTTGTTTCTTTCGGCGGTGATTGGAAATTTAGAACGAACTGCGGATCAGTCGGCTTTTTTGGGCGGCAGGTTCAGCGTGGTGGCGAATTCGCTCCAGCACAGGCGGGTGAGCCGGTAGTTGAGCGCGTCCAGCGGGCTTTCGCCAGCCGCCAGGTCGGCGGGTGGGGTGTAGGCGGTGGCTCGTCGCAGGTGACTTTGGACGAGTTGGAAAACGGCTTTCAATACGTCGTCGCGGAGGGTTTGGGGCGAATCCACGGTGAAGGAGCGCACTTCCGTGGAAAGGGATTTTTTGTTCGGCCCGGCGAGCCAAATGGCGATGGGCGGGGGTCCCTTGGTGGTGGTGCTGATCTTGTGGGCGGTGACCGTTGTATTGATTTTCACGATGCCCGAGGATGCTCGCTCCAGGTCACGGGCGACGCCTCCAAGGACGGGAGTGAGGGTTTTCGCGAGTTTTACGGCCGTGCCGGCACGCAGTGAGAGGGTGATGGCGGTCTCGGGTTTGGCGTTCCAAACCGGCTGGGTCGCGCGCAGCCGTTTGATCGCTGAAATGGCGTTGGCAGCTTGGTTTTCATCGGGTTGGGTGAGATCGATGACTCGCTCCCACGCCAGCAAGGCGCGTTGGAATTCGGCTTTTTCTTCAAGCCGCGTCGCCATTTCGATGAGATGAGCGGAACCCTCCGGTGAGCGCGTCGCGTAGTCTTGCAGGGTCGGTGGAAGCGAGAGGTCGCCGAACTCGATGACCGGTTTGGGTGGCTCGACAGGCGGCGGTGGTGGAGCCACGACGGGGACTGAAATCGCATCGTCCACCCGGTCGGTTTGCGGCAGCGAGGACTGGATTTTCACCCGGATTTCCTTCAGCTGCGCGTGCGAAGGCGGCGTCGTGAAATCCAGATGTCGGGTGCCGCCCCACCAGCCCACCCCGACGACCACCAAGGCGAGAAGGATGACCACTGGGATGGGAACGCGCACGGCGGCAATGTGGCGCGGACATCCGCTGCCGGAAAGCGGAAATCTCGGGTCTCGCTAAAAACAAAGCGCCCCGCCCGGAAATCCGGTGGGGCGTTTTGGGAAAATGATCTGTCGGGATCAGTTGTTGCCGGCGCTCTTGACGAGGAGGGCGCGCTTGCCGACCCGCTCGCGGAGATAGTGCAGCTTGGCGCGGCGCACTTTGCCACGGTTGGTGACTTCGATTTTCGCGATCCGCGGCGTGTGAAGCGGGAAAACACGCTCGACGCCTTCGCCGTAGGAGATCTTGCGAACGGTGAACGCAGCGTTCACGCCGGAACCGCCGCGGGCGAGAACGATGCCAGCGAAGATCTGGACGCGCTCTTTACCACCTTCAACAACCCGGCAATGGACTTTCACGGTGTCGCCGACGTTGAAATCGGTGACGTCTTGCTTCAATTGCTCTGATTCGATCTTCTTAATGATGTGCATGGAGTCCTCCTTCGCGGAAAATAATGTGCTGCCTGCGCTGTCTTTGCGGTGTGCCCTGATGCGCGGGGGCGGATAGCTACCGGATCAGTTTGGGGATTGCAACCGTGAAATCACTCGAAATTCATGGTTTGCCATAAACATTCGCCGGATCGAACGACTTTCCGGGGCCGACCAGCTCCAGTTTCGTCGTCTCGCCACCCACGGCCGCCACCACCTTGCGATAAAAGCACGAGTTCCGGCCGGTATGGCAGGCACCCGCGCCGATTTGTTCGACCATGAGAATCAACGCGTCCTGATCGCAGTCGGTGCGGATTTCCACGATCCGCTGGATGTGGCCGGAGGTCGCGCCTTTGTGCCAGAATTCCTGCCGCGAGCGTGACCAATAAACGGCCTCGCCGATTTCCAGCGTCCGCCGCAGGGATTCCTCGTTCATGTAAGCGAGCATCAGCGGCTCGCGGGTCGTCGCGTCCATCGCCAGCGCCGGGACGAGGCCGTCGGCGTCGAATTTCGGGGAGAAATCCGCGCCTTCCTCGACCACGGCCTTGGTGCCCCGCAGGGCGAAAATGTTTTTGAGATCCATGCGCGGACCGTGAAACGGGTCTGCCGGGCTGTCCAGTTTTTCCGCCGCGTTCATATTTGCTGCTCTGCGCTGCGCATCAGGATGTCGCCGATCTCACCGACTTGAGCTCGGCGCGCAGCGCGTCGGTGATCGATCTAAACGCGAGCTTGGTGGGTGCGTAGAACCCACCGGACGGCGGCACGCGGTGGCCGCTCATCGAGGAGACGTTGACGATGCGTCCGCCGCTGGCGGGGAAGGGTTTGAGCGAGAGCTGGCAGTAAAGAGTTAGGGCCATCACGTTGAAGCGCCACATTTCCTCACAGTCGGCGGGGGCAATGCCTTGAAGAGCCCTGCGAGATCGGGCAAGTCCGCGGCCGAGTGGGCTGGCTGCGACGCGATGATTTCCCCGTCGCGGAAAAGGAACGCGCCCGGCATTTGCAGGCCGTCGCCGGCGAGGTGTCCCACGCCGCAGCCTTTGAACAGCGCCACCGCGCCGCGCCACCAGACGTGTGGCCCGAACAGTTCGAGGAAGCCGCCTTTCCCCAAGCCGAAGGCCCGATAGAGCTCGCAGCGTGGGTCGGCGATGCGGGCGACGCCGCTGCGCTCGCCGAGGTAGCGGGTCTCCTTGCCGGTTTGCAGCATGTGGACGAGTATTAATTCGGCCCCGTGGGCATGGGCTTCCTTCTGGATATTCTCAAGGCCGCGGAGGATCTGGCGGGTGAAGGTGCAGCCGAAGTGGCGGAGGAAAACGAGAGCCAGCAGCTTGGACTCGGATGCCTGCGCCAGCGTTTTCCCGTTGGAAAGCGAGTAGCTTGCAGCCGCCTCTGCGATGCTCAGCGGCTCGGACCGCATCGGTGGCACCCCGGCGTAGGCCCGCAGGGAAGCCCATAGAATGCCCGCGAAAGGAGCCCACCAGATGACGTCGGCCATCATCACCATCCAGATCGAACGCAGAGGGATGTTTCCTTGAAACAGGCCGACGCCGAACGCGATGATCCCGAGCGTGAACTTGGTGAATCCGACGAGCACCATGACCCAGTGTTTGACCGGATCTTTCGCGGCGAGCACCAACCCGAGGCCCATGAATCCCATCAGGAAACCGACGGTCCGCCAGAGGATCGGATGGTTTGGCTGCTCCATGCCGATCCAGTCGAACCACAGGTGCGGCCAGCAATTCGCCCAGGCAGCAAACAGCAGATGATAGACTCCGGCGACCAGCAGCACTCTCCGCATCCAGCACGGAGTCTTGCAGCGGCCGTTCTCACAGGCGAAAAACATGGCGCATCGTAAACGGCATTTCACAGCGCGCAATCCGCGGATTTCACCGACGTTTCAAGATACTGCCCCCGAACCAATCGGAGCAGTGCGCCGGATTTGATCAGCTCAATTCAAGCCGTCTGGTATTGCAGTTCGTGTAAATTCAGCTTCGTGGTCCTGCGGGAAAGGTGAAGCACCTCGATGCCCACCACTTGATTATGCTCGTCGAAATCCAGCACGATTCCAGGTGAGACCTCCTCGGATTCGATGATCTTCGAATCGTCCAGCTTCAGATAAAGCGCGTCGGCTTCTTGATCTACATGCAGTTTCATAATTTGCCTTTCATCGTTCGGTCAAAGAATACACTCACAACCCGGTTGGGTTCAACTGCCGTATTCACGGCTACCCGCAAGACCCGATTGCCAAATTCAGGGATGCACCGGAAATGCCGCTCAACCGTGGCATCCTCCGGGTCGGGAAGGATTAGTTCGGGCTCGGACAAGGCTCGCTCCATCCACTCGATCAGGATTTCCCGTTCCTCGAGCGCCTTTCGTGCGTGCTTGGTCATTTCGTAGTTCATCATGGCGCTGCTCTATGAATGTCCAGCTTCGGAAGTCCCACCACCACCTTCATCGTCTCCAGACCCACCGTCACCAGCCGCGGGAAGAGCTCTAGCGGATACTTGAGGTTGTCCTTGGGGAGTAATCGAAAGCATCAGAACGAGGCGGGTTTGGCGGATCCAAAAGGCATCAGCGGCTTTACCTCCGTTTCAAGCCCGCGATGAAGGCAGACAAAAACGCGGCTCCTTGTTCGAGGGCGGAGATTTCGATGAACTCGTCCACTGTGTGCGCCTGGTCGATCGAGCCCGGACCGATGCAGATGCTCGGAATCCCGCCGCTGGAAAGGTGCGCGGCGTCGGAAAACCACGGCGCGCCGGCGAGCCCGGTGACGGGGTCGGTGGCGAGCAGCGCTTGGATCATCGGGTGATCCGCCGCCGTTTCCATCGGCGGGTTCTCGTGTGGGTTCAAGATTTCGATCGGCAGGTCGAAAAACGCGAGGGTTTCGGTGAGCAGCTTCAGCGCGCCGCCCTCCGCGGCGAGCGCGGGAGTGATGCGGATGTCGATTTCCGCTTCTGCGAGATCCGGCACGATGTTGGGGCGCGCGCCGCCGCGGATCATGCCGACGTTCATCGTCGAGCGGCCGAGCACCGGGTGGGTGAAGGTGGCGAGTTGGTGGCCGAGGTGGTGGTCGAGCTGGTCGAGCGCGCGGGTGAGTTTGAGAATCGCGTTCTCCCCGCGCTCCGGCTGCGAGCTGTGCGCGGCTTTCCCGGTCGCCCGCAAGGTCGCCCACAGCGAGCCTTTCGTCACGTGGACGACCTGCATCGACGTCGGCTCGCCGACCAGCGCGAAGGTGTAATCCTTGCCATGCCGTTTCACGAAATCCTTCGATCCCCACTGGCCGGATTCCTCGCCCATGAACGCGACGAAATCCACCGCCACCGGCAAATCCGCCAACACGTCCTGATGGTCGTGCAGCGCCCACAGCATCGCGGCCATCGGCCCTTTCGTGTCCGACGCGCCGCGGCCCCAGATTTTCCCGTCGCGGATCTCGCCGCCGAACGGCTCGATGACCATCCCGCCGACGCCGACCGTGTCGAGATGCGGTCCCAGCAAAATTCGCGGGCGCCCGTCGAGCGGCGCGAAGCGTGCGATCAGGTTCGGCCGGCCGGGCTTGATTTCCTCAAGCGTCACCTCCGCGCCGATGGATTCCAGCCAGCCTGTGAGAAAGATGGCGAGCGTCTCCTCGCCGATCTGCTCGGTGCCCGGCGCGTTGTCGGGATTGACCGATGGAATGCGGACAAGCTGCTGGAGAAGTGAGACTACGTCTTGGCTCATGATGGGAGAATCGCCAAGGCGGGCGGCGGAAGCAAGGTCTTAGGTGAGGGTCACGCGTGGTTGAGGCTGACGTTGCTCAACAGCGCCAGCAATGGCTCGTTGATGTAAAAATTCGTTTTACCCATTTTCTGTTTCCGGACGAAACCCGCGGTGGCTAACAATTCCAGATACTTGCCCGCTGTCACGCGGGAAACCCCGAGCTCCTTCTCCACGAACTCGATCTTCGTGTAGGGGTAGCGGAACAGGTTGTTGAGAAGATCCTGCGAGTAGATCTTGGGCAGTTGTTTGCGGAGTTCCGACTGCGTTTCCGCCATGAGATCACGGAGCCGCTTCACCAGAGAAATGGCGCTGCGCCCGGTCAGGGCCACGCCGCGCAGCAAATAGAGGCTCCACTCCGCCCAGCGGTCCTCCTCCCGGACCGTCTGGAGCAGGCGGTAATAATCCGCCTTGGTGGTGGTGATGTAGCGGCTTAGATAGAGCACGGGCAGATCCAACAGCCCCTCGCGCTGGAGGATCAACAGATTCAGGATGCGACCCGTGCGGCCGTTGCCGTCATAAAAAGGATGGATGCTCTCGAACTGGTGATGCGCGACCGCCATTCGCAACAGCGGATCGAGTCCGTCATCCGCATGGAGGAAATCGATGAGATTCGCCATCAACGCAGCCACTTCGGTCGCATCCTGCGGTGGTTCGTAGATAACTTGGCCGGTCGCTTCGTTTTTCAGCACCGTGCCGGGCAGCGTGCGCAGTCCGGCACGGTTTTGTTGCAGCTCCGCCTGCACTGCCAACAGGGTCTCCAAACGAATCAGCCCCTCGCTCCGCACGGCGGAGAATCCCACCCGCAGGGCCGAAACATAGTGCCGCACTTCCTTGGCGGCGGGCGATGCGGCGGAATCCTCGTCCGAGGCGAACACTTCATCGTGGGTGGTGATGATATTCTCGATCTCCGAGCTGTCCTTGGCTTCCTGGATGGACAGCGTATCGAGCAGAATTCCGTGGTTCGGCAGGGATTCGCACAAGCCTTTCAACTCGGCCACCTGCCGGTGCGCCTCCGTCAACGCCATCCAAACCTCGCGGGTGTCCAGCGAGGCGAGATTTTTCAACGGCAGTGGCGGGAGAGAAGACATGTAAAGAAAAGTGATTTTTCTTATCGTGTCACCATGAACGTGTAAAGAAAATTGATTTTTCTTATCACGTCTCCGGACTGATGTCGAGATTCTGCCATTTTTGCGACACGAACCAGCTCGGTGAGTTCACGCCCGCCGAGCTTGACCGCTCACTCCGCGCGGGACAGGCGGGGGATGCCGCGCTGGAGGAGTTGGGCGTCCACGCCGGTGGAGACCGCTTCGTCGAGATAGACGGTGAAGTCCTCCTCGGCGAACTCGATGGAATGGCGCTCGTTCATGTTGCCATTGAACGCGGCGATGAGGCTTTTCATGTCCTTGATTTCCTTGCCGTTGACCTTGCGGACGATGAGGTTGCGCAGGCTTTCGTAGCCGATGGTGGCGGGGGTGGGGATGGCACCGCTGAGGAAGATGACGCGGTTCATCTTGTCCTCGTATTTCTCGGGATTCTCCATGGCGTCGAGGAAATTGAGCGGGGCGCGGCTTTGCCAGTTCTCGCCGAAGGCTTCCATCAGCGGGCGGGAAAGTTCCTGGAAGACGAGGCCGCCCTTGATGAGATAGTTAGGCGCCTTGCCGAAATTATAAGCGGGCACCAGGCGCGCGCTCTCCTCTTCGCGGGTGAGGACGGGTTTGATTTCCAGCAGCTGGCCCTCGCGCAGCAGCGAGAGGGTCACGGACTCGCCGGTGGACTTCTCGCCGCGGATCAGGTGGCCCCAGAACAGGCTGCCGTAGTGCGGGTGCTGATAGTATCCGCGGCGGTCGATCGCCTGGCCATCGATGGCGAGCAGGACGTCGCCCTTTTTGACGCCTGCGGTCTCGGCAGCGCCGCCCTTGCGGACGGATTGGATGTAAATTCCGCCCTGGTCGTCGGCGAGTTTCAGCCATTGACGAAACGACGCGTCCTCGGTGCGGGCGATGGAAATCCCGAGGCTGGGGAATCCCTGATAGTCGTCGTCCGCGCTTTCCTGGAGGAATCGGGAAATGATGTCGGTAGAGGCGACGTCGCAGATCTGGTCCTTGGAATTATAGCTGATGAGCACGCCCGTGAGTTTCCCATCGTGGACGACGGGCAGCGAATAACTGCTAGCGGCGCTCTGCATGGATGCCTTGACGAGGTAGGTGAGGAAGCCGTGGCCGGGGAGGAAATTGGACGTGACGTCGATGCTCTGGAGGCTGCCGGGGGTGAGGAGCGTCTGGCCGTTTTCCTCGATTTGTAGGATTTCCAGGGCCTGGCCGATTTTCGGGGGCGCGGTGATTTCCAAGGGGGTGGTTTTTTCGAACAGGAGCTTTCCTTCCGTCTCGGAGGCCGGGCCTAGCAGGGCGAGGTTCGCCTCGTAGTCCACGGCGATGACTTTTGCCTGCGCGAAATGGGTGCCGTCGGGCGATTCGAACTCGAGGTAGGTGGCATTGGCGACGAGTTCCGAAGTGGTGATGACGCGCTGCGGGCCGACGATGGCGGCGAGGGCGCGGCGCTGGGTCGGCGGGCTTTTTTCCCAAGGCTGGCCGGGATTCCACGACTGCTGGGTGGAGTTGATCCGGACGACCGAGGTCTTGAGATCCGCGCGGGGAGGGGCCACTGATTCCGCAGGGGGGGCGGGTGTCCGGACTGCGGGTTCGGATTTCCGCAGCTCGCAGGCGGTGAGGACGAGCAGCAGGGGAAGCATGTGGATCGGGTGCATAAGAAGGGAGTCTTGAAATCTGACAGATGAATCGATTAGGCGAGGCCGAGCACGTCCTGCATGTCGTAGAGGCCGACCGGCTGGTCTTCCAACCAGCACGCCGCGCGCACCGCGCCGGCGGCGAAGGTCATACGGGAGGAAGCCTTGTGGGTGAGCTCGACGCGCTCGCCGTCCGCCGCGAAGACCACGGTGTGGTCGCCCACCACGTCGCCGCCGCGGAGGGTGTGCATGCCGATTTCCCTCGGCTTGCGCGGGCCGATGTTGCCGAAGCGGCCGTGGGCGACGTCGTCCTGATAGGAAGTGCCGGTTTCCTCGTTGAGGATTTCCAAAATGCGGCGGGCGGTGCCGGAGGGCGCGTCGATCTTGTGCTTGTGGTGCATCTCGGTGACTTCGATGTCGAAGCGGTCCTGGGTGAGGATGCGGGCGGCGTGGCGGGTGAGCCAGAAGAGGGTGTTCACGCCGACGGAGTAGTTCGCGGCATAGACGATGCGGATGGATTTGGCGGCTTCATAAATCACCGCGCGCTCGGCGTCGGTGTGGCCGGTGGTGCCGATGACCAGGCTGGTGCCGTGCCTGACGGCCGCCTCGACGAGCGTGGTGGTGAACGAATGGATCGTGAAGTCGATGGCGCAGGTGGCTTTGGAAATCGCCGATTCCAGGTCCTCGCCGGCGTCATGGGTGGTGGCGACGGTGAGCTGCGCCTGGGCGGCGGCTTCGATGACGGCTTGGCCCATGCGGCCGGATTTTCCAGTGACGAGGAGGTTTGGCATAAGGAATTTCAGTTTTTAAGTTTTCAGTATTTGAGCGTTTACCCGATCAGTCCTCCCAGATCATGTGTTTGAGCTGGAGCTGGCTGGCGCGGGTGGCGGCTTCTTCAGCGCGGGGACCTTTGAAGGAAGCGATTTTTTTGGCAACTGTAATGGCGACCGGCCAGCGTTCGGCTTTTTCGAGAAGGGCGAGGGCGCGGAAACCGCAGCGTTCGAAATATTCCCATTCCGCAGGCGGCGTGAGGGTTTCGAGCACGGAGTGATAGGCCTGGAACGCTTGTTTCTCGCGCTTTTTGGTAGCGTCCTTTTCGTCAGGCAGTTGTTCGAGCGTGGTGCCGCGGAGATACTGCAGGCGGTTCAGCAGGGCGGGTTGGGTTTTGGCCCGGGCGAGGAGCTTGTCATAAACCTCAAGCGCCTCGACCAGCGATGCCGGATTGCTGCTACCCTGGGCATACAGCGCCTCACCTAGCAGTAGCCCGGCGGGGAGGTGCAGCGGGTCGTCGGCGGGAAGTGTCCTGGTCCATTTCGCGAGAAACGCCGAGGCTTCCGCGAGTCGATAGATGTCGATGAGATGGCGGGCTTTTTCGAGGGCGGCGATGGCGCTGACCGGTCCATTGGAATCGACCGCCTTGTCGAAAAGAATCAGCGCTTCCTCCTTGGACTGCGGGGTGCCGCCAAGCGCTGCGGCCCGCGCGGCTAACAACCATGCCGTCTGGGCGCGGGCGGGATCGGTGTCCGCCGCCGCGAGTTTCTCAAGCACCAGCCGGGCCGGATTGTAGCTGCCGGTCTGGAAGAGATTCCGTCCGAGAGTGAGGGCCGCCTCGGCTGCGGCGGGGTCGGCCGGATAGGTGTCGATGATGGATCGGGCGGTGGCGATGGTGGCGGCGGAATCGTTAGAGAGATCGGAGATATGAAGCCGGGCCAGGGCGAGTCGCGGGGCGGGCAGCGCGATGGACTTTTCCGCCGCGGCGGACAGGATTTCCAGCTGCGCCTTGGCGAACGCGAGGTCGGGAGGGATGCTTGCCAGGGCCGCTTCCAGTGCTGCCAGACGTGCTTCGGATGCTCTGGGATGATCCGGAAATCGGGTGAGAAACTCTTCAATCGCCGATCGGGCGGCACTCGCAGGTGTGGAGGAGAGCGCCCTTTCCAGTTCGAGGTCAGCTTCAAGCGCCGCGTCCGGGGGGGCACCTTGCTGCTGAATGAGGGTGACTCCTTTGATATCTCCGCTGCGGAGTCGCGCGATGGCGGCTTGCAGCTTCGCGGCCCGCGCCTGATCGTCGGTTAGGGCGAGCGCGGCCTCGTCGAACAACTGGATGGCTTGTTTGAAATCTCCGTTCTTGGCGGCGACACGGGCCTTGAGAAATACGGCTTCGCCCTTGAGGGCGGGGGACTTCGCGGTGTCCAGGAAGGTGTCGAGAATCGCGAACGCCTGGTCGGTGGAGCCGTCGTCGAGAAACCAGCGCGCAAGCTGGTAGAGCGCGCGGTTGGCTGCCCGATGGTCGGGATATTCAACGAGCAGGCGGCCCAGCAAGTGCTTGGCCTCGCCCCGGGATTCCGGAGTGGTCATGCGATGGAGCCCGATGGCGCGGGTGTAAATGGAAAACACGAGCAGGTCTGTCAGATCGTTAGGCGCGGCGTAGGTGGGCCAGGCGCCGACAGCGGCCGAGCCAGTGTCTGTGGGAGTCGTGGCAACGGGGCCGATGACGGGCAGGACCGGCGGCGTGATCCATTGGGCGACGCGCTCGAGGATCGGATCGCTGGTGGCGGGTTTTTCGGGCAGCCACTGGAGGAGCCGCTGGAAGATGGCGTCGAGGAGCGGCGAGTCGGTGTGCTCTTCAAGGAAGGCGAGCAGGGAGTTGGCGGCGGCTTCCGGATTTCCCTGCGCGTCGATGGCATCCGCGAGGCCGATGGCGGCCAGGTGATAGTGGGTGAGGGATTGGCCTTGCGGGTGGTTGACGAGCGCTTGAAAGCCGGCTTCCGCATCGGTGTGGCGTCCCTCGTCGAGCAGCAGTCGGGCATCGAGAAACGCCGCGAGCGGGCGGTCTTTCACGGCGAGCGCCTGGCTGCCAGGCATGGCTTGGCGGGCATCCGCCGGGCGCTTGAGATCGAGCAGGATTTCAACTTGATAGAGCTGGATCTTGACCCGCGTGGCGGCATCGGATTCCGGGATGAGTTTGGCAAGCGAGTCGAGCGCGGCGTCGGCTTGCCCGAGCGCCATGTGGAGGCTCGCCAAGGTGAACCCGGTTGCGGTGCGATGCGGCGAGGCGGGGTTCGCCAGCAGCTCGGAAAACATTCCGGCGGCCTCGGAAAAGCGGTTTTGCCCGGCAAGTGCCTGGGCTTTCCAGAACGGCGTTTCCGGATTTTTCGCCACCACTGATTGCTCAAGCAACTCCAGGGCTTCCGAGGGATTTCCGGCCCGGATCAGGGATTCGGCGAGGCGGACAACGATCGCTGATTTCGCATCGGCGGTGAGCGAGGGGGCGGCGAGGCACTCCCGGAAATGCAGTTCCGCGACTTCCCACAATCCGTCGCTCAGCGCCTCATCCCCCTGTCGCGTGAGCGCGGCCAGACCCTGGCCAAGCAGGGATGGCTGCTGGGCGAGCAGGAATAGCGGGAAAAGAGGCCACAACTTCATCGGACGGGCGGAGGCTAAAAGCGGAATCGCGCCTTTGCCAGCCCGGATCATTGAAAAACCGCGGCTCAGCGGCAGGTTCCGAAAAGTCGGTCGCCGGCATCGCCGAGGCCGGGCAGCCTTTTATTTTTTCCGGGCTAGCAGTTTGCGGAGTTCGGCGAGGGGAACGTTCAACATGTTGGACGCTTCCTTGAGGTCGCCGTCGGAGCGTTCTAGCACCCGCGCCGCGATTTCGGCGTTGAGCCATGCGAGGAAGTCCTCTCCGGTGGGGGCGGCGTTGATCAACTGGTCCATCGCCGCGGCGAAACCGGCCGGCGATCTGCGCGGTGCCGAGGCGAGCGGGATGTCGGCGGGCAGGAGGATTTGCGACGAGGCGAGCGCACAGGCGCGGGCGATGGTGTTCTCCAGCTCGCGGACGTTGCCCGGCCAGTTGTGGGTCTGCAAGGTGGCAATGGCTTCCGCCGAGATGCGGATCCGCGCCATGCCATTCTTGCGGGTGATGCGCTGGAGGAAATACTCGGCCAGCAGCGGAATGTCCTCCAGCCGTTCGCGCAGCGCGGGGATCTTGATCTCCACGACGTTGAGTCGATAATAGAGATCCTCGCGGAAACGGCCGGCGGCGACTTCGTCGGATAGATTCTTGTGCGTGGCGGCCACGATCCGCACGTCGGTGGTCAGGGTCTCGTTGGCTCCGACGCGGGAGAACGACCCGTCTTGCAGCACGCGCAGGAGTTTCACCTGGATGGAAAGCGGCATGTCGCCGATCTCGTCGAGGAAAAGCGTGCCGCCGTCCGCCTGCTCGAAGCGTCCCGCGCGGCGGGCGATGGCGCCGGTGAACGAGCCTTTTTCGTGACCGAAAAGCTCGCTTTCCAACAGGTTTTCGGGAATGGCACCGCAGTTGATGGTGATCATCTCCTTCTGCCGCCGCGGGCTGTATTCGTGCACCGCCTT